>JAZTZS010000027.1:0-57428 GCA_045637585.1 Faecousia sp. | reverse complement strand
TCCTTCAGACGGTTCATAACCTTGATGAAGTCAATCTTGGGGGTCTTGCCGTAGGGAATGATTTCTTCTTCCAGCAGGCCCAGCTTCTCGCGGAAGTAATCTACGGAAGGCAGCGTCTTTTCTGCTTCTTCTGCGATCTGCCAGTCAGCAAACTTGGTGGGGTCCAGCTTTACCAAACCCTTTTCGTCTACGTATTTGCCGTTTTCGTCAAAAACAATTGCCATGGTTTTTTCCTCCTTAAAATTGGTGCTTTCTCTTCAGCACAAAAAATGACGGATGTGATTTATACCACCGTGATATCGGCCGCATCCCGAATCAGACGCATGACCTTTCCGGCGAGTACACTGTTGATTACCATCTGCTCCAATGCGGCATCGTACTCTTCCTTCAGCTCCTCCACGGTAATGCGGTTGTGACGGGCGATGATTGCCAGTGCCTTGGCGATGTCTTCATCGTCTGCCTGAAGGTTTTCCAGCTGTACGATCTCATCAATGGCCGCGCGGCTGCGGATGGCGGCTTCGGCGCTGGGCTTAGCGTCCTGACGGAGCTGCTCGGGCGTGGTATTCATGAACTGGCAGTACATTTCCAACGTCAGACCCTGCTGGGCAAGCTGCGCCTGCAGATTGCGAAGCTGGTCGTCCATCGCCTCCTCCAGCATCTTTTCGGAGATGGTGAAATCCAGAGTTTCCGCGGCCTGCCGCAGAAGCTGCTCCTGAAGGTCAATTTCGCCCCGTTCGTCAGCGTGCGCCTGCAGGCTTTCACCCATTTTCTGCCGCATCTGCTCCAGATTTTCACACTTGCCCACTTCCCGGGCAAAGGTGTCGTCCAGCTCATAGAGGGTCTTGACCCGAATTTCCTTGATTTTGCAATGGAACTGAGCCTCTTTTCCGGCCAGCTCCGCCGCGTGATAGGCATCAGGGAAGGTAACGGTTACGGTCACTTCCTCTCCGGTGACCTTATCCATCAGCTGCTCTTCAAAGCCGGGGATGAACATTCCGCTGCCCAAAACCAGCGTCTGATCCTGCGCGGTTCCGCCGGGGAACTGCTCCCCGCCGCAAAAACCGGCGTAGTCCAGAACGACCTCATCGCCGCTTTGGGTGGGACGGTCCTCAACCACGGCAATTCTGGGGCTCTGCGCCAGCAGCCGCTGCATGTTCCGGTCGATTTCCTCACCTGTAACAATATGCCGCTGCATAGTGGCTTTCAGGTTTTTGTAAGTAAATTGCATAAATCTCTCCTAAAAAACAAAAAAGCAACCCATTCCCATAGAATCGGTTGCCCAGACGTTCGGCAAAATATAACACCGCACTCCCCCGCGGTAACCCGCGAAATCCGTCAGTCACACGATGCCTGTCATTATGATATACCATATTGCCGGGTTTGTCAAGAAAAACTACATCTGCTATTCAAGAAGCCCCGCATTAAGTATCGGTTTATCGATAAAATTATATCACTTTACTTCCTGTATGTCAACACCTTTTTCATCAATTTTATTATTTATCTGCTGTAAACAATCCGTAAACAATCCCGCCGGGGACTTGCAATCCTGCGCGCTTTTATTATAATAAGGATATTCTAAGCAGCAAAGGTGATTGTTATGAACGGTTTCCGCCAAAAATTACACCAGGTCGGTGCAAAAATCAGCAGCGGTATCCGCCACTTTATGATGGGCCGCTATGGCACAGACAAGTTGAATATGGCAATTCTGGGGGCCGGGCTGGTTGCCTGCCTGCTTTCCATGTTCCTGCGGATTCCGCTTTTGAATCTGGCGATGACGCTGATTTCCTATATCTTCATGGGCTGGGCGATTTTCCGCTCCCTCTCCCGCAACACTTACAAGCGGTACCAGGAGAACCGGAAGTATCTGATGTTCCTGCAGCGGCTGAAGGACCGGCAGCACCGCTATTTTGACTGTCCCCGGTGCCGTCAGCAGGTGCGGGTGCCCCGGGGTAAGGGTAAAATTTCCATTACCTGCCCCAAGTGCGGTGAAAAATTTATCAAAAAAACCTAATAAACGGGCGGCCGCTGGCCGCCCTTAATTTTTATTTCTTTGCCTTCTCTTCCTCGGGGGTGAAATCCAGCGTGATGCTGTTGATTTTGGGGCGCAGCTGGGTGTATTTGACGCCGGCGGCATCCAGCATCCGCTTGGATGCCAGGGTGGTGGGGGTAGTGGCGTACTTGTCGGACAGATAGAAAATCTCAGCCACACCGCTCTGAATGATAGCCTTGGCACATTCGTTGCAGGGGAACAGCGCCACATACAGCCGGCTGCCCCGCAGGTCACGGCCATTGGCATTTAAAATGGCGTTCAGCTCCGCATGCACAACAAAGGGATACTTTGTTTCCGCACCCTCCCGGTCCCAGGGGAATTCATCGTCGGAGCAGCCCTTGGGCATGCCGTTGTAGCCGGTGGAAATGATGATATTGTCCTGAGAAACAATGCAGGCGCCCACTTGAGTGCTGGGGTCCTTGCTGCGGCGGGCGGCCAGCATGGCGATACCCATAAAATATTCATCCCAGCTGATATAGTCCGTACGCTTCATGTGTTTTTCCTCCATTTAATATAATAAAACGGGTAATTCTGATACTTTTTATATAGTACCATCTCCGCCTGCAAAACGCAAGGGGGACATTACCCAAACAGCCGCTTCGCTAAGCCCCGCCGGGTCATGGCGTAATACAGGCCAGCACCCAAGGTCAGCAGCACAGCAACCTCACCGATGGCCACGCACGCCGCGTTCACCCAGAAGCCGCCGCCAATGTAAACCGTCAGCTCCCAGCCCACGAGAAACGCGTTGAAAAGCCCCGGCAGCAGCAGGCCCGGCACCGGCAGGCCCCTCACCGTCAGCCGGCGGGTCAGATACATTCCCCAGGTTGCCAGAAGGGTGGCAAGGCTTCCCACCAGAAAATCCAGCGGCAGCGCCATGGCAAAGCTCACATTGAACAGCAGACACCCTATGGTCAGCCCGGGAATGGCCGCCGGGGTAAAAAATGCCAGCACACACAGCGCCTCTGCCACCCGAAACTGGATGGCCCATGTGGCTGAGTCGGGAATCAACAGGTTCTGCAGATAGGTCAGGGCCACATACATCGCCCCAATCAGCGCGCCGTGGGCTAAAAACCGCGCTCTTTTGTTCATAAAATCACTCCAGACAATAAAAACGGGCGCAATTCGCGCCCAAAAAAATGAGTGCATGCTGCACCCATACCAAAAGCCTAGTTTTGTTTACCGACAGGAGGGTCACGAACTGTCCTATTTGGTTTTTTATAGTATAGCAAATCCCGCCCGCCTTGTCAATGCCCCGCCAGGTTGTGAATAAACTGTAAAGCCTTTGCTGTTTGTGCGGATTCTGCTTGCGATTTTCTCCCCAGATGCTATAATGATTAGCACCAAAGCAAAGCAGGTGGTTTATATGAAAAAAATGCTTCTTGTGGTCAATCCCACTGCCGGTATGCGCAAGGCCGCGCGGCTCCTGCCGGAGATTACCGCAATTTTCAACCGGGCCGATTATGATGTCCACACCTATATTACCGCTGCCCAGTCGGACGCTGAATGCGTGGTCTGCGCCCGGGCGGCAGAAATGGATTTGGTGGTCTGCTGCGGCGGCGACGGTACCTTTAACGAGACGGTGTCCGGCCTTTTGCGCAGCGGCGCAGATGTTCCGCTGGGATATATCCCCGCCGGCACCACCAATGACTTTGCCAGCAGCCTGCGCCTGCCGCTGGACCCTCTGAAGGCCGCCCGGGAAATCATCGACGGCGCTCCCCAGCCCTATGACGTAGGAATGTTGGGCAGCCGGTATTTTGCGTATGTTGCCTCCTTCGGTGCCTTCACCAAAGCCAGCTACACCACCCCCCAGAGCGTAAAAAACGCACTGGGGCATACGGCCTATGTGCTGGAGGGTATTCAGGAGCTGTCCCAGATCCGCAATGTAGCCGTCCGCATGGAACTGGATGGGGAGGAAATTGCAGGCAATTATCTGTTCGGCGCCATTTGCAACTCCACCAGCGTCGGCGGCATCCTCACACTGGATCCCAAACAGGTAGATATGGCCGACGGACAGTTTGAGGTTCTGCTGGTGCGCGCCCCCAAGGATTTTAACGAAATTCGGGAGTGTATTCAGGCACTGAGCACCCAGAAGTACAACTGCGGAATGATTACCTTCCGTTCTGCCCGGCATGTCACCGTTCACGCCAGTCCGGACATGCCCTGGACGCTGGACGGGGAGTGGGAGGCAGGGCACAGCACCGTAGAGGTGACCAACCTGCACCACGCCATCCGGTTGATTAAAAAAGGAGACACCCTATGATCAACTCCACCCTTTGCTACGTCACCCGTGGGGACGAGGTGCTGATGCTCCACCGGGTCAAGAAGAAAAACGATGTAAACCAAGATAAATGGATTGGCATCGGCGGTAAATTTGAAGGTGACGAAACCCCCGACGAGTGCCTGCTGCGGGAGGCTCTGGAGGAGACCGGGCTGACGCTGACCAGCTGGCGCTGCCGGGGTGTGGTAACGTTCCTCACCAACGGCCCCTGGGAAGGGGAGTATATGTACCTGTTCACAGCCGACGGCTTCACCGGCCAGTTGAAGGAATGTGACGAAGGCGACCTGCAGTGGGTAAGCCGGGATTTTCTCAATGTGCTTCCCACCTGGGAGGGGGATAAGATTTTTCTGGAGCTGCTGTGGCAGGATGCCCCGTTCTTCCTGCTGAAGCTGCGCTATGACGGCGATAAGCTGATAGAAGCCGTCCTGAACGGGAAAAAATTGGTATAATTACGGCACCGGCAGGGCGGCTATCAGCCGCCCTGTATTTTATATGCCCCTACGAAGCAGGCTCGGCAGCATCCAGAAAGCTTTTTACCGCCCCGGTCAGAATGGGCGCCAGCAGCATCCCCGCCACGCCCCAGAGCCGGTAGCCGATATACAGGGCCACCAGCGTCACCAGCGGGTCAATCCCTACATGCTGCCCTACCAGACGGGGCTCCAGTGCGGTACGGGTGATAAAGGCAACGCCGTAGGTACACAGAAGGCCGATGGCCTGCAAATGCTCCGCCTGCAGCAGCTTCACCAGTGCCCACGGCAGCAGCACGGTGCCGGTGCCCAATATAGGGATGGCATCCACCAGCGGCACCAGAACCGCCCACGCCGGCCCATAGGGAATCCGCAGCAGCAGAAACCCGGCGGCGACAATTAAATAGGTAAGACCCGCCAGCTTGCCCTGTGCTTTCAGCCACCCGCCCATGACCTGCCGCACCCTGCGCAGGGCAGGCAGGTACTTCTGGGTCCAAACCGGGGGCATCCGGTTGCGGATGCCCTGCCCCAGCCGCGGCAGCCGGGCGGAAATCATAAAGCTGGCCAGTAATCCGGTGCCGATGCCCAGCGCGCCATTGGGCACACCGCTTAAAATGCCCGAGACCACCCCGGGGATACGGCTGGTCACCTGCTCCAGCAGCGCCGTGCCGCTTCCGAAGAAGTCTACCACCGTCTTTTGCAGCAGCGGACGCACCCCGTCCGGTGTCCGGTTAGTGATGTTCACCAGCCAGTCCTGTACCAGCACCATACCCTGCTGGGCAGTGTCCTGCATGTCCGGCAGCGCACCGGCAAGGTTGCCCAGCTCCCGCACCGCCAGCGCCCCCAAAAAGGTAATCAGTGTCAGCAGCGTCAGCAGTGTCAGGCTCACACCAATCCCCGCCGCCAAGGGGCGGGGGAGCTTCAAACGCCGCACCCCGAGGCTCACCGCCGGCTCTGCCAGCAAAGCGATGCCCCCGCCCAGCAAAAAGGGCAGAAAAAAGGGCAGCAGGTACTTCAGTCCCAGCAGCACCGCCAGAAACAGCAGCAAAAGGCGTATGGGTTGTTTCAGATTTGCGAACATAACTGCGCTCCTTTTATCTTTTACCCGGAATAGGGTTGCATTTTTTTGAAGATATGCTACAATAGCTGTGAGAAAAGCCTGCGGAACATGTATATTTTAACAGGTTACAGGAGGTCGCTTATGCCAAGCAGTCCCAAATACTACATTGTAGAAGCATCCGCTCTGCCGGAGGTGTTTATTAAGGTTGCCGAGGCAAAGCGGCTTTTGTCCATCGGCGAAGCCTCCACGGTCAATGAAGCTACCCGCATGACCGGCATCAGCCGCAGCGCATTTTATAAGTACCGGGATACGGTGATTCCCTTCCGGAATATGATGTCCGGCCGGGTCATTACCTTCCAGCTGCTGATGCGGGACGAGCCGGGCATGCTGTCCAACATCCTGGGAATTTTTGCCGAGTGCCGGGCCAATATTATGACCATTAACTCCATCGTGCCCAGCAACGGCACGGCGGTTGTCACCATTTCCGCAGAGACTATGGATCTGACCATTCAAGTGGAGGAGCTATTGCGCCAGCTGCGCCAGACAAAGGGCATTATCAAAGCGGAAATCCTGGCCGGTTAAGAGCTTCTTTTTTAGACTGCTGCTTCCTGCAGCAGTCTTTTTTCGCCCAATTTCTGCACAAACTACCCCACGGAGGCATAGATTATTGCGGAGGTGAAACGGATGCTGGTTGTGCAAAAATACGGCGGTTCTTCTCTGGCAAACGAGGACCGCATCCGGGCGGCAGCCCGGCGGATTACAGGGCTTGCCCAGCAGGGGATACAGGTGGTTGTGGTGGTCTCAGCCCAGGGGGATACCACCGACAGCCTGATTGCAAAGGCGAAAGAGGTAAATCAGCGGGGCAACCAACGGGAAATGGACGCCTATCTTGCCGCCGGGGAACAGCTCTCGGCTGGGCTGATGGCCATGGCCATCGGTGCGAGGGGCTTTCCCGCGGTGAGTCTGACCGGTTGGCAGGCCGGCCTTTTGACCGACGGGGTACATGGGGCGGCCCGGATACAGAAGCTGCAGTCAGACAGGATTACCCGGGAACTGGAACGGGGAAACATTGTGGTAGTGGCAGGCTTTCAGGGTGTGGATGCCCAGGGGGATATCACAACCCTGGGGCGCGGTGGCTCTGATACCACGGCCGTGGCCCTTGCAGCGTTTCTGCAGGCGGATATCTGCCAGATTTTTACGGATGTGGACGGCGTATATGACCGGGACCCCCGGCGTTATCCCGATGCCACCCGTTTTGGGAAGCTGAGCTACGATAAGATGCTCTCTCTGATCGCCAACGGTGCCCAGGTGCTCCATGACCGCAGTGTGGAAATCGCAAAAGAATACGGTATCCGCGTTGAGGTGCTGTCCTCCTTTACCGGGGCACCGGGTACCATTGTCGGAGAACCATAGACACTATTCCCATATTACGGAGCGGATATTCCATCCGCTCCGTATAATCTTTTTCTTGGCAAAAAGGCCGGCGCATGGTATACTCAAAAGGCAGAGGAGTGGAGTTATGGAAACAAAGAGAAAGCCCTTTTACCGGAATCTGCTGTTCTGGGAATTGACGGTAACGGGTCTTGTTTTAACAGGCCTTATATTTGGCATCGTCCGTGGGCTGCGCAATTCCCCTGCCCCGGCGCACAGTGCAGCTGCTACTGCTGTCCAGGCCGCAACAGAGGAAACCACTGTGCCGAATACCCTGCCGCCGCCCCCGGAGAACCCCTACGGGCCGTCGGATTTTGCCTATGAGGGGGATTATCTGACCTGCCTTGCGGGACAGAGCGTGCTGGGTATCGATGTGTCCTATTGGCAGGGTGATATCGACTGGCAGCAGGTAAAGCAGGCGGGCGTTGAATTTGTGATGCTGCGTCTGGGCTGGCGAGGCTCGGAGCAGGGCCTTATTTTCCCGGACGATAATGTGGAAAAAAACTATCAGGGCGCCACAGAAGCAGGTCTGCGGGTGGGCGGATACTTCTTCTCCCAGGCCATTACTGTGGAGGAAGCCTGCGAGGAGGCCCAATTTGTGCTGGAGCTGGTGGACGGCTGGCAGCTGGACATGCCCATTGTGTTCGACTGGGAGTTTTTGGGTGAGGATGCGCGTACGGCAGAGATGACACCGCGGCTGCTGACAGAATGTACCAAGGCCTTCTGCGGAGAAATCCGGGAGGCAGGCTACCAGAGCATGGTTTACTTCAATCCTATGCTGGCAGATTCGTATTTGTACATAGAGGAGCTGGTGGAATATCCCTTCTGGTTGGCCATGTATGACCACCCCATGGATTATCCCTATCAGATAGATATGTGGCAGTACACCGCCTCCGGCAGCGTCCCCGGCATTGAGGGGGATGTGGATTTGAATTTATACTTCCCGGAGGGGGTATTTTGATGTGTTATGTTAACTGCAAGCTCTGCCCCCGGCAGTGCGGCGCAGACCGGACTGCCGGTCAGACCGGTTTTTGCGGCTGTCCGGCAGAGGCGTTGGTTGCCAAAACCATGCTCCACAAATGGGAAGAGCCGGCACTGGCAGGTGCCGGCGGCAGCGGTGCAATTTTCTTCGGCGGCTGCACGCTGGGCTGCAGCTATTGCCAGAACCGGGATATCAGCGGCGGCCCGGTGGGGCAGCCCGTCACAACTGCCCAGCTGCGGCAGATGATGGAGGACTTGATTGCCCGGGGCGCGGAGAATATTGACCTTGTGACCCCTACCCATTTTCTGCCCACTATCCTGCCGGCACTGGAGTCTCCCCTGCCGGTACCGGTGGTGTATAACTGCGGGGGCTACGAGCGGGTGCAGACGCTGCAGCTGCTGACCGGCAAGGTGGATATTTACCTGCCGGACCTCAAATACGCAGACAGCGCGCTGGCTGCCCGGCTGTCGGGCGCAGCAGATTATTTTCCCGTAGCAACGGCCGCCATCCGGGAAATGGTGCGTCAGGTAGGCGCGCCGGTCTGGCAGGGAGAACGGCTGAAAAAGGGCGTGGTGATCCGCCATTTGATTCTGCCCGGGCAAATAGAAAACTCCCTGAAGGTTCTGGACTGGATTGGGGAAAATCTGGCCGATACCGTACTTGTGAGTCTTATGCGCCAGTATACTCCCATGCCCGGCCTGCCTGCCCCCTTTGACCGGGCGGTTACGGAGGAGGAGTACCAGGCAGTGCTTAGCTGGATGTATTTAAATGACCTCCGGGGCTTTACCCAGGAGGCCGACGCCGCCAGCGCGGCATATATACCGGATTTTTAGCCAGGCATTTCCCGCGGTGGTTCCGCACCCCGGGAATAAAAAGCTTCTGCATAATATCAAACGCCCCCGGAAGCTTCCGGGGGCGCTATGCATTTATTAGTCAGCAACGTAGGGCAGCAGAGCAATCTGACGGGCGCGCTTGATAGCGGTGGTCAGGCTACGCTGATGGGCTGCGCAAGTGCCGGTGGTACGGCGGGGCAGAATCTTGCCGCGCTCGGACAGGTAACGGCGAATCTTTGCAGTATCCTTGTAATCGATGCTGGTCACTTTGTCCACGCAGAAAGCGCACACCTTCTTGCGCTTACGGGGACGGACACGCTGTTCGTTAGCCATGGGGTTTACCTCCTTTGTAAGCATTGTGAAAAAGTTCAGATTTTAGAAAGGCAGCTGTGCGTCATCATCATCCAGCATTGCAAAATCCGATGCGGGTGCGCCGGAAGGAGCGGTATAACCGCCGTAGCTGGGTGCTGCGGGTGCGGCGCCGTAGGCATTGCTGCTGTAGCTGCTGCCACTGTCGCCGTCACGTCTGCTGTCGCCGAAATAGACATTGTCAGCAATGACTTCGGCTGTGCGACGCTTATTGCCATCCTTGTCGGTCCAGTTACGAATCTGGAGCCGGCCGGATACCACCGCCATGCGGCCCTTGGTGAAATACTTGGAGACAAATTCTCCGGTCTGACGCCAGGCAACACAGTCGATGAAATCGGTTTCCCGTTCGCCGCCATCCTTGGGGGAGAAGTCACGGTCTACAGCCAGGCTGAAGGATGTGACTGCAACGCCACTGCCGGTACGGCGCAGCTCGGGGTCACGGGTCAGGCGACCCATGATGGTAATGTGGTTAAGCATAGGGATTCCTCCTTACGCTTCCACTGCGGTGGTCAGGCAGCGCAGGATGCCGTCGGTAATCTTCATCACACGCTCCAGCTCTGCGGGGAACTCGGGCTTGGACTCGAAGTTCATCAGAACGTAGTAGCCCTCGTTCAGGTCGTTGATGGGATAGGCCAGACGACGCTTGCCCCACTCATCCACGTTGGACAGGGTACCCTCCGCCTCCACCATTGCCTTGAACTTTTCCACAAGTGCGGCGATGCCCTCCTCGCCCTGTGCAGGGTCGATGATGTAAAGCACCTCGTACTTACCGGTGATCTTAGCCATGTTGTTTGCACCTCCTTTTGGACTTTTGGCCCATGGTCGCGCCATGAGCAAGGATTTATCTGCATACGCAGACCAGTGTATTATAGACACCTTTTCTCAAATTGTCAAGAATTTTCAATAAAAAATTTCGGATAGCCAGGAAATTTCGGGGAAAACTGGCTGCAAAGAGGTGGTCTGTGTTGATTTTATCCTATGTTCGTACTTTAATTCTGTATCTGGTTCTGATTGGGGTCATCCGCCTGATGGGAAAACGGCAGATCGGTCAGATGGAACCGACGGAATTTGTGGTGACCATGCTGGTGGCGAATCTGGCAGCCATTCCCATGCAGGACGGCGGAATCCCGCTGTTTTCCGGCCTGATTCCCATTCTTGCTGTGTTGGGTGTGGAGCTAATTTTGGCCACGCTCTCCCTGCGCAGCGTCAAGGTGCGCAAGCTCCTGTGCGGCAAGCCTGTGATTTTGATTGAGAACGGCAATATTCTCCAGCAAAACCTGCGCAAAACCCGGATCACGCTGGATGAGCTTACCGGGCATCTGCGGGAGAAGGATGTTCTGGACCTGCGGGCAGTTCAATATGCCATTTTGGAAACGGACGGCAACCTGTCCGTGTTTCCCTATCCAAAGGAGCGGCCTGCCAGCGCAAAGGACGCAGGCATCCCGGCAAAAAAACAGTATTTGCCCATTACCATCATCTCAGACGGACTGCTGCTTAAGGAAAATTTGAAGAAGGCCAAAAAGGATATGAGCTGGGTACAGCGGGTCTTGCAGGAAAAGGGCGCGGAGATTGCTGACACCTGGCTTTTGACTGTGGACGATGCAGACCATGTGCTGTTCTATCGGAGGGAGGAGTAGTGTTGGGCGGACGATTCTGGCTGGGCGTGGGACTTCTTGCGCTGCTTCTGGCAGTGAGCCTTTTAACAACCTGGGGGATGCAGGCCATTCATAAGCCGGCGGAGCAGGAAATGGAAGCTGCGGCCGCGGCTGCACTGGCTGGAGACTTTCCCGGCGCGGTGGCTGCGGCGGACCGGGCATACAGCCGGTGGCAGACCTATCGCAATTGTACAGCCGCCTTTGCTGACCATGGGCCTATGGACGATGTGGATTCTCTGTTTGCAGAAATGCAGATATACGCCCAGGCGGAGGAAATTCCCCATTTTGCCGCCTGCTGCAACCAGCTGCAGGCTTTGCTGAAAGCCATGTACGATGCCCATAGTCTCACATGGTGGAACTTCCTTTAGGGCAAAAATACACCCCCTGCTTGGCAGGGGGTGCTTTGTTATCGGTTTTCGCCCAGGAAGAACACCGCGAGGGTACCGGGGCCGGAATGGGAGCCGATGACGGCGCCTACATAATAAATAAATACATTCTTTGTGCTGTATTTCTCTTTCAGCTGTGCTTCCAGATACTTGGCATCCTCCATGCAGTCGCCGTGGCAGATGAAGATGGTATCGTTGGCGCCGGGAATCCCCAGCTGTCCCACCTTTTCTGCCAGGGCATCAATGGAAGCCTTTCTGCCCCGGGCCTTAAAGCGGTTGATAAGGTGGCCCTCGTTATCCATGTGCAGCACAGGCTTGATTTTCAGCATGGTGCCCACCAGTGCGGTGGTGGCGCTGATTCTGCCGCCCCGCTTCAGGTACATCAAATCATCCACGGTAAACCAGTGGCACAGCTTGAACTTATATTCCTCGCACCAGGCGGTCAGCTCCTCCAGACTCAGCCCCTCATCCCGTTTCTGACAGGCATAGTAAACCAGCAATCCCTGTCCCAGGGAGGCGCAGAGGGTATCCACCACGGCAATTTTCCGCTCCGGATACTGCTCCCGCAGCTCATCGGCGGCAATTACGGCAGACTGGTAGGTGGTACTGAGGCCCGAGGAAAAGGCCAGTACCAGCGCATCCTCTCCGGCTTTCAGCACCGGCTCAATGACCGCGGCCCAGCCGGCGGGATTGACAGCGGAGGTCTGGGCGACTTCACCGGCCCGCAGGCCGTTGAACATCTCCTGCAGCCACTGCTCGGAGTAGCTGTTATAGGTCTGTCCTTTGTAGTTCACGCTCAAGGGCGTTACGGACAGCTTCAGTTCTTCATACATTTCCTGGGGAAAATCACAGCAGGTATCGGTTACAATGCGGTAGGACATGGGAACAACTCCTTAAACACGACTTTCTGCCCGCTTCAGCGGGCGTCCACGGGAATATCTTACTTATTTTTCCGGGTAATCGCCACCCCAATTTTATAGAATGCCCAGGCCACAAGGCCTCTGCACAGTAGAATTTCGGACTCTACCTCCAGTAGAGTCCGAAAAAAGTCACTTTTTACGGGGTACAGCCAGCGTCCCTACGAAAAGAAAGGCCCATAGAAACAGACTCAGCAGCCAATATTGGGCGCACAGCATGGGCGCGGAAACCAGCGCCAGCAGCTCATACAGCACCTTGCCCACCTGAGGGGGATACAGGGCAGAGCACATATTGGCAATCAGCAGCGCCAGCGTCAGCCCCAGAGAGCACAGGCAGACAATCCGCAGCCGCAGGCGTTTTTTACCACTATGGCGGCTGTCGTACAGCAGCACAAAGCCCGGCAGAAAGAATATCAGCGCTGTCAGCACCAGCAGTACCTTTCCAACCCCGGCAGGCTCCGGCACAAAGCCCAGCCCCACACACAGAACATAAAGACAGGCCCAAACCCCGTAGAGGATTTTTTCCCGCATACAGCCACTCCTTTCCATCCGTCAGTGATTAAAGCTGTATAAAATTCGTCCAGGCGCGCCTGCTCTGTCCATCCACAACCTCCGCCCGGACAAACCGGTCTGCCGGTTGGATGGGATAGTTTGCGCAGGTCAGATTCTCTCCACTCACCACCCGGGCGCCCACAGAGGCAGCGTTGGAGTGAAAGTACACCTCTTTTACCTGGGAACACTGCACGGTCAGGGTATCCCCTTGCCGACGCAGATGCACTTCCGGTCCCTGAGAGGCATAAAAATCGCCCCGGCGCAGCGCGTCCATAATCTTTTCGGCAGAATTGTCCTCCGCCCGGACGCAGACCCAGGCCACTGCCGCATCGTTGTCATAAAAATGGCTGTCATCTGCGGCAATCAGCGGCAGGTAAACACCCCGGCAGGCCAGCAGATCCACAAAAGCCGAGGAATCCGGCCGGCGGGAGGCGTGGACACCGGAGACGGTGTTATAAATCTCCGTAGCATCATAGCAATTCTGCTGGGCCACCACCGATGGGTCGTTCAGCGACCAGGCCGGATGGGCCAGTACTGCAAGACCCCCGGCCCGGTGAATGGCCTCGGCAATGGTCTGCTGGTCATCCCCCCGCTGCAGCTGGGGTTCTTCCGTACAGCCAATGGCGGTAATATGGTAGACACCGGCACCGCAGACAAAGCCGGCGCCATCATTGCCGCCGCAATTGTACTCAGCACCGGACAAAACGGTGAGGCCGTCCTGCCGGCTGCCGGGATTCCAGCGCCAGTGGTCGGTGAAGGCGACCGCATCGTAGTCCGCAGCCCGAAACAGCGCCAGGGCCGCCTCCGGAGACAGCCTGCCGTCGGAGTTGGTTGTATGCACATGCAGCGCAACTTTTTGTCTGGGAGCGCCCAGCATATCATAAAACATTTTCCGCACCCTCTTTCCCGGTAGATCAGAAACCGGAAATATGTGACTTATTTTACCAGCTTTTTTCCAAAAAGGCAAGGGGAAAGCTGTCAAAACTGCCATCTGAAAAAAACGCTGGACAGGGGAGGAGATAACTGGTATAATGAATAAAAAATGGAAAGGGCGTGTATGTCCTATGAGATGTCCGTTTTGCGGTGATCAAGAAAGTAAAGTAGTGGATTCCCGCCACAGCGACGACGGTTTGAGTATTCGCCGCCGCCGGGAGTGTCTGGCCTGCCAGCGCCGGTTTACCACCTATGAGGTTGTGGAGAGCCTGCCGATTATTGTGGTCAAGCGGGATGGCTCCCGTCAGAGCTTCGACCGGAACAAGATTCTCAACTCCATGGTCCGCGCCTTCGACAAGCGACAGGTGGAAATGGCCGATTTGGACCGGATTTCCACGGAAATTGAGCAGTCCATCCAGAACACCCTGGACCGGGAGGTCAGCACCGACCGCATCGGTGAGATGGTCATGGAGCGGATCAAGCCGCTGGACGAGGTGGCCTATATCCGTTTCGCCTCTGTCTACCGCCGTTTCCAGGACGTAAGCGGATTCATTCACGAGATCAACAAATTCTTGAAAGAAAAATAAGGAGTCCTTTCTATGGAAGCCATTACATCTTTGTTCGACGGTATGGATCTTTCTAAGCTGACTCCGGATTTGGAAAAACTGCTGGAAAAGATTCCGCAGGTCACCAAATGGGCAGTTATGGCAGGGCCGCTGATCCTGTTGGTTCTGGGACTTGTGTACCTGTTTCTGCCCCCCAAGGAGGCAAACCATCGGTTTGGATTCCGTACCTGGTTCGGCATGGGCAGTGTGGAGGCCTGGCGGTTTACCCAGCGGCTTGCCGGCCTTGTTCTGGGCGTACTGGGGCTGGTGCTGACGGTGGTTATGGGCATCTTAGCCATGCAGCTTGGAAAGCTGGAGCCTGTGCAGATGGTTTCAAAAGCCATTACATATCTGCTCTGGCAGGCCGGACTGATTTTGGTCAGCTACATAGCCATTTGCCTTGTGGTTCTATGCACCTATGACCGAAAAGGAAGACGCAGAAGATAATTATTTGGGGCTGTTGCAAAACTGCAATAGCCCCTGTTTTGATGCAACTGCCTGCATTCTGCGGATACAGGCCAAAAATAATGCATTCCTTTATAATCTTACCCGGCGGGGCGGTCAATGGCCGCCCCGCCGGGTCTTTGCCTATCTGGGTTAGGGTAGGGGGATTGCATGAGAATAGTAGGCTGCGCCTGCGCAGGGATAGATATCCATGACCACCATGGGCTTACCTTCCTCAGCCAAATACAGCAGACCTTTTGCAATATTTTCTTCGCTCACAGTGGCTGCCTGCTGCTGGGCATGCAGCGGGCTGTCCTGACAATTGATATGTATTTGTTCAAAGACAGATTGCGCCGCTTGTTTTGCCTTTTCCGCATAATCGGTAATTGCCAGTTTTTTCGCAAGGACCGCGCTGTCCAGCCTTACGCCCGAAGCCGTATCAAAGTTATACACCCGGTAATGGCTTGTTTCATAATTCGTCTGCTCGCAAATGACCAGCGACAAAATGCCATCATTTAAGTAGGCCTCAAATTCAATACTAAGCAGCACAGGCCAGAAACCCTTTGCGGAATTGGAGCGAATCTCTTCCAGAAGGGGGTTATATCTGTCCTGAATCTCCTGCTGGCAGGCTTCAGCATCCTTGCTGAAGGGAAGCAGCTTGGGGACGCGGATGCTGACGCTCCACTGATTTCTGCCGTCTGTACCTGTGACGGTCTCAGCCACATCTATCTGGACAAATTCGCCCAGCGGCCCCTCTATGACAGGAGGATCCGTGGGCTCCGGGCTTGTTGTATCCGGAACAGTATCCTCTGTGACGTCCTCCTCAGTCTGCTGGGTGGTGTCCGACTCCGTTTCCTCTGTATCATCCACCCCGGTCTGCTGGGTGACGTCCGGGGGCACATCGGGCTCTTTTCCGGATTCCCCGCCCATAAAGGTACAGCCCGCAGCCACTGCCGCCACTAAGATCACGACGATCAGGGTATATACCGCCATTTTCGGTTTTTTGACAATCAAACTGATCCGCTCACGGATACTTTTGGCGCTGCCGGTCATCATGGTAGCCGTCTGCAATACGTTCCCGGGCTTGCGGCAGGTCAAATCCACCAGCACCCGGCCGTATTCTTCTCTGTTTTCCTCGCCGATACAGCGGATCGTGGACTCATCGCAGGCCAGCTCCCCGTCCGCGCGGGACAGCACCGCCGCCCACCAGACCAGGGGGTTATACCAGTGGAGCACCAGACACAGACACCGCAGAACGGACCAAATCCCGTCTCCATGGCGGTAATGGGTGGTTTCGTGGGCGATGGCATGATACCGGTGCCGCGCCTCTCCTGCCACAGCAGAGGGCAGATAGATGGCCGGTCGGAAAAGACCGAACAGGCAGGGGGTCTCCACCGCGTCTGTCACGTACACCGGCAGCCGCTGCTTCTCCAGTAAGACGCGGGATTTTTTCAACCTTCCGGTAAAGTGCAGATTGGACATAAGAAATACACCGCCAACGGCCGCCATGCCCAAAATCCAGATGAATCTTGCCGCCTCACGGGCAGAGCGGATACGGCTGATCTGTTCTGCCTGCTGCCAGGTAAACGCCTGGGGCATCGGTTCCACCCGATTCTCCCCGGGCTCATAGGCATAATACCCGGTTGCCGTTCCATCTGCATTATAGGAAATATGCGCCACCTGTCCGGCGAGGTCTATCTGCTGCACCACCGGGGTCTGCGCCAGCCGATTTTCCACGCTAAACGCCGCGCTGCCAATCTGAAACGGGACTGCCAGCCGCACCAGCACCAGCGCCCACAGGGCATACTGCAGATGCTGGCTAATCCTTCCCCGCAGGCAAAACCGCAAAACAATGACCGTCAAAATCAAAATACTGCTGCTTACAATCCATTCAATCATGCTCTTTCCCCTCCAATCCGTCCAAAAGGGCGTACAGCGCGTCTATCTCTTCCTGAGACAGCCTCTCTTTTTTTGTCAGGGCACTCATCATCATGCTCAGGCTGCCGTTGTACACCCGGCGCAAAAAGCCTTGGGTCTCCTGCAGGGCCGCATCCTCCCGGCTCAGCACCGGGAAATAGGTCTTTACCCCGTCCTGCTGGGTGCTTTTCACCGTACCCTTTCCCTCCATGCGCCGCAGGTGGGTGAGGGTGGTGCTGCGGTTCCATCCCAGCTGCGCTTCCATCCGCTCCGTGGCCTCCCGCCCAGTCAGACTGCCCTGTTCCCACAGGTGCTCCATGACCGACCATTCCGCAGAAGTCAGTGTCTTGTCCAAAAGCTACCACTCCTTTCATTGTTTACATCTGTAACCAAATAATACCATGCCTGTTTACATTTGTCAACAGCCACTGTGCTTTTTTTAAATTATTTTTCTGTGCCCCTTTACGAATCTGAAAATTTGTTGTACAATAAGGGGCAGATAAAATTGGGAGGTGTTTGCGTTATGTACTGCTTAAAGTGCGGCCGGGAAAGCAGTAAGCAGCAGGTCTTTTGCGACAGCTGCCTGCAAGGCATGACACGCTATCCAGTAAAGCCGGATGCCCGCGTCCAGCTGCCCCAGCGGGACACCCCACCGCCTTCCAAAAAAGCCGGACGGCAAAAGCGCATAGCGTCTCCCGAGGAGCAGCTGCCCCTGCTGAAGCGGAGAAACCGCCGCCTTGTTTGCGCAGTTATCGCCTTGAGTCTGGTGACGCTGCTTGCGCTGGCTGCCCTGATTTGGAAGGACAGAAGTTTGCCGCTTAATCAACATTCAGGCAAGAATTATAACATAAGAACCTCCGGAACGACCGAAGGGTAATCGCGTAAATTGTTTCACGTGAAACAATTGCGTTTCCGGTGTTTCACGTGAAACATCCGGTTTGACTGTACATCCGAAAGGGAATACTTTATGGGAAAGATCATTGCCGTCGTGAATCAAAAGGGCGGCGTAGGAAAAACCACCACAGCTGTGAACCTCACAGCCGCCCTCACTGAGGCCGGAAAACGGGTTCTGCTGTGTGATTTCGACCCCCAGGCCAACGCCACCTCCGGCATGGGACTGGATAAGAAGAAACTGCAAAAGTCCATCTATGACGTGGTGGTAAACGACCTGCCACCAATGCAGGCCATCCAGCCCACCCGCTTCGGTGACGTGCTGCCTGCAACGGCAGATTTGGCAGGCGCCGGCGTAGAGCTGGTAACCATGGAAAACGCCCATCACCGCCTGGGGAAGGCATTAAATGCCGTCCGTGAGCGGTATGACGTAATATTCATTGACTGCCCTCCCTCTCTGGAAATGCTGACGCTGAACGGCTTGGCAGCCGCAGACGGAATTTTGGTTCCGGTTCAGTGCGAGTATTACGCGCTGGAGGGGCTGGCAGACTTGATGAACACCCTGCGCATGGTGAAAAAGCGCATCAACCCGGCGCTGGAAATCTTCGGCGTGGCGCTGACCATGTTTGACGGTCGCACCAATTTCTCCACGCAGGTGGCGCAGGAGGTGCGCAGGCACTTCCCCGGCAAGGTATTTGCCACCGTAATTCCCCGGAATGTACGGCTGGCGGAAGCCCCCAGCCATGGCTTGCCGGTGAGCGCATATGACCGGAGCAGCCGGGGCGCTGCCGCCTACATGGCAATGGCAGAGGAAATCAAAGGAAAGCTGAGGTGAGCCGATGGCGGTTCAAAAAGGTTTGGGCAAAGGAATGGGTGCCCTGTTTGGGGATTTTAATGAGGACTCCTCAGAAAAAAGCCCCTATCAGCAGCTGCCCATATATAAGGTAGAACCAAATCCCGACCAGCCCCGGCAGGACTTCGACGAGGAAGCCCTGCAGGCACTGGCAGATTCCATAGGCGTTCACGGGGTGGTGCAGCCCCTGACTGTCCGGGAGCTGCCCAGCGGGTACTACCAAATCATCGCCGGTGAGCGGCGCTGGCGGGCTGCAAGACTGGCGGGACTGAAAGAAATTCCTGCTGTGATCATAGAAGCCGATGATAAAAAGACCATGGAGCTGGCGCTGATCGAAAATCTTCAGCGGCAGGACCTAAACCCCGTGGAAGAGGCCCAGGGCTACCGGACGCTTATGGAAGTGCACGGGCTGACCCAGGAGGATGCGGCAAACCGGGTCGGCAAATCCCGTCCTGCAGTTGCCAATGCCCTGCGGCTATTGGGGCTGTGTCCCGAGGTGCTGGAAATGGTGCGCAGCGGCAAGCTGTCAGCCGGTCACGCCCGGGCAGTGCTCAGTCTGAAAACAGAAAAACAGCAAAAAGACGCAGCCCAGAAAATTGCCGCGCTGGGACTTTCCGTCCGGCAGGCGGAGCTGCTGTGCAAAAACATGGACAAGCCCCCCGTTCAGCCCAAGCCCGTCTCTCTGGCAGTGGATTATGTGGCTGAGTGCGAAAAGACCCTCTCCCGGCAGTTGGGCCGGGGCGTGAAGATCGTCAACGGCAAGCGCAAAGGCCGCTTTGAACTGGAATTTTACGGGCAGGAGGATCTACAGACCCTGCTGGAAGCACTGATGACAATACAACAGAAATAAGGAGACACTATCATGGATAACAAGAAGAAACTGTACAGAATCTCAGAGGGCAAGAAGCTCGCCGGTGTCTGCGGCGGTATCGCCGAGTATTTTGAAATCGACCCCACACTGATCCGCCTGATCTGGGCGGTGGTGACCCTGTTCACTGTAGGTACCGGCCTGCTGGCCTATCTGATCGCCGCGCTGGTGATCCCCGCCAAGCCCACCAACGTAATTGATGTGTAACGCTTCCATACAAAAGGAGAAATAGTAAACATGCTGGACATTCGTAAGATTAAGGAAAACCCCGATGCAGTCAAGGCCGGTCTGAAGGCCAAAGAAGTGGACTGCGATGCCATTGTTGATAAGATTCTGGATCTGGACGGAAAAATTCGCGCTTTAAAGACCGCCACCGAGACCCAGACTGCCCAGAAAAACAAGCTGAGCAAGGAAAACGGCAAGCTTTTCGGCCAGAAAAAGGGCGCCGAGAAGCGCGGTGAGGACACTTCCGCTCTGGATGCGCAGATTGCCGCAAACTCCGCAGAGAGTGTCGCCCTGGACAAGGCTATTGAGAACGAAGCCGCGGAATTAAAGACCCTCTCCGAGGAGTTCCGCGTTGCCATGCTGAGCCTGCCCAATCTGCCGGATGCCGACCTACTCCCCGGCGGCAAGGAAAACAACGAGCCTCTGCGCTACATCGGCAGCAAGCCCGCCTTTGATTTTGCGCCTAAGCACCACGTGGACCTGTGCACCGATTTGGGCCTTATCGACTATGAGCGGGGCGTGAAGCTGGCCGGCGCCGGCAACTGGATGTACACCGGAATGGGCGCCCGTCTGGAGTGGGCACTGCTGAACTACTTCATCGACACCCACACCGCTGACGGCTACGACTTTATCCTGCCGCCCCACATGCTGGAATACCAGTGCGGCGAGACTGCAGGCCAGTTCCCCAAATTTGCTGACGAGGTTTACAAAATCGCAAACCCCACCGACGACCGCATCCACTATATGCTGCCCACTGCAGAAGCTGCCCTGTGCTCTATCTACCGGGACGAGATTCTCTCCGAAGCGGATCTGCCCAAGAAGCTGTTTGCCTACACCCCCTGCTTCCGCCGGGAGGCCGGTTCTCACCGGGCCGACGAGCGGGGCATGGTCAGAGGCCACCAGTTTAACAAGGTAGAGATGTTCCAGTTCTGCAAGCCCGAGGATTCCGACGCCGCTTTTGAAGAGCTGGTCACCAAGGCCGAAAAGCTGGTGGAGGGTCTGGGCTTCCACTTCCGCACCGTGAAGCTGGCCGCCGGCGACTGCTCCGCCTCCATGGCTAGAACCTATGATATTGAGATCCTCATCCCCTCCATGGACGGCTATAAGGAAGTCTCCTCTGTCTCCAACGCCCGTGACTACCAGGCACGGCGCGGTAATATCCGCTTCCGCCGGGAAGCCACCGGCAAGCCCGAGTTCCTGCACACCCTGAACGGCTCCGGTCTGGCAACCTCCCGTATCTTCCCGGCTCTGGTGGAGCAGAACCAGCGCGCTGACGGCTCCATCGTCGTTCCGGAAGTCCTGCGGAAGTATCTGGGCGGTCTGGAAATCATCGAAAAGAAATAATTAATTAATATTATGTAAACTAACAGGAGGAATAACTATGAAGAAAATCAAACCGTCTTGGTGGGAAGAGTTCAAGACCTTCTCCCTCAAAGGCAACGCAATGGCACTGGCTGTCGGTACTATCATCGGCGGCGCATTCTCCACTATCACAAAGAGTCTGACCAACGATTTAATTATGCCCATTATCAACATCTTTATGGGTGGCACCGATTTCAGCGATGCTAAGATTCGGCTCCCCCGGATGCCCTGGGTAGACCCCACCTTTGAAACCATAGTTGCTGAGGATGGCTCCGAAGTGGTTCAGGAGGTGTACAACTACCTGACCTACGGCAACTTCATCTCCGCCGTGATCAATTTCTTCATTCTGGCTCTGGTCGTTTTCTGGCTAGTAAAGGGAATCAATAAGCTGACAGCGCTTACCGCTAAAAAGGAAGCAGAAGCTGCCGCCGCTGAGCCTCCCGCTCCCCCCGAGCCCTCCAAGGAAGAGCTGCTGCTCATGGAGATTCGCGACCTGCTGAAGGAAAAGCAACAGGTGCAATAAGCAGTTGACCTGCAGGCGTTTTGGTATTATAATACGCATTGCATATCCCAAGAAAACAACGGTTTTTAGAAGAAGGAAGTATAGCTATGTTTAAAATTGTACGCAAGAAGGAGCTTAACAGCGCCGTCACCCTGATGGACATCGAGGCCCCCTTTATTGCCCGAAAGGCAAAAGCCGGTCAGTTCATCATTTTCCGCATCGATGAGCAGGGCGAGCGTGTTCCCCTGACCATCGCCGGTTACGACCGGGAAAAGGGCACGGTTACCATCATTTTCCAGAAAGTCGGCTTTGCCACCAAGGCACTGGGCAATTTGAATGAAGGCGACTTCATCCGCGACTTTGTCGGCCCTCTGGGCAAGCCCACCCCCGTGGAAGGCAAGAAGAAGGTCTGCGTTGTGGGCGGCGGTGTCGGCTGCGCCATTGCCCTGCCCTCTGCCAAGGCTTTCAAAGAAGCCGGTGCAGAAGTCACTGTTATCGTGGGCTTCCGCAGCAAGGATATCGTCATTCTGGAGGAGGAATTTGCCGCCTGTGCTGACCGCCTGATCCTCATGACTGACGACGGCACCTATGGCCGTCACGGTCTGGTCACTGTGGCTCTGCAGGAGCTGCTGGAGGCCGGCGAGCAGTTTGACGAGGTTCTGGCCATCGGTCCTGTTCCCATGATGAAGTTCGTCTGCAAGACCACCGAGCCTTTCGGCACTCACACCAGTGTGTCTTTGAACCCCATTATGGTGGACGGCACCGGTATGTGCGGCGGCTGCCGTGTGACTGTGGGCGGCGAGACCAAGTTTGCCTGCGTGGACGGCCCCGAGTTTGACGGCCACAAGGTGGACTTTGCCGAGCTGATGAGCCGTAACAGCCTGTACCGCGGCCGTGAGGCTGAGGTTGCCGAAAAGCACGCCTGCCGCATGGAAGCCATGGGCAAGGAACTGATTAAATAAGGAGGAAACTGCAATGGCTAATATGACTTTGGTAAAGACCCCCATGCCCGAGCAGGATCCCAAGGTTCGCGCTCGCAACTTTAAAGAGGTAGCCCTGGGCTACACTCCGGAGATGGCCATCGAAGAGGCCGGCCGGTGCTTAAAGTGCAAAAACCCCAAGTGCGTTGAGGGCTGCCCCGTCAACGTGCGTATCCCCGAGTTTATCGGCAAGGTCGCTGAAGGCGACTTCAAGACCGCTTACGAGATTATCACCTCCACCAACGCGCTGCCCGCCCTGTCCGGCCGTGTCTGTCCCCAGGAGAGCCAGTGCGAAGCCAAGTGCGTCCGCGGCATCAAGGGCGAGCCTGTGGCCATCGGCCGTCTGGAGCGGTTCGTTGCTGACTGGTATCGGGAAAACATCAACGCTATGCCCGAAAAGACCCCTTCCAACGGCATTAAGGTGGCCGTGGTCGGTTCCGGTCCTGCCGGTATGACCTGCGCCAGCGATCTGGCCAAAAAGGGCTACGAAGTGACCATGTTTGAAGCTCTGCACACTGCAGGCGGCGTGCTGGTTTACGGCATCCCCGAATTCCGTCTGCCCAAGGCTATCGTTGCCAACGAAGTGACCAAGCTGCAGGCACAGGGCGTGGAAGTGATGACCAATATGGTCATTGGCAGAGTCCTCACCATCGACGAGCTGTTTGAAATGGGCTACAAGGCCGTATTCGTAGGCTCCGGCGCAGGTCTGCCCATGTTCATGAACATCCCCGGTGAGGCACTCAAGGGCGTTATGTCCGCCAACGAGTATCTGACCCGTACCAACCTGATGAAGGCTTATGACGAAAACTACGACACCCCCATCATTGCCTCCAAGGCTGTTGCCGTTGTAGGCGGCGGCAACGTGGCCATGGACGGCGCCCGTTGCGCCATGCGTCTGGGTGCCGAGCACGTGTACATCGTTTACCGCCGTGGCGAGGCCGAAATGCCTGCCCGTCTGGAAGAACAGCACCACGCCAAGGAAGAGGGCATCGAGTTCAAGACTCTGTGCAATCCCGTGGAGATCCTGGGCGATGAGAACGGCCGTGTCTGCGGCATGAAGTGCATCCGCATGGAGCTGGGTGAGCCGGACGCCTCCGGTCGCCGCCGTCCTGTGGAGATTCCCGGCAGTGAGTTCATTCTGGATGTGGACACCGTAATCATGGCGCTGGGCACCAGCCCCAACCCCCTGATCCGCTCCACCACCCCCGGTCTGGAGACCAACCGGAAGGGCTGTCTGATCGTCAACGAGGATGAGATGACCACCCGTGACGGCGTATTCGCCGGCGGCGATGCCGTTACCGGCGCAGCTACCGTCATTCTGGCAATGGGCGCCGGCAAGAAGGGCGCTGCTGCCATCGACAAGTATCTGAATAAGTAATTCCATACACACCAAGGACGGCCTATGGCCGTCCTTGGGTTTTTTAATCGAAATTCGTCACAGATTTTTTACGATTTGGGCAATTGACCTTTGCTTGCTTTTTTGATATTGTATTATTACAACCCAATGGTACGAGAGGAGGTCATAGAATGAATTGGGATGCAATCGTTTGGCTGGTTCTGCTGGTGCTGTTTTTGCTGGTGGAAGGCTCCACGGTGGCCATGATTTCCCTGTGGTTCGCCGCGGGCGCATTGGTGGCTATGGTAGCAAGCCTTTTCGATGCGCAGCTTTGGCTGCAGCTGGTTCTGTTTTTTGTGGTTTCGGGAGGACTGCTGTTTCTTCTGCGGCCTCTTGTCAAAAAGCATTTTACCCCTAGGCTGCTGCGCACCAACGTGGACGCGCTGGTTGGCTCCATGGGACGCATTACCACCCCTGTGGATAACATTGCCGCTGCCGGTCAGGTAAGGCTGGGCGCCATGGAATGGACCGCCCGGAGCTCCGACGGACAGCCAATCCCAGCCGGTACGCTGGTTAAAGTAGACAAAATCGAGGGTGTCAAAGCATTCGTCACCCCGGTTCCCGAACCTGTCAACACAAAATAAGGAGGATAATTTATGGGACCTTATATCATCTTTGCGCTGATCGTTATTCTTTTCATCATCGTTATCCGCAACATTGTGGTGGTGCAGCAATCCCGTGCGTTCGTTATCGAGCGGCTGGGCGCCTTCCAGAGTGTGTGGGGTGTGGGCCTGCACTTCAAAATTCCCTTTATTGACCGGGTCGCCCGCCGGGTCAGTATGAAAGAGCAGGTGCTGGACTATCCGCCCCAGCCGGTTATCACCAAGGATAACGTCACCATGCAGATTGACACCGTAGTGTATTTCCAGATTACCGACCCCAAGCTCTACTGCTACGGCGTGGAGCAGCCCATGGCCGCTATGGAGACCCTGACCGCCACCACCCTGCGTAACATCATCGGCGATCTGGAGCTGGACCAGACTCTGACCAGCCGCGATATCATCAACACCAAAATGCGGGCGATTCTGGACGAGGCCACCGATCCCTGGGGCATCAAGGTCAACCGTGTGGAGCTGAAGAACATTCTGCCGCCCGCCGACATCCAGTCCTCCATGGAGAAGCAGATGAAGGCCGAGCGTGACCGCCGGCAGGCAATCCTGCAGGCCGAAGGTCAGAAGAAATCTGCCATCCTTATTGCCGAGGGCGAGAAGGAGTCCGCAATCCTCAGAGCCAGCGCAGAAAAGGAAGCCGCAATCCTCAGAGCCGAAGCTGAAAAGCAGTCCGCCGTTCTGCGGGCAGCCGGTGAGGCCGAAGCCATTCTGGAAGTCCAGAAGGCTCTGGCTGCATCCATCGCCATGCTGAATGAGCAAGCGCCCAACGACCAGGTGCTGAAGCTGAAATCCATCGAGGCAATGCAGAAGGTTGCCGACGGCAAGGCCACCAAGATTATCATTCCCTCCCAGATGCAGGGAATCGTCGGTCTGGCAAACGGCCTGGTAGAGGGCGTTAAGGAGAGCTGAGATGGCCGACAAAGAGAAGCGGTTCATCAAAACCTACTCCCACGGCGGCGGTTTTACCGGCCCAGCCACCTACATTCTGGTGGATAAGGAAACCGGCGTGAATTATCTGTTTACAGCATCCGGATATGCTGGCGGTCTGACCGTCCTTCTGAACCGGGACGGCACTCCGGTGATTACCCCCGTTCCCAAAACCTATCCCGAATAACCCCTTCCGGTACACGGCGCATCCCGTGTACCGGATTTTCTTTCCATTGACTTTTTCCCGGTTGGATGGTATCCTATCCCGGAAAAGGAGGTGGGAATATGCGGGCAAAAAACATGGCGCTGTGCGGACTTTTTGCTGCCCTTTTGACGGTCTGCGCCTGGCTGCACATTCCCATCGGTGATATTTCCTTCACCATGCAGACCTTTGGTGTCTTTCTGGCGCTGGGTCTTTTGGGTGGAAAGCGGGGCGCTGCCGCCATTTCCATCTACCTGCTGCTGGGAATCGTGGGTCTGCCGGTTTTCAGTGGCTTCCGGGGCGGCCTTGGGGTGCTGATGGGCGTTTCCGGCGGATATATCTGGGGTTTTCTTGTCTCCGGGCTGGTCTACTGGGGGATTACCGCCCGGAAAAGCACTCCAAAACGGCAGGCCTTTGCCATGGTCATGGGACTGCTTGCCTGTTACCTGTGCGGCACTGCCTGGTATATGGGCGTGTACCTGCCCGGCGGCAACGCTGTGGGACTGGGCGCTGTGCTTTTAAAATGCGTGGTTCCCTATCTGCTGCCGGATGCGGCAAAGCTGCTGCTGGCCCACTTCCTTACCCAAAAGCTGCGCCCCTTTGTATAATCCGGAAAATTTCCCCATAGACTGTCCCAGGAGGGATGTCTATGGGGAAAAAAGATTTATGGATATTACTGGCTGCCCTGTGCGCTGCCATCGCACTGGCAGTCAGTCAGTTCTGGGGCAGCGCCATTACCACCGGCGCCTGGGGCCTCAGCTTTCAGCAGGAGGGTAAGCCCCCTGTGGGGCCTGTGGGCAGCCGGGAGCTGTATGCCCTGGACGGGGTCTATGTGGGCGATACCACAAGGCCGGTGCTGTATCTGACCTTTGATGCCGGCTACGAAAACGGCTGTACGGAGAAGATTCTGGACACCTTGAAAAAGCACAATGTGCCCGCTGCGTTCTTTCTGGTGGGCAACTACATAGAGAAAAACGCGGATTTGGTGCGGCGGATGGTGGACGAGGGGCATATTGTAGCCAACCACACCATGCACCACCCGGACATGTCCAAACTGTCCAATAAAGAGGATTTTGCCCGGGAGCTGACCCAGCTGGAGGAACTGTTCCGAGAGGTCACCGGCAAGGAGCTTCCCAAGTATTACCGCCCGCCCCAGGGTGTCTACAGCCGGGAGAATCTGGAAATGGCCAAGGAAATGGGCTATAAAACTGTTTTCTGGAGTCTTGCCTATGCAGATTGGGACAACAACGCCCAGCCCACCCGGGAACAGGCCTTTGCCAAGCTGCTGCCCCGGGTACACAACGGTGCGGTGGTGCTGCTGCACTCCACCTCCCAGACCAACGCCCAGATCCTGGACGAACTGCTCACCCGCTGGGAGGATATGGGCTACACCTTTGAGAGTATCCACACGCTATTCTAATATTTATGCAGGGGCGGCAAGCCCCTGCGTTTTTACGTTAATTCATGGTATCCTTTGCCCGGAGGAACAAATCCCCGATACGCAGGCGCAATGCTGCCGATTCCGGGGTGTCGGCTGTTCCCTCCCGATTGATCCAGTCGGCAGATGCCTGCTGGGCATCTTTGAGCGTCTGCAAATCGCAGCTTAAATTGGCCACCCGGAACACCGGCAGGCCCGACTGCCGGGAGCCGAAGAAGTCGCCGGGTCCCCGCAGCTGCAAATCCTCCTCCGCAATTTTAAAGCCGTCGGTGGTTTTGCACAGCGCTTTCAGCCGCTGCAGCGTGTCGGGATTTTTGTTGTGGGAGGTGAGGATACAGTAGCTTTTTGCCTTGCCGCGGCCCACCCGGCCCCGGAGCTGATGGAGCTGGGAGAGGCCGAACCGGTCTGCATCCTCTATGACCATCAGTGTGGCATTGGGCACATCCACGCCCACCTCAATGACCGTGGTGGCTACCAGCACATCTGCTTTGCCCGCGGCAAAGTCAGCCATCACAGCCTCTTTTTCCGCACTCTTCATCTGTCCGTGGAGCAGGGCGATGCGCAGGTCGGGAAAAACGGTCTGCCGCAGGGTATCGGCCCAGACTGTGACGGCCTTAATGTCCATTCCCTCGGCCTCCTCCACCGCAGGACAGACTACGAAGCACTGATGGTTTTCACTTACCTGCTTGCGGATGAACGCATTCACCCGGGGGCGCATACTCTCGCCCACGAGGAAGGTATCCACCGGCTCCCGGCCGGGGGGAAGCTCATCCAAAATAGAAACTTCCAAATCTCCGTACATCAGCAGCGCCAGCGTCCGGGGGATGGGGGTAGCAGACATGACCAGCAGATGGGGGTCTTGCCCCTTGGCGGACAGACGGGAACGCTGGGCCACACCAAACCGGTGCTGCTCGTCGGTAATCACCAGCCCCAGCCGGTCAAAAACCGTGGCTTCCGAAACCAGTGCATGGGTGCCGATAATGAGATCCACCTGCCCGGCGGCAATTGCCTCCCGGGTTTCTCTTTTCTGCTTCTGGGTCCCAGCGCCTGTGAGCAGGCAGACAGAAACGCCCAGGGGGGACAAAAGTGCGGACAGGGAGTGAAAATGCTGTTCTGCCAGGATTTCTGTGGGTGCCATCAGCGCGGCCTGCCGATTATTTTTGACAGCCAGATAGGCCGCCGCGGCGGCGACCATGGTTTTGCCGCTGCCCACATCGCCCTGCACCAGCCGGTTCATGGGCGTACCCCGCTGAAAATCTCCGGCAATCTCCCCGATGGCCCGCTGCTGGGCTTGGGTCAAGGTAAAGGGCAGGGCCGCGTAAAAAGCGGATAAATCCCCATAGGTGTAGGGGGCGGCCTTTTTCTGCGCCCGGGCGGCCCGCATCAGGGAAAGCCCTGCGGAGAACACAAAGAACTCCTCGAAAATCAGCCGTTTTTTGGCCAGCTCCGCCTCCTCCATAGTCGCCGGCTCGTGGATGGCATAGTAAGCCCGCTCTGCCGGGAGGATTCCGTACTGCCGGCGTACCTGCTCCGGCAGAATCTCCGCCGGGGGATTACAAATAGCCAGCGCCTGCCGCACCGCTTTCAGCACAGAGGCGTTGGAAAGGCCGGCTGTTAGGGGGTAAATGGGCAGCACCCGCCGGGTGGTCACCGGCTCACTGTCCAGCGCCTCAAAGGTGGGCGATGCCATATTATAGCCGATGAAATCCCCGGAGACGGCACCGTAGAAGATATATTCCCTGCCGTACTGGAGCTGCTCGGCGGTAAATTTCTGATTGAAAAAGGTCAGGGTCAGCCGGGCCGTATGGTCAGCTACCTGCACCTTGGTGATGTCCAGTCCTTTTCGCACGTGGGAGGTACGGGGGGTGTTCATGACCATGGCCTTGAAACAGGCGGGGGTGTCCACCTCCAGCTTTTCGATGGTCACCAGCCGGGTGCGGTCCTCATAGCCCCGGGGGAAATGGCAGATCAGGTCACCCAGCGTGTGGATATTCAGAGCAGCAAACTGCTTGGCTTTCGTAGGGCCAACGCCCTTTAAGACGGTTACAGGGTCCGTTAGTCTTGCCACGGTCTCACCTCCTTGCAACAACAATGGTAACAGATTTTTGTATCCGTGTCAATTTTGTGTTTACGCCAAAAACCGACGCTGGGTGGTTATGAAAAAAGGGCGTGTGCATCACACGCCCAATGTCTCCAATTGTGTCCACAGCCAGGGCAGCTGGGTCTCGAAGGCTGCGCCGAAGGGCGTTGCCTGGGGGGTCGCGTCAATGACCCGCTCTACAAACTGCGCCGCCAGCTCTGCCGCCTCGTAGGGCGCCATGCCCCGGACATACGCGCCGGTAAATACGGCACTGAATAAATCCCCGGTGCCGTGGAGGGATTTGGGTCTGCGCTGCGCCTGGTAGGAGAACATGCCCTCCTCTGCCTGAATCCCCGCAAAGCCGGTAAACTCCGGTGCGGGAGACACGCCGGTTATAATCACCGACTTTGTGTTCCGGCGGCACAGGCTTTCCAGCATCTGCCGCAGATAGTGGCCGTCGGTCTGCTCCTGATAAGGCAGTCCGGACAGGTGGCTTGCCTCGGTCACATTGGGCAGCAGAACCTCCGCCAGCGTGCTCAAATCCCGCATGGCCTCCACATGGTCAGGGGTGATTCCGCTGTAGAGCCTGCCGTTATCGCCCATGGCCGGGTCCAGAATCACCGGGCAGGGAAACGCCTGCAGAACCTCCAGCACCGCCTCCGCCTGCTCCGGGTCGGAAAGATACCCAAGCAAAATGGCATCAAACGCAACGCCGCTTTCCTGCCAGTGCCGGCAGATGGGTACGATGTCCCCGGTCAGACTCCGGCAGTGGGGATTGGGAAAGGCGGTATGGGTGGAGAGCACCGCAGTGGGCAGTACCGCGCAGGCAATGCCCATAGCGGAGAGCACCGGCTGGGCAACGGTCAGACTGCACTTGCCCACGCAGGACAGATCCTGAATGGTAAGGATATGTTTCATAGCTTACTCCTGATTGCGCTTTTTCATCACTTCACGCATACGCAGGCCGTGGTCCAGTATGCGCTTGCGGATACGCAGAGACTTTGGCGTGCACTCCAGCAGCTCATCGTCAGCCAAAAATTCCAGACACTGCTCCAGGGAGTAATTTTTGGGTGTCACCAGACGCAGCGCCTCGTCAGAACCGGAGGCACGCATATTGGTCAGCTGCTTTTTCTTGCAGACGTTTACAGTCATATCCTCGTTCCGGCTGCAGATGCCCACAACCATGCCGGCATAAACCGGTGTGCCGGGCCCGATGAACAGCGCGCCGCGCTCCTGGGCATTGTACAGGCCGTAGGTCACAGCCTCGCCGGACTCAAAGGAGATGAGAGAGCCGGTGAGCCGCCGCTCGATTTCGCCCTTCATGGGCGCATAGGTTTCCAGAACCGAGGACATAATGCCCTCGCCCCGGGTATCGGTCAAAAATTCGCTGCGGTAGCCGAACAGGCCTCTGGACGGCACCAGAAACTCCAGACGGTAACGGCTTCCCATGGGGGTCATGGACAGTAAGTCGCCCTTCCGGCGGCCCATTTTTTCGATGACCGCGCCCATGCACTCCTCGGGCACGTCTGCCACCATCCGCTCGATAGGCTCGCAGAGCTTGCCGTCGATTTCCTTGGTGAGTACGCGGGGGGTGGACACGGAGAACTCATAGCCCTCCCGGCGCATGGTCTCCATGAGAATGGACAGGTGCATTTCTCCCCGGCCGGCCACGTTGAACGCGTCGGTGCCCTGCTCGGTCACATGAAGGGATACGTCCTTCAAAAGCTCCTTTTCCAGCCGGTCCCGGAGGTTCCGGGAGGTGACGAACTTACCCTCACGGCCGGCAAAGGGGGAGTCATTAACCGCAAAGGTCATTTCAATGGTGGGGTCTGAGATTTTCACAAAGGGCAGCGGCTCAATGGCATCAGGGGCGCACAGCGTCCGGCCGATGGTGATTTCCGACATGCCGGAAAGCGCTACAATCTCACCGGCGGAGGCCTGCTGGATGGGGGTTCGGCCCAGTCCGTCATAGGCGTACAGGGCAACTACCTTGCCCTTTTGCTTAAACTCCGGGTTATGGAAGTCGCAGATGGTGACCTCTTGATTGACGCTGATGGTGCCCCGCTCCACGCGGCCCACAGCAATCCGGCCCACATAGTCATTATAATCGATGGAGGACACCAGCAGCTGCAGGGGGGCGTCCTTATCCCCGGAGGGCGCGGGGATATAGTTGACAATGGTCTCAAACAGGGGCACCAGGTCGGTGCCGGGCTCGTCCGGGCCGTAGGAAGCAGTTCCCTGGCGGCCGGAGCAGAATACGGTGGGAGAGTTGAACTGCTCGTCGGTGGCATCCAAATCCAGCAGCAGCTCCAGCACCTCGACCATAACCTCGTGGATACGGGCATCGGGCTTATCCACCTTATTCACCGCCACAATGACCTTATGCCCCAGCTCCAGTGCTTTTTGCAGCACGAACCGTGTCTGGGGCATTGGGCCCTCGGCGGCATCTACCAGCAGAATAACGCCGTTAACCATTTTCAGAATCCGCTCCACCTCGCCGCCGAAGTCGGCGTGGCCGGGGGTGTCCACGATGTTGATCTTGGTGTCCTTATAGTGGACGGCGGTGTTTTTGGCCAAAATCGTGATGCCTCGCTCCCGCTCCAAATCGCCGGAGTCCATAACCCGCTCCACAGCCTGCTGATTTTCTCTGTAAATACCGCCCTGCTTCAGCATTTCGTCCACCAAAGTGGTTTTACCGTGGTCAACGTGGGCAATAATAGCAATGTTTCTGATATTTTCCTGTACTGCCATACTTTGTGGCTCCTTTTTGTTAACTGATAAATTTCCATACATTCCTAATGCTACACTATACCACTTATCCAAAAAAATTGCAATAAATTTGGCAATTTTTTACGAAAATTTTGGCTTTCTTTCTCTTTTGAAGCCCTTGACCGCCCGGATTTGGTGTGGTATGATAGGATATACCTAGTATACACTGCCGGAATGTGGAAAAATAAGGAGGACGCAAGTGAAAAGCCAGCTCAAAATTGTCATGTCATATCTTATGATTCTGCTGATCGCGCTGATGATGGCAGTCAATTACCAGCTCTTTGTTTTCCCCAACAGCTTCGCACCGGCAGGCCTCAACGGCATTTTCACCATGATTCAGCACGTGCTGGGCTTTAAGCTCAGCTACACCTCGATTATTCTGAACATTCCGCTGGCAATTATATCCTTTTTTGTCAACAGCAAACCCCGCGCTCTGCGCAGTCTTACCTATGTGCTGGCGTTTTCCGGATTTCTGATGCTTCTGGATACGGTGGATTTAAGCGCCTTTGCCTACACCACCACAGTCTCCACCCTGTTGGGTCCTGCGGTGGCCGGATTGATTACCGGCTTTGGCGGCTATATGATGCACAAAATGAATGCCTGCTACGGCGGTACAGAGTTTCTTGCCGGCTTCATTCAAAAGCGCAATCCCAACTTCAATTTCTTCAATGTGATTTTTGTTCTCAACATTTCCGTGGCGCTTATTTCCTACTTTGTCTATGATTACCGGATTGAGCCGGTGCTGCTGTGCATTATCTACAGCTACTTCTCCAGCAACGTCCGGGAAAATATGAACCGCAAGTACCAGAGCGCCATCCGCTGCGAGATCGTCACGGAACACCCCGATGAGCTGTGTGACGGTATCATTCACCATCTGCACCACACCGCCACCCGGTATCCGGCTGAGGGTATTTTCTCCGGCCGGGAAAAGACTGTGCTGGTGTGCGTTGTGAACCACTCCCAGGTCGCAGAACTGACCCGGCTGGTAACCCAATACCCCGGCAGCTTTGTCACACTCAGCGCCGTATCCACGGTGATGGGCAACTTCAAACGTCTGGACAGCCACGGAAATCCCCAGGTGCAGCTGTTTGACGGCGGCGTAAAGACCCGCTCCCGGTAGAATAAGCCGGTATGATAAAACTATACAATATTTTGCAGGAGGAACCACTATGGCCTATTACTATCCCGAACCCAGCCACACGTTCAGCGAGTATCTGCTGATTCCCGGCTACACTTCTGAGAAACACATTCCCGACAATGTGTCTCTGCGTACCCCGCTGACCAAGTACCGCAAGGGCGTTGAAGAGCCTGCAATCTCTTTGAACATTCCCATGACCTCTGCGATTATGCAGTCTGTTTCCAATGATACCCTGGCCATTGCGCTGGCAAAGGAGGGCGGCCTGAGCTTCATTTTCGGCTCCCAGTCCATCGAATCCCAGGCGGCAATGGTGGCCAAGGTCAAGGGCTACAAGGCAGGCTTTGTGGTCTCCGCCTCCAACCTGACCCCCGATGCCACTCTGGCTGACGTGCTGGCGCTGAAGGAGCGCAACGGCTTCTCCACTGTGGCAATCACCGAGGATGGCTCTGCCACCGGTAAGCTTCTGGGCATCGTCACCGGCCGCGACTACCGGGTATCCCGTATGGACGTATCCGAGAAGGTCTCTACCTTCATGACCCCCCGGGAAAAGCTGATTACCGCCCCGGCAGATACCACCCTCAAGGGCGCCAATGACATCATCTGGGAGCATAAGCTCAACTCCCTGCCCATCGTGGACGAAAACGACCACCTGATGTACTTCGTATTCCGCAAGGACTACGCCTCCCACAAGGCCAATCCTCAGGAGCTTCTGGACTCCCAGAAGCGTTATCTGGTAGGCGCGGGCATCAACACCCGGGACTACGCCCAGCGGATTCCCGCCCTGCTGGAAGCGGGCGCGGACTGCCTGTGCATCGACTCCTCTGAGGGCTACTCCTGCTGGCAAAGCAACACCATCCAGTGGGTGCGTGAGCACTACGGCGATTCCGTGAAAATCGGTGCTGGCAACGTAGTGGACCGGGACGGCTTCCTGTTCCTGGCAAAGGCCGGCGCAGACTTCGTCAAGGTAGGCATCGGCGGCGGCTCCATCTGCATCACCCGTGAAACCAAGGGCATTGGCCGCGGACAGGCTACCGCGCTGATTGAAGTAGCTGCCGCAAGAGACGAGTACTTTAAGGAGACCGGCATTTATGTGCCCATCTGCTCCGACGGCGGTATCGTTCACGATTACCACATGACCCTGGCCCTGGCTATGGGTGCCGACTTTATGATGCTGGGCCGTTACTTCGCCCGGTTCGACGAGTCCCCCACCCCCAAGGTGATGGTAAACGGCGCTTATATGAAGGAGTACTGGGGCGAGGGCTCCAACCGCGCCCGCAACTGGCAGCGCTATGACCTGGGCGGCAAGACCAAGCTCAGCTTTGAGGAGGGCGTGGATTCCTACGTCACCTACGCAGGTACGCTCCATGACAACGTGGAGGCTAGCCTTTACAAGGTCAAGTCCACCATGTGCAACTGCGGCATGCTCACCATCCCCGAGCTGCAGCGGGATGCCAAGCTGACGCTGGTTTCCTCCGTGTCCATCGTGGAGGGCGGCGCCCACGACGTAACCCTGCGCTCCACCAGCCAGGCAAAGTAAAGAAAACACACCCATGTGTGCCGGACGAAACCCCGGTACACATGGGTGTAATATTTTTTATAAGTCGCTTTACTCCGGCTTTTTCTCTGCGTTCAGCGCATCTACCACGATATCCTTATAGGGATTGACGATTACCGTCCGGTAGGTGTGGTAAATCACCATGCCCGGCTTGCCGCCGGGTGTCTTTTTTACCTGCTTCACAGCCGTCACGTCCACCGGCAGGTTCTGTCCCCCGGCGGTCTCTGCATAGTAAGCAGCAAGCTGGGCGGCTTGGGTAATGGTATCATCCGGGGGTGTCGTGCCGCCGCAGGAGATGATTACATGACTGCCGTGAACCTTGCTGGCATGCAGCCACAGGTCGTCCTTTCGGGCCAGCTTGAAGGTCAGCTCATCGTTTTGCCGGTTGTTGCGGCCTACGTAGATGGGATAGCCGTCGGTAGACTCAAACCGCATGGGAGAGAGCTTGCCTGCCTTCATCCGCCGCTTGCCGCTGTCCTGCCGCAGGTAGCCGCCTGCCTGAAGCTCCTGCCGGATTTCCTCCAGCTCCGCTTCGCTCTCCGCCCTGTTCAGCTCCTCCAGCACGCTTTTCAGGTACTGCATCTCCTCCCTGCCCAGGATAAGCTGCTTGGTCAGCTCCTTTTCCGCGGTTTTCATCCGGGCATAGTCCTTGTAAAACTTGGCGGCATTCTGCTGGGGCGACAGCAACGGAGACAGCGCCACTTGAATCTGGGGCATGTTTTCATCGTAAAAATCCTCCACGGTCACAGAGGTCTGTCCCTTTTGGATGCGGTGGAGGTTTGCGGTCAAAATATCCCCAAGCTGGCGCAGGCGCTCCCGGTCATAGGTAGCCTCCAGTTCTTTTTCCTGGATGGCCAACTTGCGGCTGATTCTCTGGCAGAGACTCGTGACGCTTTTGCGCACAGCCTGGCTTTTTTGCCGCATGGCATCCTTCCGGTCCCGGAGGATGTAGAAGCTGTCCAGCAGCGCGCCAAAGGAATCCGCCTGTTGGCAAGAACCGTACTGGCAGATGGGGCAGAAGGCAAACTGCTTAGGTGTTCCGTCCTTATCCCCGTAGTAATAGGGCGCAGGGCTTTCCAGATACATCCGGAAAAACCGGGCCAGCCCTTGGGCAACGGCTTCTGTATCCAGACCCTCCAGACGGGCATCCGTCTCCCCGGCAGCGTACAGCGCCGCCTCCCGGCACACCAGCGGAGACAGGCCCCCAAGGGTGTCCATCAGCCGGTCGGAGAGCAGATCCGCCCCCGGCTGGGTTAAAAGGTTTACATAATCTACTTCCCCAGCAGGATTCTGCTTGCCTACCGGCGCCGGGCTTTGGTAATACATCCCGGGCAGTGCCGGGCGGTGGCTTGTCTCATCCAGACCCACCCGGCGCAGGCAGTCGATGATTCGCCCGTCCGGCCCCAGCAGGTACAGGTTGCAGGTTCTGCCCATCAGCTCCGCAACCAGCTGCTTTTGCACCGCATCGCCCATTTCATCGATGCAGTCAAAGGTGAATGCGGCGCAGCGCTCCATGGGAAGCTGGGAAATGCCTGATAGTCTTGCGCCGGACAGGTGCTTGCGCAGAAGCATGCAGAACATCGGCGGCTCTGCGGGATTTTCCGGGCTTGCGGCCGTCAGATGCAGCCGGGGCGCTGTGGGGTTTGCCACAAACATCAGCTTCTGCCGCCCCTCCGGGCTTTTTAACTGGAGAATCACCGTATCCCGGCTGGGCTGGTGGATTTTTTCAATTCGGGCAGCGGTGGTTTTCTGCCGAATCTCATCCAGCACCGCTGTTAAAAAAAACGCATCAAAGGCCATTGCTATTTTCCTCGTCCATCATAATGTGAAATAACGCATTTAACCGCTGGGTCTGCCCCAGCAGGTACAACGCTCCAAACAGTGTCTCAAGGCCGGTGGCCATGGCGTATTCCCGGGGCGTGGCAGACTTGGGGGCAGCGTGGGTATGGGCATTTTTGCCCCGGCGAAAGTAGTCCTCCTCCGCCTCTGTCAGCCGCGGGCGGATCTTCTCTGCCAGGCGGGCCTGGGTGGGGGCTTTTACCAGCTCTACCGACAGCTTGTGGAGATTTTTAATGGTGGTTTTTCCCTGGGCGCACAGGTATGACCGCACCAGAAGCTCGTACACTCCGTCGCCGATGTGGGCAAGCCCCACATTGGAAATGGCGTTCACTTGGGCAGGTGTAAGCTGCATTGCAAAATAGTTTTCCATAGAAGGCTTCCCCAATCCTCATTTTCTAGGGTCTATGGTAACAGATTTTAAACAGCCTGTCAAATTTGTATTTGGCAGCCTGTCTAACGGGACAGAAATTGTAAACTTTTTTTGTACGCCTATTGCATGATACGGCATCTGTGTTAAAATATAGGGTAAGTGTATTATGCTTTTGCTGTAAGGAGGAAACGAAATACATGATAAAGACACTGGCCCGGAGTATCCGGGAATATAAGTGGTCGGCAATCCTCAGCCCGCTTTGTATGATAGGCGAGGTTACCATGGAAATCTTCATTCCGCTGGTGCTTGCCGAGCTGCTGCGGCAGGGCATTGAGCCCGGCAACATGGCTATGGTTTGGAAATACGGCGGACAACTGGCTGCCTGCGCACTGTGCAGCTTGCTCTTTGGTGTGGCATCTGCCTTCTTTGCCGCCTATGCCAGCACCGGATTTGCCCGGAATCTGCGCCACGATATGTTCGCCAAGGTGCAGACCTACGATTTTTCCAACATCGATAAATTCTCCACCTCCTCCATTGTCACCCGTCTGACTTCGGATGTTGCCAATCTGCAGATGACCTTCCAGATGTGCATCCGCATGATTTTCCGCACGCCGGTGATGGTGGTAATGGCGCTGGTGATGGCCTTCCGCATCAGCCCCAAGCTGAGCGTTATTTACTGCATCACGCTGCCGCTGCTGGCCTGCGGTCTGTTCGCCCTCATTCGGCTGGTACATCCTATTTTTGAGAGAGTGTTCAAGACATACGATAAGCTGAATAATGTGGTGCAGGAAAATGTGCGGGGCATCCGTGTAGTAAAAGCCTTCGTCCGGGAGGAAAAGGAAATCGAAAAATTTGACGAGACCTCCGGCACCATCTATAAGGATTTTACCAAGGCAGAGCGGATCATTGCCTTTAACAACCCGCTTATGCAGTTTGCCATTTACGCCAGCATTATCGTCATCTCCTATCTGGGCGCCAAGCAAGTGGTCGCAGGCAATATCGACACTGCCTCTCTGACCGCTATGTTCACCTATACCAGTCAGATCTTGATGGGACTCATGATGATGTCCATGGTGTTCGTTATGTTCACTATGAGCCGCGCGCCCATGCGCCGGGCCTACGAGCTGCTCACAGAAACGCCTGATCTGAAGAATCCGGAGAATCCCGTTACCCAAGTGGCAGACGGCTCTATCGACTTCGAGCATGTCTGCTTCCGCTATGCCAAAACCGCCGGCAGAAACGCCTTGGACGATATCAATCTCCACATTGACGCAGGTATGACCGTGGGCATTCTGGGCGGTACAGGCTCCAGTAAGTCCACCTTTGTGCAGCTGATTCCCCGTCTGTACGATGCCACAGAGGGCACTGTCAAGGTAGGCGGTCTGGATGTGCGCAGCTACGATATCCACACCCTGCGGGACCAGGTGGCTATGGTGCTGCAGAAAAACGTGCTGTTCTCCGGTACCATCAAGGAGAATCTGCGCTGGGGCAACCCCAATGCCACCGAGGAAGAAATGGAACACGCCTGCCGGCTGGCCTGCGCCCATGATTTTATTATGTCTTTCCCCGACGGCTACGATACCCACATCGAACAGGGCGGCAGCAACGTCTCCGGCGGACAGAAGCAGCGGCTCTGCATCGCCCGGGCACTGCTGAAAAAGCCGAAAATCCTCATTTTGGACGATTCCACCTCTGCGGTGGACACCCGGACGGACGCCCTAATCCGCAAAGCCTTTGCCGAGGAGATTCCCGACACCACCAAGCTGATCATTGCCCAGCGGGTGGCTTCCGTGCAGGAGGCTGACCTGATTCTGGTGCTGGACGGCGGTAAAATCGCCGCTATGGGCAACCACGAAACCTTGCTGAAAACCTCCGATATCTATCGGGAGGTTTATGAATCTCAGGTGAAAGGAGGCGAGGAATAATGCCTCCAATCCGTATGAAGGGTGACGGCCGCAAGGCAAAAGACCCCAAAAAGACATTGCTTCGCTTGCTGGGCTATATGAGCCCCTATCGGAGAACGATGATTTTGGTTATCATCTGTATTCTCATAGGCTCTCTTGCCACCGCCCTAAGCAGTTATTCCCTCGACCCTCTGATTAACAACTACATCGGTCCCCTCACAAAACAGGAACATCCGGATTATATGCCTCTTATCCGGTTCCTCATCGGCATGGGCCTCATATATGCGCTTGGTATTGTGTCCTCTTTCCTGTATAACTACCTGATGGTACGCGTGGGACAGGGTACCCAAAAGCAGATTCGGGACGATATGTTCCGCCATATGCAGCGCCTGCCCATTCGCTATTTCGACACCCACACAGCAGGCGATGTGATGAGCCGCTACACTGCGGACATCGACACACTCCGGCAGATGATTACCCAGGCGCTGCCCAACTGCATTTCTTCCATCGCTACCTTGGTAACGGTGTTTGCTTTGATGATTAAGGCCTCTCCTATTTTGACCGCTGTGTTGGTGGTGACCGCCTTCGGCATTGTCTATATCACCAAAAATGTGGCGATGTATTCTGCCAAGTTCTTCATCGGTCAGCAAAAGGCCTTAGGTAAGGTCAACGGCTATGTGGAGGAAATGATCTCCGGTCAGCGGGTAGTAAAGGTATTCTGCCGGGAGGAAACCTGCAAGACAGAATTCAATGCCATCAACGAGGATCTGCGTGACAATGCCTTTAAGGCCGGCGCGTTTACCAATATGATGGGTCCTGTGAACAACAACCTTGGCTATATCCAGTACACGATTCTTGCCATCATCGGCGGCTATGTGGCCATCTCCTCCAACGGCAACCTGTTGGATTTGGGCGGACTGGCAGCCTTCCTGCTGCTGAGCAGAAAGTTCAATATGCCCATCGGTCAGGTATCCAACCAGATTAACGCCATTGTCATGGCGCTGGCCGGCGCTGAGCGTATTTTTGACTTGATGGACGAAGAGCCGGAGGCTGACGACGGCTATGTAACCTTAGTCAACGCGAATATCTCCCCCGACGGCACTGTTACTGAATCCCAGACCCATACCGGCCAGTGGGCATGGAAGCACCCCCATCAGGCAGACGGCACAGTGACCTATACCCCGCTGCGGGGCGACATTACCATGACCAATGTGGACTTTGGCTATGTTCCGGAAAAGACGGTGCTCCATGATGTGACCCTTTATGCAAAGCCCGGCCAGAAGCTGGCCTTTGTGGGTGCCACCGGCGCAGGCAAGACTACCATTACCAACCTCATTAACCGGTTCTACGACATCGCTGACGGCAAAATCCGCTATGACGGTATTAACATCAACAAAATCCGTAAGCCGGATCTGCGGCGGTCTCTGGGCATCGTCCTGCAGGATACCAACCTGTTCTCCGGCACGGTGATGGACAATATCCGTTACGGCAAGCTCACAGCCAGCGACGAAGAATGTATCCGGGCGGCAAAGCTGGCCAACGCCCACGATTTTATCACCCGTCTGCCCCAGGGCTATGACACCATGCTCACAGGCAACGGCGCCAACCTGTCTCAGGGCCAGCGTCAGCTGATCGCCATTGCCCGGGCGGCAGTGGCAGACCCTCCTGTGATGATTCTGGACGAGGCCACCTCCTCCATCGATACCCGCACAGAGGCGCTGGTACAAAAGGGTATGGATGCGCTGATGAAGGGCAGAACCACCTTTGTCATTGCCCACCGGCTCTCCACAGTTAAAAATTCCGACTGTATTATGGTGCTGGAGAATGGCCGTATTATCGAGCGCGGTACCCATGCGGATCTGATTGCCGAAAAAGGCACCTACTATCAGCTTTACACCGGCGCTTTTGAGTTAGAATAAAAGTAAATTCCGGGTGACCGCCACCCGGAATTTATTTATTTTTCCGGTTGCCAAGGGGAAAATTGTGATGTATAATTAGTTTGTAAAATTATGGGCACTGCCCACAAAAACTATGGAGGAAATTCATTATGTTCAATGCAATGATTGAAGTATTGAAGGCCAATCCCCGCAAGATTGTCTTCACCGAGGGCCACGATGCCCGTATCCTGGAAGCTACCGCGCGTCTGAAAGAGGGCGGTTTTCTGACCCCCATTCTGGTAGGCAATGTGGAGACCGTTAAGGAAAACGCAGCCAAGGGCGGCTTTGACATCGAGGGTGTTGAGATCCTTGACCCCACTACTTACGAAGGCATGGATGCCATGGTCGAGACCATGGTGGCTCTGCGCAAGGGCAAGATGAGCGCTGAGGAGTGCCGCGCCGCTCTGTCCAAGGGTAACTACTTCGGCACTATGCTGGTTAAGATGGGCTACGCTGACGCTCTGCTGGGCGGCGCTACTTACTCCACCGCTGACACTGTCCGTCCCGCTCTGCAGCTGGTCAAGACCAAGAAGGGTGCCAACCTGGTCTCCTCCTGCTTCATCATGGTACGCGGCGAAGAGAAGCTGGCCATGGGCGACTGCGCCATTAACTTAAGCTACGAGGACTCCGTAGACAAGGAAGGCAACGTGACCGTCTCCGCTGCCCGCAAGCTGGCTGAGGTGGCTATCGAGACCGCCAACACCGCCAAGGTATTCGGCATCGACCCCAAGGTCGCTATGCTGTCCTTCTCCACCAACGGCTCCGGCAAGGGCGGCACTGTGAAGCTGTCCAACGAGGCTACCAAGGTCGCCAAGGAGCTGGCTCCCGACCTGATGATCGACGGTGAGATGCAGTTTGACGCTGCCGTTGCCCCCGAGGTCGGTCAGCTGAAGTTCCCCGGCTCTCCTGTTGCCGGCTACGCCAACACCTTCATCTTCCCCACCATCGAGGCCGGTAACATCGGTTACAAGATCGCACAGCGTCTGGGCGGCTTTGAGGCTTACGGCCCCATCCTGCAGGGTCTGGCTGCTCCCATCAACGACCTGTCCCGCGGCTGCAACGCTGACGAGGTCTACAAGATGGCTATTATCACCTGCGCAATGGTCTAATTTCACACGCACCACCCCCTGGAACCAGGGGGTGGTTTTTTATGGACAAAATTTCTTCTCAACAGGTGATAATTTTTCGATAAGCTTTTTTCTTCTTTGTATGTTATAATGCCAAAAGTGAACTTCTGTAAAAAGGCCATTTTCTCTTTTCCTTTATTATATTGTATAGCCGTAAAATTCTCTTGTTTTTTATGGGAAAATATGATAAAATTTAGGTTGAGATAATAGTGCTCGTTTTACGGGAGTTTTCTTATTTTTATCCCATTTGAAAAAGAGAAAGGAGCCTGTCTTTATGTATGCATCCGCCTATGTTTGGGCAAAAATCATCAATTATCTGGAAGAAAGACTCACTTCCGTCACAGTTTCCGCCTGGTTCGACGATGCGGAAGTGGTTGAACTGAATGAAGAACAGCTGATCATCTATTCCGCCTCCGATTTCCGCCGGGAAATTATCCGCCTGCGGTGTACCGACTATATTCAGGACGCGCTGAAGGAAATCTTCAACTCCGATGCCAAGCTTCTGGTATTCGGTGACGAGGAGCTGACCGCCTATCAGTCCAAAGGAAAGAAAAGTACTTCCATGGACTTTAATCCTCAATTCTCCTTCGACAGCTTTGTGGTTGGCAACTCCAACCGCTTTGCCCACGGCGCCGCCCTTGCCGTCACCAACAACCCCGGCCAGGTCTACAATCCCCTGTTCATTTACGGCCCTCCCGGCGTGGGCAAGACTCACCTGCTGTACGCCATCGCCAACGGCATTCGCAGAAAAAATCCCGAGACCAATGTGGTCTATATCAAGGGAGACCAGTTTACCAACGAGCTGATTGCCGCCATCCAGAGCGGTAACAATATTGAATTCCGGAACAAATACCGGGAAGCGGACCTGTTCCTCATTGACGATATCCAGTTTATCGCCGGTAAGGACTCCACCCAGGAGGAGTTTTTCCACACCTTCAACACCCTCCACGAAAATCACAAGCAGATCGTTATGACCTCCGACCGGAAGCCCAGCGATATGCTGACCCTGGAGGACCGGCTCAGAAGCCGTTTTGAATGGGGTCTGCTCTCGGATATTCAACCCCCCGATTATGAGACCCGAATGGCCATCATCAAAAACAAAGCTGTCTCACTGGGCTTGGAGCTAAGCGACGAGGTCTGCAATTACATCGCCGTGAACGTAACCAACAATGTCCGGCAGATTGAAGGCACTGTAAAAAAAATCCGCGCCCACCACGATTTAAACAATATGCCCCTCGACCTGCAAAACATTTCCACTGTCATCAACGACATGTTCAAAAATGAAAACAGCGCCCTGCCCACCGCAGGTCTTATCATCAGTCAGGTCTGCAAGTTCTACTCCATCGAGGAATCTGTTCTCCGGGGCACGCTGAAAACCAAGGGTGTCTCCGAAGCCCGGCAGGTAGCCATATATCTAATCCGCCATCTGACCAATTTAAGCCTGCCGGACATTGGCAAGGAATTTGGCCGGGACCACTCCACAATCATCCACTCTATCCGGAAAGTGGAAGTGGCACTGAACGCAGGCACTGGGCAGATAAAGGACACCATCCGGGATATTACCGCAAATATCAACTCAAGCCTCTGATTTTATCCACATAAAATGTGGATAAAACAAAAGTTTCCTGTGGATAAAACAGCTGTCAACAGATTTCCTTTTTCCCTGTTGAAAAGTTATCCTTTTCCGACAGACGCCTGTGGATAAAAAAGCCTTGCGGCTCTAAGACAAAACCCACTTTTCCACATAAAATTTCCCTACTGCTATTGCTACTACCAAAAATATCTATTTATTTATATTTTATAATATTTAACAAAACACAAAATCAGAAAATTTTAAGAAATGAGGGTTCTCTATGCGTTTTACCTGTGAAAAAAGTACCCTTGTGGCTGGCTTGAACATCACCAGCCGCACCGTTGCACAGAAAAGCTCCCTGTCTGTCATTGAGGGCATTTTATGCCGTGCCGCCAGCGGAATAAGTCTCACCGGTTACAATATGGAAACCGCCATTACCTATCTGATTGACGCAGAGGTGACGGACGTTGGCCAGTGCGTTCTGCCGGCAAAGCTGTTCGGAGACATTATCCGCCGTCTGCCCGAGGGGCCTGTGACTGTGGTGGTGGATGGTAACTATAAAGTTTCCATCCGGGCAGGCTACGCCTCCTTTACCATTTCCGCAGAATCCGCCGACGATTACCCGGAGCTTCCGGATGTGGGTTCCGGCCGGAGCATCCGGATTCCCCAGACGGCACTGAAGGAGCTGATTTCCGGTACGATTTTTGCTGTTTCTGAAAATCAGGGCCGTCCCATTCATACCGGTGTGAAGTTTGAGGTTGCAAACGAAACCGTATCCGCCATTGCTGTGGATGGCTTCCGTCTGGCAAGAAGAACCTACCACACCGAATCCCCCACAGGCAGAGAGCTTTCCTTTGTTGTGCCCTCTCCGGCACTGAAGGAAGTGGAAAAAATCCTGCAGGACGCAGATGCCGACGTCGCCTTTACCCTGGGCACAAAGCATATTCTGTTCCAAATCGGAACGGCAACCCTGATCTGCCGTCTGCTTGAGGGCGATTTTCTGGACTGGCGGAAGGTTGTCCCCACCGACTGTCCCATTAAGCTGGTGGCAAATGTGGGCGACCTGCAGTCCTCCATTGAGCGTGTGGGTCTCATCGTATCCGAAAAGTACAAGAGTCCTGTGCGGTGTATTTTCTCCGACCAGGTGGTGCTTATGCGCACCAATACCACCATCGGCGCGGCAGAGGACCGGTGCAGTCTGGCCGGTAATGGCAAGGAGCTGGAAATCGGCTTTAACGTACGGTTCCTAATCGATGCCCTCCGGGCCATTCCCAGTGAGGAAGTGGTGCTGGAGCTGACCAACGGCTTAAGCCCCATTGTGCTGACACCTGTGGATCAAAAGACAGATTATTCCTACATGGTTTTACCGGTTCGCATTAAAAACAGCTAAGGCCCATTAATGAATAAAAGGAAGTCTGAGCCAATCAGACGCCCACTCAGGTGTGTTTGGATTATATTGCTCAGGCTAAGGAGTTTTTATGAAAGTAAAGGTAACCAAGAAGAATCCCAATGCCCCCCAGCCGGTGGTCATTGGTACGGAATTTATCAAGCTGGAAGCGGCGCTGAAGTTTGCCAATGCGGCAGAGTCCGGGGGAATGGCAAAAGTCGCCATCCAAGAGGGTGAAGTTACCGTAAACGGCGAGATTTGCACTATGCGGGGCAAAAAGCTCTATCCCGGTGACCAGTTCGTTTATCAGGGAAAACAGTATTTAATTTGCATCCATGAACCTCAATAATTTATATCTGCAGAATTTCCGGAACTACCGGGAACAGACCTTTGATTTTGACCCGGGTGTGAACCTGATTATCGGGGATAACGCCCAGGGTAAGACCAATCTATTGGAGGCGGTTGCCTATCTTGGCACGGGCAAAAGCTTTCGTACCCAGAAAAGCGCGGAGCTGGTACGTCTGGGCGGTGACTTTGGAGAACTCTCCGGGGAGCTGTTTTCACAGCATCGGCAGCAAAGCCTGCGCTGGGTGCTCTTTCCCGCAGCCCGTCCCCGCCAGCTGTTCTTAAACGGTGTAAAAAAGAAAACAGCCGGGGAAATCTCCGGCGTCATGCAGACAGTGCTGTTTTGTCCGGAGGATTTGATGGTACTCAAGGCAGGCTCTGCCGCCCGGCGGCGGCTGGGTGACAGCGCCCTGTGCCAGATGCGGCCCAATTATGAGGCAGCGCTTACGGAGTATACCCGGATTCTGGAGCAGAAAAACCGGATTTTAAAGGATAGGCATGAAAATCCTGCGCTTTTGGAAATTCTGCCGGAATACAATACAAGGCTGTGCCAGGTAGGCGCCTTGCTGATTTCCTACCGGGCGCGTTTTTACGCGGGACTTGGCAAAGCGGCAATGGTGCACCATGGGCATTTTTCCGGCGGAAAAGAGGAATTTTCCCTCCAGTACCGGACGGTCTCCACAGTGCAGGACCCCTTTGCCCCGGTATCCCAGTTGACCGAATGGCTGCAGGAGCATCTGCACAGCCACTACCGGGCAGAGCTGGAGAGCAGCAGCTGTCTTACCGGCCCCCACAAGGACGATTTTGACGTGAGCCTTTCGGGTATGTGCCTGAAAACCTTTGGCTCCCAGGGACAGGTACGTACGGCGGCTATCAGCTTAAAGCTTGCCCAGCGGGATTTGATGGAAAAAGAATCCGGAGAAACCCCGGTTTTACTGCTGGACGACGTGCTGTCGGAGCTGGATCCGGGCCGGCAGGACTTTGTGCTGAACCAGATCACTGCAGGACAGGTGTTCATCACCTGCTGTGAGCCGGGCAGATTCACAAAGCTGGGTAAGACCATTGAGATTCAGGGCGGTAAGAAGCTGTAATCTCTTATCTTTAATAAAAAAATCGCCATCCCCTCCTCTCTTTAAAGGAAGGTTTTGGAGGGTATGTCTTAATTTAGGAGGCATTTATGTCTGACGAAACCAAAGTAACACAGGAATACGGCGGATCGCAAATCCAGGTTCTCGAGGGTTTGGAAGCGGTGCGGAAGCGCCCCGGTATGTATATCGGATCCACTTCCAGCAGTGGTTTGCATCATCTGGTGTATGAAATTGTTGACAACTCCATTGACGAGGCTCTGGCCGGTTACTGTAACCACATTACCGTGACCATCAATCCCGGCAACTCCATTACCGTCACCGATAACGGCCGCGGCATCCCGGTGGATATCCAGCCCCAGACGGGTAAGCCCGCGCTGGAGGTTGTGTTTACCGTGCTTCACGCAGGCGGTAAATTCGGCGGCGGCGGTTATAAGGTCTCCGGCGGTCTGCACGGCGTGGGTGCGTCCGTTGTAAATGCCTTGAGCCAGAGTCTGACTGCCCGTGTCCACAAAAACGGCAATATTTACGAAATGAAGTTCTCCCGGGGGCAGATCACCCAGGAGATGAAAATCGTGGGCAAGACCGAAAAAACCGGTACGGAGGTCACCTTCCAGCCAGACCCGGAGATGTTTGACTCTCTGAACTATGAGTATGAAATTCTCCACACCCGTATGCGTGAGGAAGCCTTCCTAAACGCAGGTCTGACCATCACCATCACCGATGACCGCGGGGAAGAGCCGGTCTCCGATACCATGTGCTACGAGGGCGGTATCCGGGAGTTTGTCACCTGGTGCAACCGGAACAAGACCCCCATCCATCCGGAAGTTATCTACATGCACGGAAGCAAGGGCGATGCCTCTGCGGAAATTGCCCTGCAGTATAACGACGGATACAATGAATTTATGCTGTCCTTTGCCAATGATGTGAACACCCCCGAGGGCGGTATGCACGAGACTGGCTTTAAGACGGCGCTGACCCGTGTTCTCAATGCCTACGGCATGAAAAACGGCATCATCAAGGGCGATGACAAGGTATCCGGCGAGGACTGCCGGGAGGGTATCACTGCCATTATCTCCGTAAAGCTCACCGATGCCCAGTTCGAGGGCCAGACCAAGGCAAAGCTGGGCAACGCCTATATCCGCACCTTGGTGGACAGCATTGTCAGCGAAGAGCTGGCGGTGTACTTTGAGGAGCATCCGTCCGTTGCCAAAATCATTCTGGAAAAGGCCATGATGGCAAACCGGGCAAGAGAGGCCGCCCGGAAGGCAAGAGAGTCCATCCGCCGGAAAACCGGTCTGGAATCCGGCCAGATGCCCGACAAACTGCAGGACTGCAACGAGCGTGACCCCAGCCTGTGCGAAATCTACATCGCCGAGGGTGACTCCGCCGCAGGCTCCGCCATTCAGGGCCGTGACTCCCGTTTCCAGGCAATTTTAGCCATGTGGGGTAAGATGCTGAACGTGGAAAAGGCAAGAGCCGACAAGATTTACGGAAACGATAAGCTGTACCCGCTGATTGTGGCGCTGGGCGCGGGCATTGGCGAGGAATTTGATATCGAAAAGCTCCGCTACCACAAGGTTATCATTATGGCCGATGCGGACGTGGACGGCGCTCATATCCGTACCCTTCTTTTGACCTTCTTCTTCCGGTATATGCGCCCGCTGATCGAGCACGGCTATGTGTACTCCGCAGTGCCGCCTCTGTATAAGCTCAAGCGGGGCAAGACCGAACGGGTGGCCTACTCCGACGAGGAGCGGGATGCTGTCTCTGCCGAACTGCGGGGCGAGAGCAATGCCAAGGTGGATATCTCCCGGTTTAAGGGTCTGGGCGAAATGGACCCCCATGAGCTGTGGGATACCACAATGGACCCGGAAAAGCGCTCTCTGCGGCGAATCACCCTGGATGACGCGGTGCGGGCTGACGAGATTTTCACCGTTCTCATGGGTGAGCAGGTAGAGCCCCGGAAGGAATGGATTGAGCGCAACGCAAAATACGCGATCAATATTGATATTTAAGGAGGTGACGCATTTTGGCACATAACAGAAGCTATAAGCCCGAGGATATCCGCTTTCCCGACCAGGTGATTACCCAATCCCATCTGGTGGAGGAGATGGAAAAATCCTATATTGAATACGCCATGAGCGTCATCGTAGGCCGCGCACTGCCGGATGTCAGAGACGGACTGAAGCCCGTCCACCGGCGGATTCTCTACACCATGTACGAGAGCGGCCTGACCTCTGATAAGCCCTTTAAGAAGTCTGCAACCTGCGTCGGTGACGTTCTGGGTAAATACCATCCCCATGGTGACGCATCTGTGTACGATGCCATGGTAAGACTAGCTCAGGACTTCTCCATGCGGTATATGCTGGTGGACGGCCACGGCAACTTCGGTTCTGTGGACGGCGACCCCCCTGCAGCTTACCGGTATACCGAGGCAAGACTTTCCAAAATGTCCAATGAGATGCTCCGGGATATCGACAAGGATACGGTCAACTGGGATCCCAACTTTGATGAATCCCGGAAAGAACCCAGGGTGCTGCCCTCCCGATTTCCTAATCTCTTGGTAAACGGCTCCTCCGGTATTGCCGTTGGTATGGCTACCAACATTCCTCCCCATAACCTGACGGAGGTAATCAACGCCTGCGTTGCGGTTCTGGATGACCCGGAGTGCTCCATGGTGGATCTCATGGAGCATGTGACCGGCCCGGATTTCCCCACCGGCGGCATTATCATGGGCCGCAGCGGTATCCGCGCAGCCTACGCCACCGGCCGCGGCAAGGTGGTAGTGCGCGCCCGGACGGAATTTGAAGAATTTGGCAAGGACAGGGTGCGTATCATCGTCACAGAGCTGCCCTACCAGGTTAACAAGCGCCAGATGATCAAGACCATCGCCGAGCAGGTGAAGGATAAGCGGCTGGAAGGCATTTCCGATTTGCGGGATGAGACCGACCGGAACGGTATGCGCATTGTTATCGAGCTGAAAAAGGATGCCAATCCCCAGGTTGTGCTGAACAACCTGTTTAAGCAGACTGCCCTGCAGTCCAACTTCTCTATTATTATGCTGGCGCTGGTGGATGACCAGAAACAGCCGCGGATTTTGTCTCTGCGGCAGATTCTCGACGAGTATCTGTCCTACCAGAACGAAATTCTGACCCGGCGCACCCAGTATGATTTGAAAAAAGCCAGGGAGCGCGCCCATTTGCTCCAGGGCCTGCTGATTGCACAGGACAACATCGACGAGGTTATCCGGATTATCCGCTCTGCCTATGACGATGCCAAGGAGCGTCTGTGTGAGCGGTTTGGTCTGGATGATGTACAGGCGCAGGCAATTCTGGATATGCGCCTCAAGGCCCTGCAGGGTCTCGACAGAGAGAAGCTGGAGAACGAGTTCAAGGAACTGCAGGAACGCATCGCCTACTATCTGGAACTGCTGGCAGACCCGGAAAAGCTGAAAGCCGTCCTGCGGGAGGAGCTGATCGCCATTCGGGATAAGTTTGGCGACGGACGTAAGACCGAGATCCAGGAAATTGAGGACGAAATTGACATCGAGGATCTGATTGAGGAGGAGACCTGCGCCTTTACCATCTCCAACCAGGGCTATATCAAGCGGATGCCTGTGGATACCTACCGGACCCAGGCCCGGGGCGGCCGGGGTGTCAATGCCCAGAACCTGAAGGAAGAGGACTATGTGAAGAGTCTGAACATCGCCTCTACCCACGACCATATCCTGTTCTTTACCAATTTGGGCCGTGTCCATCACCGGAAGGGCTACCAGATTCCCGAGGCAGGCAGAACCGCCCGGGGCACAGCCATGGTAAACGTCCTGCCGCTGGAAGCAGGGGAACAGGTAACGGCCATGGTGGTCACCCGCGAATTTGATGAAAATGAGTATTTGATGATGGTTACCCGGCGGGGTACTGTGAAGCGGATTCCCTTTATTGCCCTGTCTACCCGCAGAAAGACCGGTATCCGGGCAATCACTCTGGACGAGGGTGACCAGCTCATTAACGTCATGCGCACAAACGGCGATGACAATATCATTCTGGCAACCCGTGAGGGCATGGCAATCTGCTTCAATGAGACCGACGTCCGGCCTATGGGTCGGGATGCCGCCGGTGTGCGCGGTATTCTGCTGACCGGGGAGGACTATGTCATTGGCGCCCAGAAGGCCCAGGAGGGCACTACCCTGCTCACCGTCACAGAAAACGGCTTTGGTAAGCGTACGGAGCTGAGCGAGTACCTGCGTACCGGCCCCGACGGAGAGAAGATTCCCCAGAGCAGAGGCGGTAAGGGTCTGAAAAACTACAACATCACCCCGAAAACCGGCAAGGTCGCCGGGTGCTGTGTGGTCGCAGAGACCGATGACGTGATGCTCATCGAAAACGGCGGCGTTATCATCCGCGTGCCGGCGGCAGATATCAATGTTTACAAGCGGGATGTGCAGGGTGTTATCATCATGCGTATCGAGGAAGGGAACCAGCTAGTCTCCGTAGAGCGGGTGGCCTCGGAAGAGGAGAAGCAGGTGTGAAAACCGTAACACTGTATACGGACGGCGCCTGCTCCGGCAATCCCGGCCCCGGCGGCTGGGGTGCCATTCTGGAATTTGGCGGCGTGGAGAAGGAGCTGTCCGGCGGTGAAGCCCATACCACCAACAACCGCATGGAGCTGACTGCTGTGATTGCCGGATTGCAGGCACTGAAAGAGCCGTGCATTGTGGAGCTGTACTCCGATTCCAAGTACGTGATCGACGCGCTGGAAAAGGGCTGGGCCGAAGGCTGGCAGAAAAAGGGCTGGATAAAATCCGATAAGAAGCCTGCCCAGAATCCCGACCTGTGGGAGATGCTGCTGGAGCTTAGCCGTGTGCACCGGCTGCGCTGCCATTGGGTAAAGGGACACGCGGACAATCCCAAGAACAACCGGTGTGATGAACTGGCTGTTGCCCAGTATAAGAAGCTGTAAGGCTTTTTCCAAAGAGGTGTCATTATGTATCTATCCATCGGCAACGATATGGCCGTGCGGGATTCGTCGGTTATCGGAATCTTTGATATGGACAATACCACCACATCCCTGCGTACAAGAGAGTTTCTTGCCCGGGCGGAGAAAAACGGGGACGTTATTCCCTGTGATGATTTGCCTAAATCCTTTGTTGTGACGGCGGAGTACGGCCTGCACAGGGTGCATCTGACCTCTCTGGGCAGCTATACTCTGGAAAAACGGCTGAAATAGCGGCTGCGCAAGTTCTTCAACTAGGCCAGACAGTTAAAATTATCCGATAGAAGGTGTAAAGCTATGAATTGCTTAAATGGAATTGTGTCGGGTCATGAGATTGACAAACCGGAAAAAACCGCTGACGGTCAACTTACCCCTTATCATGCAGAGCATTTCGAATCCGTCGGCGTATTGAGGACCTGGGAAAAGTACGATGGAATCCTAACCTGGGGCGAGGGTCAATGTTTGGCGATTGTGGATGACGGCTGTGACCTAACCGTGCCGGAATGGCAGACGGTGCATCCCTGGGGACCCAAGGTTTGCGCCTCCTGGAATGTCTATGAACAAAATAATGACCCGACACCGGTACCGCCCGGATATCACGGTACCAGTGTGGGTTATCCTTCCTCTTTGTGTTATCAAGGCCTGTGCGGCATTGCCTACCGGAACAAAACTGCCCATATCCGCTCCTGCACCATCGTACATCTTCCTAAGATTGAGGGGGAAGATGTGACCTTGGCTGCTGCCCTTGAATGGGTGATTGCACATGCGCAGGAGTATCATATAACCGCCGTGAACCTCTCTGCCCTGGACGACCGGGAACATAAAGAGCCGGTGCCGACTGTGTTGGATGCGCCTCTGCGCCGCCTGCGGGAAATGAACATCTGGGTCAGCGCCCCTTGCGGCAACAGTCAGCATACCAATGGCATCTCCTGGCCCGCATGTCAGGACAACTGTTTTGCCATCGGCTCTGTTTTCCAGGGGCAGGTATATAATGACCGCTATCGCAATACCGACCTGCTGGTTCCTGCCCAGTTTACATCGTCTTCCAATGCCTATGTGACAGCCTGTTACATGATTTGGCGGGAAGCTGTGGAAAAGTCCGGCTTCCCCTGGCAGAATTACGGCAAGACCATGCCGGATGCGGCAATGGCCATATTCCAAAGTACCGGACGGGACTATGCAGACGCACTCACCGGGCTTACATTTAAGGCCTTGGACTTAGAGGCAGCCATTGATTTCGTATGGAACTGGAAACAGGATAAGAAACCCCTGGCAAAGTAAAACAAAGCCGCAAACGCTTACTTGCAGCGTTTGCGGCTTTTTCTATTGTGGAGTTTATTAACCGAATACACTCAGCAGGAAACCTGCGGCGATGGCGGAGCCAATGACACCGGCCACATTGGGGCCCATGGCGTGCATCAGCAGGAAGTTTGCGGGATTGGCCTTCTGGCCTTGCAGGTTGGCTACCCGGGCTGCCATAGGAACTGCAGAGACACCGGCAGAGCCAATGAGGGGATTGATCTTGCCCCGGGTCGCCCAGCACATGATCTGGCCGCCCAGCAGACCGCCGATTGTGGAAAGAATGAACGCGCACACGCCCAGAACCACGATCTTCAAGGTGTTGGCAGTGAGGAAGGTGGAGCCGACCATGGTTGCACCCACAGAGGTGGACAGCAGAATGGTCACGATGTTCATCAGCGCATTTTGAGCAGTATCGGACAGCCGGTCGGTAACGCCGGTCTCCTTAAAGAGGTTACCCAGCATCAGACAGCCAATCAGCGGCGCGGTGTCCGGCAGCAGCATGGCTACGAAGATGGTCACCGCAATGGGGAAAATGATCTTCTCGGCCTTGGAGACGTTCCGGGTCTGCACCATCTTGATGGCGCGCTGCTTGGGAGTGGTGAGCAGCCGCATGAAGGGCGGCTGGATCATGGGAATCAGCGCCATATAGGAATAGGCTGCCACAGCAATGCCGCCCAGCAGATGGGGGGCCAGCTTAGAGGTAAGGAAGATGGCGGTAGGGCCATCTGCACCGCCGATGATGCCGATGGAAGCGGCCTCGGGGCCGGTAAAGCCCAGGGCGATCGCGCCAAAGAATGCGGCAAACACGCCCAACTGGGCAGCTGCGCCCAGCAGCAGGCTCTTGGGGTTACTGAGCAGTGGGCCAAAGTCCGTCATGGCACCCACGCCCATAAAGATGAGACACGGGTACAGGCTGGTTTTGACACCAATGTAGAATATGTCCAGCAATCCGCCTTCCCGCATAATGGTGCCGTAGCTGTGATAGGCTTCATGGTTTGCGTCCATGAAGTTTGTCCACAGCTCTTGGTGATACAGGCCGGCGCCGGGAAGGTTGGTCAGCAGACAGCCAAATGCAATGCCCACCAGCAGCAAAGGCTCAAATTTTTTCACAATGCCAAGGTACAGCAGAACGCAGGCAATAATAATCATCACCAGATTCTGCCAGCCGCCTGCGGACAGGCCGGCGGATAACTGGGCAAAGCCAGAGCTATTCCATAAGTTTAAAAGGATTTCGCTAATATCTATGTTCATAGAGATTCACCTTAACCGATAACCATCAGAGGTGCACCGGTGTCCACATTGGAGCCCTTGGAGGTGATAATCTGGGTAACAGTGCCGGCCTTCGGTGCCTTGATTTCGTTCTCCATCTTCATAGCTTCCAGAATGACCAGCACATCACCGGCCTTCACGCTCTGGCCCACAGTGACGTTCACGCCCAGAATGGTGCCGGGCATGGGTGCGGATACGGTCTCTCCTGCACCGGTTACCACAGGGGCAGCAACGGGAGCGGGCGCAGCCACGGGTGCAGCCACAGGTGCAGCCACAGGTGCGGGAGCGGCAACGGGAGCGGGCGCAGCGGAGACGGTGCCGCCGATGGCGACCAGCAGGTCACCGGTATTTACGGAAGAACCCTTGGTTGCGGGAACGGCGGAGATAATGCCGTCGCAGGGTGCCTTGATCTCGTTTTCCATTTTCATGGCTTCCAGAACCACCAGCACGTCACCGGCCTTGACACTCTGGCCCACAGTGACGTTTACGCCCAGAATGGTGCCGGGCATGGGAGCGGCAACGCTCTCACCGCCGGTAACGGTGACGGCGGGGGCTGCGGCAGGCGCAGCAGCAGGAGCAGCGGCCACAGGGGCAGCAACGGGTGCGGCAGCAGGCGCAAAAGCTTCATACTCAGCCAGGCACATTGCCTTGCCGGCCTCGACCTCGATCTCGTAGGTACGGCCGTTCAGGGTCACTTTGTATTTCATAATTACTTGACCTCCTTGATGGAAATGAAACGCAGCTCATTGAGGGGCTTACCCATCTTATCGGCAACAATTGCCATGAGCATCGCGGCGGTTTTTGGGGGCACATCGTGCAGCTTCAGCCGGCCGGCGGAGCCGGGGGCCACGGGACCGGAAGGTTCTTCGGGAGCAGGTGCGGCCTCAGGCGCTTCTGCGGCTGCTGGTGCACTCTGGGCAGCAGCGGCGTTCTTCTTGGAAAAAGCCTTGCCGATGAGGATAATTACAATCATCAGGGCAATCAGACCCGCAAACACAACACCGTAGCCCAGGGAGGCAATGACAGCCGCATCCAGGATACCAATATTATCCATAGGGAACCTCCTTATGCCTCAACGATGGTGTAGGTGGCCACGTTTTCTTCCCGGGCTTTCCGCTCCTCCAGGAATTTCTCAGCCAGGTTGGGGAAGGCGATGTAGCTGAGCACGTCCTCATCGCACTTGGCAAGGTCGCCCAGCTTCTTCCGGGTGTCCTCCACAATGGGCTTCAAAGAGTCGGCGTAACGGCCCTCGATGGGCTTGTCCTCACCCAGAATCCGGGCGCGGATTTCCTCGTTGATGGGGGCGGGGGTGATGCCGTATTCACCGCGGCAGTAAGCCTTGATTTCCTTGGAAACGGTCTTGTAGCGCTCGCCGTCCAGTACGTTACGCACAGCCTGTACGCCGACCATCTGGCTGGTGGGGGTGACCAGAGGAGGATAGCCCATATCGGCGCGAACCTTGGGGGTCTCGGCCAGTGCTTCCTCGAACTTGTCTAGAGCGTTCATCTGCTTCAGCTGGCTCAGCAGGTTAGAGAGCATACCGCCGGGTACCTGATAGGTCAGGCACTGGGTGTCGGTAGCCATGGATTTGGGCATCAGGGTGCCGTTGGCAACAAATTCGTCACGGACGCCCTTGAAGTAGTCGCTCATCTTGACCAGGCAATCGTCGTCCAGCGCCACCTCGTAACCCATCTGACGCAGAGCGTAAGCCATGGTCTCGGTAGCGGGCTGGCTGGTACCCCCGGAGAAGGGAGAGATAGCGGTATCGATGATATCCACGCCGGCTTCCACAGCCTTCAGATAAGTCATGAAAGCAAGACCGGTGGTGGAGTGGGTGTGCAGGTCGATGGGAAGATCCACAGCGTCCTTAATGGCGGAGATCAGGTCGTAAGCCTCCTGGGGACCCATAATACCGGCCATATCCTTAATGCAAATGGTAGCCGCGCCCATTTCCTTCAGTTCCTTGACCATCTCCACGTATTTCTGGTGGGTGTGGACAGGAGAGGTGGTGTAGGAAATGGTGCCGGAAGCCAGAGCGCCGGCTTTCACCGTAGCTTCCATGGCGACCTTCATGTTGTTAACGTCGTTCAGAGCATCGAAAATACGGATGACATCCATACCGTTTTCCACAGCTTTCTGTACGAACAGCTTTACGAAATCGTCGGGGTAGTGGGAATAGCCCAGAACGTTCTGGCCGCGCAGCAGCATCTGCAGCTTGGTGTTGGGCATCTTTTCCCGGATTTTCCGCAGACGCTCCCAGGGATCTTCATTCAGGTAACGCAGGCAGACATCAAAGGTAGCGCCGCCCCAGCACTCGGCAGCATAAAAACCGGCCTTGTCAATGGTTTCGAGCATGGGCTCAAACTTTTCATAAGGCAGACGGGTGGCGATCAGAGACTGGTTGGCATCCCGCAAAACAGTTTCCACAAACTGAACTTTTCTTGCCATATTGTGTGAATCCTCCATTTTTGTTAATTGTTATAAGAGCGGTAGGAAGCGTTATTTTATACAAACAGCCGGGGGAAATTCCCCCGGCTGTGCGGTAAAGTAATTACTCAGCCTTGGGGCCAGCCGCTACCAGAGCTTTGCCGGCATCGTTGCCGGTGTACTTGACGAAGTTCTTCTGGAAGCGAGCAGCCAGATCCTTAGCCTTGGTGTTCCAATCTTCAACATTGGCATAGGTATCTCTGGGATCCAGAATTCCGGAGTCAACGCCGGGCAGTGCGGTGGGAACGGTCAGACCGAAGTAAGGAATGGTCTTGGTCTCTGCCTTCAGGATGGAGCCATCCAGAATGGCGTCGATAATGCCGCGGGTATCCTTAATGGAGATACGCTTGCCGGTACCGTTCCAGCCGGTGTTGACAAGGTATGCCTTTGCGCCGGACTTCTCCATCTTCTTGACCAGCTCCTCACCGTACTTGGTGGGGTGCAGCTCCAGGAAAGCAGCGCCGAAGCAGGCGGAGAAGGTGGGAGTGGGCTCGGTGATGCCGCGCTCGGTGCCGGCCAGCTTGGAGGTAAAGCCGGACAGGAAGTAGTACTTAGCCTGCTCAGCGTCCAGGATGGAAACGGGAGGCAGCACGCCGAAAGCGTCGGCAGACAGGAAGATGACGTTCTTAGCGTCGGGGCCTGCGGAAACAGGACGGACAATCTTCTCAATGTGGTCGATGGGGTAGGAAACACGGGTGTTCTCGGTGACGGAGCCGTCAGCGAAGTCACACTTGCCGTTTTCGTCTACAGTAACGTTCTCCAGCAGAGCGTTGCGGCGGATGGCGTTGTAGATATCGGGCTCGGATTCCTTATCCAGGTTGATAACCTTTGCATAGCAGCCGCCCTCGAAGTTGAACACGCCGTTGTCGTCCCAGCCGTGCTCGTCGTCGCCGATCAGCAGACGCTTGGGGTCGGTGGACAGGGTGGTCTTGCCGGTGCCGGACAGGCCGAAGAACAGGGCGGTGTTCTCGCCGTTCATATCGGTGTTGGCGGAGCAGTGCATGGAAGCAATGCCCTTCAGAGGCAGGTAGTAGTTCATCATGGAGAACATACCCTTCTTCATTTCGCCGCCGTACCAGGTGTTCAGGATGACCTGCTCACGGGAGGTGATGTTGAAGATAGCGGCGGTCTC
>JAZTZS010000026.1:0-91834 GCA_045637585.1 Faecousia sp. | reverse complement strand
CTTCTTGTCCTGGCCAACCACTTCCTCGTCGTAAGCTTCGCACAGGAAGGCCAGAACCACACGGTCGCAGCCCAGAGAAGGCTCGATGACGTAGGGGATGTAGTGCTCGTTGCGCTCCTGGTCATAGTACTCCAGATTTTTGCCGGAGGCCTCCTGGTGACGGCCCAGGTCGTAGTCGGTGCGGTCAGCAATGCCCCACAGCTCGCCCCAGCCGTTGCCGAAGGGGAACTGGTATTCAATATCGGTGGTAGCACGGGAATAGAAGGCCAGCTCAGCGGGATCGTGGTCACGCAGGCGCAGAGAATCTTCCTTGATGCCCAGGCTGATCAGCCAGTTCTTGCAGAAGTCCTTCCAGTAAGCGAACCACTCCAGGTCAGTACCAGGCTGGCAGAAGAATTCGCACTCCATCTGCTCAAACTCACGGGTACGGAAAGTGAAGTTGCCCGGAGTAATCTCGTTACGGAACGCCTTACCTACCTGGCAAACGCCGAAGGGCAGCTTCTTGCGGGTGGTGCGCTGAATGTTATCGAAGTTAACGAAAATACCCTGTGCGGTCTCAGGACGCAGGTATGCGATGGAGGAGGAGTCCTCGGTAACACCGATCTTGGTCTGGAACATCAGGTTAAAGTTACGGATAGAGGTGAAGTGATGCTTGCCGCAGTTGGGGCAGACCACATCCTCGTGCTCAGCGATGAAGTCATTCATCTCTGCAGGCTTCATGGCGTCCACATTCACACCCTTGCCGGACTCGGACTCTTCGATCAGCTTGTCTGCGCGGTGACGGGCGCCGCAGCCCTTGCAGTCAACCAGAGGATCGGAGAAAGAACCCACGTGACCGGTGGTCACCCAAGTGGTAGGATTCATAATGATAGCGGCATCCAGACCCACGTTGTAGTCGGATTCCTGCACGAACTTCTTCAGCCATGCCTTCTTAACGTTGTTTTTAAACTCCACACCCAGGGGGCCGTAGTCCCAAGAGTTGGCCAGACCGCCGTAAATCTCGGAGCCTGCGTACACATAACCTCTGTTTTTACACAGGGTCACAATCATATCTAAGGTCTTTTCGCTGTTTTTCATAGTTAATCCTCCGTTACTTCTTTCCTAGTGTTATTATACATAGATTTTACAACAAATCAATAGATTGGACAGAAAACCTACCGGGGCAGCACATTTTCTGGACCCAAATCCTCTGCCATCATCCGGTAGACCCGTTCGCCTACCTCCACAGCAGTCACCCCTGTCAATTCCTCCACCGGAATTACCCCCAGCAGGTGCAGATGTACATCGGTGGGCTTCAGCCGGGCCGCATTGCGGAATACCTTCTGGGTATTTTGCAGGGTGCAGACCACGATGGGCACCTTCGCTTTCTGTGCGATTTTAAATACTCCATGGCGGAACGGATGAAGCTTTTCATCCATACTTGTGTAGCCCTCGGGGAACACAGCGATGGAGACCATGTCCTTTTTCAGCAGCTCCACACACTTTAAAATGGTCTTCAGTGCCTCCCGGTCATTTTCCCGGTTAATGGGCTGGCACATAATCCGGTGCATCAGCTTGCCTGCAATAAACAGCTTGCTGTTTTCCCGCTTGGAGATAAAGGCCAGCTGGCTTTTTTTGAAATAGGCCAGAAGCGTTACCGGGTCTAAATCATTCAGATGGTTACACACCAGCAGAAAACGCCCCTCCTTCGGGGTGTTTTCCAGTCCACGGGTGTGAACACGCATCCGCAGCAACACCGGGGCGCTGGTGGCCAAAAGGCTCAGCAGCCACCGGTAAAAGGGGTCATCCCGCTGCTGAGGCTTGTCCAGGCGAATAACGGCGCTAAGCAGCCATATCAGCAGAAATACCACAAGGCTCAATCCGATCAGACACCCCAGAAAGCTTACAGGCAAGACCCACAGCCATGCAAGAGTCAGAAAAGCGTCGGCAGACACGCAAATAACCGCCGACAAAATGGCAGATACTATCAACAACGCAACAACTAACATAACCCAATTCCTCCGGGGCAAAGCTTTCTTAACATTATACTCTGCAACGCTCCAGGAAACAAGTGTAATTTTTCCAAAAGGGCTAGAAATCAGCTGCTAATACTGATATAATATACAACAACTTACCGGAGAGGGGCGGTTTTACGAAACAGCGAATTTGGGAATTAGATGCCCTCCGGGGTCTTTGGATTCTGCTTATGATAGCTATTCACCTGTCCTATGACCTGGTAGACCTGTATGGGGTTTGGCAGCCCAAAAGCAGGTGGCTGTATGACTGGTCTCTCACCTGGGGCGGCACTTTGTTTGTGGTGATTTCCGGAACCTGTGCAACACTGGGGTCACGCCCTGTGAAGCGGGGGCTGTGTGTTATCGCCTGCGGTATGCTCTGTACAGCAGTTACGCTGGGTATGTATCTGTTCCGGTTTGCCGACCGGGGGATTATCATCTATTTTGGCGTGCTCCACTGCCTGGGCACCTGTATGCTCCTTTGGCCCCTGTTTCGGAAGATGCCCGCCTGGGTCTTGGCTCCTCTGGGGCTTGCCCTGTCACTGACTGGACTGTATCTGGTTCGAAACATCCGCGTCTCCTTCCCCTGGCTGGTACCGTTTGGCCTGTGTCATTACGGGTTTGCGTCCTCCGACTATTATCCGCTGCTGCCGAATCTGGGATACTTTCTCATTGGCGCAGCCCTGGGTAAAACTCTCTACCGCAAAAAGCAAACGCTTATGCCCCATGCAAACCGGAACAATCCGGTTCTGCGGTTTCTGTGCTTCTGCGGCCAAAAATCACTGCCCATTTACCTGGTGCACCAGCCGCTGCTGGCGGCCCTTATCGCACTGGTTTTATTTCTCTTATAGGAGGTGCTTCCGGTGAAAAATCCATTGAAGCCCCACATTCTTCCCTTTTTTACGCTGGGCGCGGGTGGCCTGGGCCTTGCGCTGCGTGTTTGGCTGTTTTCTACCGGTGTGGATGAAAAAGGATTGCTGCTGACCGGCCATCCGGCATCCGCGCTTTCGTTTCTTCTTGTGGCGCTTGTTCTGGCGGTTCTGGCACTGGCAGCCCGTCCCCTGCGCCCCATTTCGCAATATCCCTGTTTGTTTCCGGCTTCCGGCATCAACGCTGCCGGTTGTACAGTGGGTGCGGCAACACTGCTGTATACTGCTGTCAGCGAGGCAATTGCCGGGCAAGGGATGATGCGTATTATCATGCTGCTCCTAAATTTGGTAGCTGCGGCGGCACTGGCCTTCACAGCGGTTTGCCGCTGGAAAGGGAAACGCCCCCACTTTCTGCTGCCTACAGTTGTTACAGTATATCTGATGCTCCACACGGTGCTGCAGTGCCGGGGTTGGGGTGCAGAGCCCCAGCTGCAGCGCTTTTTCTTCCCTCTAATGGCCTCTGTATTCCTGCTGCTGACCGGCTACCAGCATACAGCGCTGAACATCTGCCTTGGCAGCCGCAGCTGGTTTGTGTTTTACAACCAGGCCGCGCTCTTCTTCTGCTGCCTGTCCGCCAATACAGAAAACAAGCTGTTTTATCTGGGAATGGCGGTGTGGCTGGCCGCAGATATGTGTTCCCTGCAGCAAGAATCTGAGCAGCTGCCGCATGTTGGGGAGGAGACGTAAGCATGGTGCTTTCGGAAACAGCCCTGCGCTGTATTGCACAACTCAATGAGGCCGGTTTTTCTGCCTACGCGGTGGGTGGCTGTGTCCGGGATACGCTGCTGGGAATCCCCCCGCATGACTATGATTTGTGCACCAACGCCACTCCCGGGGAAATCTGCAGTGTGTTCTCCGGATTTTCTCTCGTGCAAAACGGAGAAAAGCACGGTACCATTGGTGTGGTGATGGATGCAGAGGTGCTGGAAATCACCACCTTTCGCACAGAAGGCGGCTATCGGGACAGCCGTCACCCGGATTGGGTGCGGTTTGTATCCAGTATTGATGCGGATTTGGCGCGGCGGGATTTTACTGTCAATGCCATGGCATATGCCCCTGAAACCGGTTATATTGACCCGTGGGGCGGCCGGCAGGATTTGCAGAAGAAAATTCTGCGGGCAGTGGGCGACCCTCAGACACGATTTACAGAAGATGCCCTGCGGATTTTACGGGGTGTCCGCTTTGCGGTGCGTTTTCATCTGCAGCCGGAGCCGGAGACCAAAGAAGCGATGTTCCGTCTGTCTCCCCTGCTGGACAAGCTGGCAAGGGAACGGGTATTCGACGAGTTATGTAAACTATTGCCTCTGGTAACTGCGCAAGACCTGCTGCAATTTGCACCGGTTTTGACAAGCGCGATTCCGGAACTGGCGCCTGCCGTGGATTTTTGCCAGAACAGCCCTCATCACCTTTACGACGTGTTTACCCATACGGCCTATGTGACCGAAGCAGTGCCGGCGGAACTTCCCCTGCGCTGGGCGGCTCTACTGCACGATGTGGCAAAGCCTGCCACCTACACCGCCGATTCTACCGGACGGGGACATTTCTATGGGCACGCCAAGGAAGGTGCAGAGCAGGCAAACAAAATTTTGCTGCGCTTGAAAGCACCTACGGCTCTGCGGGAACGGATTGTGTTTTTGATTGACCATCATATGACCCCCTTCGGGCCGGACAAGAAGCTGCTGCGCCGCCGTCTGGGTCAATGGGGTGAGGAGACAACCCGTCAACTGCTGGCGCTGCAGAAGGCAGACTTTTGCAGCAAGGGCACCGGCACCCCACAGGAGGAAGCCCTTTTCACACAGGTGGAAGGCTTGCTGGAAGAGGTTTTGGCGGAGAAGGCCTGTCTGACAGTAAAGGATTTGGCCGTTTCCGGACACGATTTGCTGGCATTGGGAATTGCCCCCGGGCCTGCAGTGGGAAACATTCTAAACAGTCTGCTGCTGCAGGTACAAAACGAGGAAACGCCCAATGAACGGGAACGTCTCTTGGCGGCAGTCAAAGTACTGCGGGCGCAATATGACAGATAAATTCCCCAGTGGTAGGAGGACAGCCTGCAATGAAAATGATTTTTCGCTATATGCGGCCCTACTGGAAGATGATTCTCCTTGGCGTGGGCATCAAGCTTTTTGCCACAATGACAGAACTGATGCTGCCGTATATTCTGGAGCATCTGATTGATGTGGTAGTTCCTCAGGGAAACCGCAATGGTATTTGGCTTTGGGGCATTGCGATGATTGCCTGTGCGCTGGCCACATGGTTGGGAAATATGAAAGCCAACCGTATGGCTGTGGATAACGCCCATAACATCTCCTATGATGTGCGCCGGGATTTGTTTAACAAAACCGTCCGCCTTTGCGGTGCCCGCTTCGATGAAATTGGACTACCCAGCCTGACCAGCCGTATGACCAGCGACAGCTACAATGTGCAGAATTTCGTGCGGGCTTTGCAGACGCTTTGTATCCGCGCGCCAATTATGCTGCTGGGCGGCATTATTGTGACCATTACCATGGACCCGGTGCTCAGCGGCTTGCTTTGCGCCATAGTGCCTGTTCTTCTATTGGTGGTTGTGACCATCTCCCGAAAGGGTATTCCCCGGTATCAAAATGTACAAAACAAACTGGATAATGTCATTCGCGCTATGCGGGAAAATATCACCGGCATCCGGGTGGTGAAGGCCCTGTCCAAGACGGAATATGAAAAAAAGCGGTTCCATGACTATAACGGGGCAATGACGGATGCAGACATCCGCACCAGCACACTTATGGCAATTCCCAGCCCCTTTATGCAGATGTGCCTGAATGTGGCCTTGACGCTGGTGGTGTATGTGGGCGCGGTACGGGTCAACAGCGGCGCCATGAAGTCCGGTGTCATTCTGGCATTTTTGACTTACTTTACACTGGTAATGCAGAGCATTATGGCCATCAACCGCATGTTTATGATGGTCAGCAAGGCATCTGCCTCTGCAGGACGCATCGACCAGGTGCTGCAGTCCGATGAGGGACTGCCGGTGGGAATCGGGGCAGAAGAAAAAGAGAATATGCCGTTCATAAGCTTTTCCCATGTACATTTCAGCTATGCTTCTGACGGACAGAACGTGAATGCAGACCGGGAGCAATGCCTGTATGATATCAATTTCCAGTTAAACCGGGGGGAGTCTCTGGGCATCATTGGCCCTACCGGCTGCGGGAAGACTACCATTATTAACCTGCTGATGCGGTTTTATGATGCAGACAGCGGTGAAATCCGTATAGACGGCCGGGATGTACGTAACTACGAGAAGGACAGCCTGCACAGCCGTTTTGGTGTGGTATTCCAAAACGACATCGTCTTTATGGACAGCCTGCGGCAGAACGTGTCATTCAGTCGGGATTTGTCGGAGACAGATATCCGCCGGGCCGTGTTGGAATCCCAGGCAGCTGAATTTATCGACAGTCTGGAAGCCGGTCTTGACCATATGGCAGACATCAAGGGAGCAAACCTGTCCGGCGGCCAGCGGCAGCGGCTGCTGATTGCCCGGGCATTGGCAGGAAAACCGGAAATTTTGATACTGGACGACGCTTCCAGCGCCTTGGATTATAAAACCGATGCCCTGCTGCGGAAAGCTATTTTTACAGAACACAGCGACAGCGCTATCATCACAGTTGCCCAGCGCGTCAGTTCGGTTATGGGCATGACCAACATACTCATGCTGGACAATGGCCGGTGCGTCGGCTACGGCCCTCACGAGAAGCTGATGCAGGAGTGCCCCGCCTACCGGGATATTTACAATATCCAAATGGGCGTACTGGAATGAAAGGAGATGAGCGGATGCCCGGACGTGGAGATCGCGGTAAGAAAAAGGAAACACCGAAGGATGCAAAAAAGGCCTTGCGCCGGCTGGTAGCCTATCTGGGTCCTTTCCGTTGGACTGTGGCAGTTTTGTGCCTATGTGCCTTTTTCGGCAATTTGTGCAGTTTGCAGGCTCCAAAATTTGCCGGTCTGGCCATCGGTGCTGCGGATGCAGGCGTAGGCATGGTCGACTTTACTGTGGTGCGTTACTATGCCGTGCGGATGCTGGGCGCATACCTTGTCAATTGTATTTTGAGCTTTGCTGTTAACGTGGGCATGATGCGGGTCAGCCGCCGCGTTGCCAACCGGATGCGAAAAGATGTGTTTGACAAGATGATGCGCCTGCCGGTGGGATATTTTGACAGAAATCAGGCCGGTGATATTATCAGCCGTGTCAGTTACGATGTGGATGTGGTGTGCACCTGTCTTTCCACGGATGTGGTGCAGATCCTCACCAGCGTGGTGACAGTGGTTGGTTCTCTTATTATGATGTGTTCCATCTCCCTGCCGCTGACAGGCTGCATGCTCATCACGGTTCCCATGGCAATTGCTTATACCCGAGCCATGGGCAAGCGTACCCGTCCCCGCTACTCCAAGCGCAGCACTGCCTACGGAAAAATGAATGGATTTGTGGAGGAAATGTTCAGCGGGCAGAAAACCATTGCGGCCTATGCGCAGGAAAACAGTGTCTGCAACAAGTTTGAGGCCATCAATCACCAGGCGGCAGACGCTTACTTTGAAGCAGATGCCCTGGGCTCTACCATGGGGCCTACGGTGAACTTTATCAACAATCTGGGGCTATCGCTGATTGCGCTGGTGGGTTCTTTGCTGTATTTTGGAAACTTTGTGGGGCTGGACCAGATTTCCAGCTTTGTGCTATACTCCCGGAAGTTCTCCGGACCAATTAACGAGATTGCAAACATCATCAACGAAATCTATTCTGCCCTGTCTGCTTCGGAGCGTATTTTCCGGATGCTTGATGAGGAGGAAGAGCTGGCAGATGTGCCGAATGCCGCTGTTCTGACACAAGTAGACGGACAGGTGGAAATGGAGCAGGTCTGTTTTTCCTATGTGCCGGGAAAGCCGGTGCTGCAGCAGTTTTCCATGCTGGCGCAGCCAGGAAAAACCATTGCGATTGTGGGAGCTACCGGCGCGGGAAAGACCACCATTATCAATCTTTTGATGCGGTTTTACGATGTAGATGCAGGCGTGTGCCGGGTGGATGGGCACGACATAAGGTCTGTCACCAGAGACAGCCTACGCCGCAGTTACGCCATGGTTCTGCAGGATACCTGGCTGTTTCAGGGAACAATTTTTGAAAACATCGCCTACGGCAAGGACGGTGCCACCAGAGAAGAGGTGGTGGCGGTCGCCAAGGCCGCCCATATCCACAATTACATCATGCGGCTTCCCCAGGGATACGATACGGTGATCACAGAGGACGGTGGTAACATCAGCAAAGGCCAAAAGCAGCTGCTGACCATTGCCCGGGCCATGCTGTACAATACCAGCATGCTGATTCTGGATGAGGCAACCAGCAATGTGGACACTAATACAGAACGTAAAGTCCAGCAGGCCATGCGAAAGCTGATGGAAGGAAAGACCTGCTTTGTGATTGCCCACCGCCTGTCCACCATTGAAAACGCAGACAGCATTCTGGTAATTGACAAGGGCAATGTGGTGGAAAGTGGCACCCACAGGGAGTTGATGGCCGCAAAGGGCGCGTATTATAAGCTCTATGCCAGCCAGTTCGCATAATGCATTTTAAACCATCGGCGTTGCCGATGGTTTTTATATGCCAAAAACCTGGCGCTGTATGGCGCCAGGTTTTGTAAGGTTCTTAAATTTACTTCCGTTTACAGCTGCTTGTCCGTCACGCAAGCGGAGACGATGTCCGAGTAATAGCGGCTGTTGCGATCCCAGTAGTTCATGTACTTCTTCACGCCGTAGGCGGGGCTGGACGGTGTGCGGGGATCCAGCTGCTCCATCTCCAACTCGTCGATGGTCTGCAGTTCACCGCGGACATACTCTTCCAGACGATCGGCGCAGGTTTCCAGGCGGGTCATCACACCACCCATACGGGCGTCGGATACCTCAAAGCCAATGGGCTTGCTCTCGATCATCCACTGACGGCGGAAGGAGCGGTGGAACTTCCTCACAAGTTCCCGGATGCGGCGCAGTTCTCCGGCCAGCCCCAGCAGTTTTTCCTTGTCACCGGCCTTGTAGGCAGCACGAATCCGGATGCCGATGTCGCACTTTTCGGCGGTAACGGCGCACAGATCCCGCATGGTCTCAAACAGATAGCCCCAGCGGGGATGGCTGCACCAGGGAGTCAGCAACTCCACCAGCTCCGCAAAGTCGGAGCGGGCGTAGTCGGGGATGGTGGGATCCATCAGACCGATAAAGGGATCGTTGTAAAAAATGTAACGGGCAGGCTGTACGCAGTACTCCTCGCTCTCGTTACGCTGGGTCAGGTCCAGCAGCAGGAATGCATCGAACGGAATATCGTACTTCTCCTCGAAGTGCTTCTTGATGACTTCCTCATCGGTAATGCCCTTGGCGATCTCACTGGCATAGAAGATGCCGGGCAGGACTGCAAAGCGCGCGCACTCGCCGCCGTCATCGCCGAAGGTGCAGATTCTCACATTTTCCACGCCCTGCTCCCGGCAGGCCTGCATGGAGTTGCGCAGCGCGCGGGTGGTATAGTAGTTCTCGGGCGCAAAGGCGTGCCAGCTCCATATACCGCCCAGATACCACAGGTTCTCTGCCTTGATCTGCTGGTGGATCTTTATCAGGGTTTTGTAATCTTCCTTGTCGCGCTTATAGTAATCCCAGTACATGAGCGCCGCGTTCTTAGGCATCAGATCGGACACGTCAGCCTTTACTACATTGGTAGTGTCAGTGTAGCTGTCACTGCCGGTGGCAAGGCGTACAGGCATATCGCCGGCGACCAGCATCATCTCATAGCCATATTTGTTGGTGATCTCACACACTCTGGCCATATGACGCTTGAGGATGTCCAACCGTTTATGGTAACCGTGCAGCTTAAGGTATTTGCCCCGGCCCAGCAGCTCCGCCTCATCCATAGCCACACTGATGATACGGCTGTCGAAGCACTCGGCGCAGGTGGAGACCATGCTCTCGATCAGTTCATAAGTCCGTTCATCATCACACAACAGCAGGTCAGCGCAGTCGTTGATCTCCGCATAGTGCTTCCAGCGGAAGATCGATGCCAAATGGGCCAGTGTATTGATAGCGGGGAACATCTCCACGCCCCGAGACTTGGCGTAGGCATTGATTTCTTTCAGCTCTGCCTTGGAATAACGGCCCCGGGCATAACCGAAATAGGGATGTCCTTCGATTTCGTAGGTATCCTCGGTGTACAGCGACATGGCGTTATAGCCCAGGTCGGAGACGATATCGATCCACTCCTTCAGGGCATCCACCGTCATAACGGAGTTGCGGGAACAGTCAATGGACGTAACAAAGCGTTTAAATGGAATCTGATTTGTATTGCTCATTTCATTCTCCACCCTTTTGCATGTTCAGCATTAAAAAGCAAGTGCTTTTTCCCCTCCCTTATAGCACACACGCATGGGAATGTCAATCCGCAAACAGAAAAAAATGAGACCTGGCGCTATGCGCGCCAGGTCTCGTCTCGTAAGGTTCTTAAAGTTATAACTGCTTATCTGTTACACAGGCGGAAACAATGTCACTGTAATAGCGGCTGTTACGATCCCAGTAATTCATATACTTTTTAATGCCGCAGGTGGGGTTAGCAGGCGTACGGGGATCCAACTGCTCGATCTCCAATTCCTCAATACGCGCCACTTCGCCGCGGACATACTCCTCCAGGTTGTCGGCGCAAGTTTCCAGGCGAGTCATCACACCGCCCAGGCGGGCATCGGAAACTTCAAAACCGATGGACTTGCTTTCCTTCAGCCACTGGCGGCGGAAAGACCCGTGGAATTTTTTCACAAGACCCCGGATGCGGCGCAGCTCTCCTGCCAATTCCAGCAGCTTTTCCTTGTCACCAGCCCTGTAAGCAGCACGGATACGGGGGCCGATATCGCACTTTTCAGCAGTCACCGCACACAGATCTCGCATGGTCTCAAACAGATAGCCGAAACGGGGATGGCTGCACCAAGGGGTCAGCAGCTCCACCAGTTCCTCGTGATCCGCCCGGGCGCAGTCGGGAATGGTGAGATCCATCAGGCCGATAAAAGGATCGTTATACAGAATGTACCGGGTAGGATGCACGCAGTATTCCTCAGTCTCGTTGCGCTGGGTCAGGTCCAGCAGCAGGTAGGCATCGTAGGGAATACCGAACTGTTCCTCAAAATTCTTCTTGATCTCCGCTTCGTCGGTGATGCCCTTGACGATCTGGCTGGCAAAAAACCAGCTGGGCAGACCGGCAAACCGGGCGCACTCGCCGCCGTCGTCACCAAAGGTGGCCACGATGACATTTTCAACCTTATTGTCCAGTGCCGCCTGCATGGAGTTTCGCAGGGCGCAGGTGCTGTAATGGTTCTCGGGATTAAAGGCATGCCAGGTCCAGATACCGCCCACGTACCACAGGTTCTCTGCCTTGATCTGCTGGTGAATACGGGTCAACGCGGAGTAATCCTCCTTGCTACGCTTGTAGTAGTCCCAGTACATCAGGGCGGCCTTTTCCGGAATCAGGTCAGACACATCCTCCTGTACCACTGCATTGGTGTCGCTGTAGTCGTCGTTATGGGCGGCCACGCGGAAGGGCATATCGCCGGAGACCAGCATCATCTCAAAACCATACTTGTCAGTGATCTCACATACCTTGGCCATATGGCGCTTGAGCACGTCCAGCCGCTCATGATAGCCGTTCAGTTCCAGATACTTGCCCCGGCCCAGCAGGTAGGCCTCGTCCATGGTTACGTTGATGACTCTGGATGTAAAACACTCGGCGCAGGTGGAAATCATGCCCTCGATCAGCGCATAGGTCCGCTCGTCCTCGCACAGCAGGATGTCTGCGCAGTCATTGATCTCGGAATAGTGCTTCCACTGGAAAATGCTGGCTAAGTGCGCCAAGGTGTTGACGGCAGGAATCAGCTCCACACCCTTGGACAGGGCGTAGGCGTTCATCTCTTTCAGTTCTGCCTTGGTGAGACGGCCCCGGGCGTAGCCAAAATAGGGCTGGCCTTCAATTTCGTAAGTATCCTCAGTGTACATCATGGCCGCGTTGTAGCCCATCTGGGCAATGACATCCACCCACTGCTTGAAGGTCTCTACGGAGATCACCGCATTGCGGGAACAGTCGATGTAGGCACAAAACCGCTTAAAGGGAACGCCGCTATTGTTTGCAAAAGGCAAACTGTAATTCATAAGATTCTCCTTCCATGTTATTCAGGTTTGTCTGTCACGCAGGCGGAGACGATATCCGAATAATAGCGGCTGTTGCGATCCCAGTAGTTCATGTACTTCTTCACGCCGTAGGCGGGGCTAGACGGCGTGCGGGGATCCAGCTGCTCCATCTCCAGTTCTTCAATACTCTCTAACTCGCCGCGGACATACTCTTCCAGGCGGACGGCACAGGTGTTCAGCCGGGTCATGACACCGCCGATACGGGCATCGGACACCTCAAAACCAATAGGCTTACTCTCTTTCATCCATTGGCGGCGGAAAGACCCGTGGAACTTCTCCACCAGATCCCGGATGCGGCGCAGCTCTCCTGCCAGTTCCAGCAGCTTTTCCTTGTCCCCAGCCTTGTAGGCAGCGCGGATGCGGATGCCGATGTCGCACTTTTCGGCGGTCACGGCGCACAGATCCCGCATGGTCTCAAACAGGAAGCCCCAGCGGGGATGGCTGCACCAAGGCGTCAGCAGCTCTACCAGCTCCGCGTGGTCAGCGCGGGTATAGTCGGGAATCGTGGGATCCATGAGGCCGATAAAGGGATCGTTGTACAGAATATAGCGGGTAGGATGTACGCAGTACTCCTCGCTTTCCTTGCGCTGTGTCAGGTCCAGTAGCAGGAATGCATCGTAGGGAATGTCGTACTTCTCCTCAAAGTGCTTTTTAATGAGCTCCTCATCGGTAATGCCCTTGGCGATCTCACTGGCGTAGAAGATACCGGGCAGGACTGCAAAGTGTGCGCACTCGCCGCCGTCATCACCAAAGGTACAGATCTCTACATTTTCCAATCCCTGCTCCCGGCAGGCCTGCATCGAGTTGCGCAGGGCGCAGGTACTGTAGTAGTTCTCAGGAGCGAAAGTGTGCCAGCTCCACACGGCGCCCAGATACCACAGGTTCTCTGCCTTGATCTGCTGGTGGATCTTCATTAGCGCCTTATAATCTTCCTTATCGCGTTTGTAATAATCCCAATACATCAGTGCCGCGTTCTTGGGCATCAGGTCGGACACGTCAGCCTTTACCACATTGTTGGTATCGGTGTAATTATCGTTACCGGTAGCCAGACGCACGGGCATATCGCCGGCGACCAGCATCATTTCGTAACCATACTTGTCGGTGATCTGGCACACTTTAGCCATATGGCGCTTAAGGATCTCCAGCCGCTCATGATAACCGTTCAGTTTAAGATACTTACCACGGCCCAGCAGTTCCGCCTCGTCCATAGCCACACTGATGATACGGCTGTCAAAACACTCGGCGCAGGTGGAAATCATGCTTTCGATCAGTTCATAGGTCCGCTCGTCATCGCACAGCAGGATATCGGCACAGTCATTGATCTCGGAATAGTGCTTCCAGCGGAAGATAGTAGCCAGGTGAGCCAGGGTGTTGATAGCGGGGAATATTTCTACACCCCGCGCCTTGCCATAGGCATTGAGTTCTTTCAGCTCTGCCTTGGAATAGCGGCCCCGGGCGTAGCCAAAGTAGGGATGACCCTCGATTTCATAAGTATCCTCAGTATACAGTGCCAGGGCGTTGTAACCCATGTCGGAGATGATATCGATCCACTCTTTCAGGGCTTTTACCGTCATAACGGAGTTGCGGGAACAGTCAACGGAAGTAGCAAAGCGTTTGAAGGGAATCTGATTCGTGTTGTTCATTTCGTTTTCCACCCTTTTATATGTTGTTTGTTAAAAGCAAGCGCTTTCTTTTACCTTATAACACACACGTGCTGAAAAGTCAATCCTACAACAGAAATTTTCATTAACGTTCATGTATCATAATTACATGTAGTTTTTGGCAAATTCCTTGAGAAAAAAACGAGAAATTCTATCGACTATCCTCCCCTCTCATGCTATAATAACTGCCAAAGCAGTTCATTTTTCGCCAGAGGGGGGCCAATGTTTATGTCCGAAAAGATAAAAAAGGCACCATGCTGTATGGGACTATTGGCCCATGTGGATGCGGGAAAAACCACCCTGTCGGAAGCACTTCTGTACGTCAGCGGCGCCCGGCGCACGCTGGGACGGGTTGACCATCGGGATACCTATCTGGATACCCACAATTTAGAGCGTACCAGAGGCATCACCATTTTTTCCAAGCAAGCACTTCTGGAAACCCCCTCCCGCACAATTACCTTGATTGACACCCCCGGTCACGTGGACTTTTCCGCCGAGGCGGAACGAACCCTGCCGGTTCTGGACTGTGCCGTTCTGGTCATCAGCGGCACAGACGGTGTACAGGCTCATACCCTCACCCTTTGGAACTTGCTTCTGCGGTATGAGATTCCCACATTTCTGTTTATCAACAAAATGGATTTACCGGGCAGTAACAAGGCTGCCCTGCTGTCACAGCTGCAATCACAGCTCAGTCCCGGCTGCATGGATTTTACAGCACCTTATGAACAAATTGCGGAAAGTGCCGCCATGTGCGACGAAGCCCTGCTGGAGACCTATCTGGAAACCGGCACCGTCACACAGGCAAATCTGCGGGAAATGATAAGCTGCCGACGCCTTTTCCCCTGCTGCTTTGGTGCTGGTTTGCGTCTGGAGGGCGTGGGTGACCTTTTGGATATCCTGGACACCTATACCCCCAGTCCGGCGTATGGGTCTGATTTTGCCGCACAGGTATTTAAAATTTCCCGGGATGCTCAGGGAAACCGGCTGACATGGCTGAAGCTCACCGGCGGAAATCTGCGCGTGCGCGGTGTAATTCCCTACACCAATCAAAAAGGAGAACCGGTAGAAGAAAAGGCTGTGCAGCTGCGGCTGTATTCCGGCGATAAATTTACTACACCGGAGGAAATCTATCCCGGACAAATCTGCGCTGTCACCGGACTGTCCGGCACCTATGCCGGGCAGGGTCTGGGACGGGAAACCGCCAGCTACACCCCGGTTCTGGAGCCGGTGATGACCTATCGGGTGGCATTGCCCAAGGGCTGTGACCCGGCAACAGCGCTGCCCAAGCTGCGGCAATTGGAGGAAGAAGACCCCCAGCTGCATTTGCTGTGGAACGACCGGTTAAAGCAGATACATGTTCAGATTATGGGACGGGTACAGCTGGAGATTTTCCGCTGTTTGGTCGCGGAGCGTTTTTCCATGGATGTCACCCTGGAGGATCCGCGTATTTACTACAAGGAGACCATCGCTACCCCTGTGGAGGGAATTGGTCATTTTGAGCCTCTGCGCCACTATGCCGAGGTGCATCTGCTGCTGGAGCCGCTGGCCCAGGGCAGCGGGCTGGTGTTTGACACGCTCTGCTCCACAGACGTGCTGGAGGCAAGCTATCAAAAACTGATACTGTCCCATTTGTCGGAGAAGGCCCATTTGGGCGTGCTCACCGGTTCGCCGATTACGGATATGAAAATCTCTCTGCTGGTGGGTAAGGCCCATGTTAAGCATACGGAGGGCGGCGATTTTCGTCAGGCTACCTACAGGGCTGTACGGCAGGGATTGATGCAGGCAAAATCCGTCCTGCTGGAGCCGTGGTACCGCTTTGTTCTGACACTTCCCACAGAGCAGATTGGACGGGCCATTACGGATATCCGTACCATGTCCGGTGAATTTGATTCTCCGGAAGCGGCGGGCGATATGTCCGTGCTGAAGGGTCTGGTGCCGGCTGCGGCGCTGGGAGATTATGCTTCGCAGGTGGCTGCCTATTCCCAGGGCAGAGGACAACTGCAGCTAACCCTGCAGGGTTATGCCCCCTGCCACAACACGGAAGCCGTGGTTGCGGAAATGGGTTATCAGCCGGAGGCGGATTTGGAGAACACCCCGGATTCCGTATTCTGCGGTCACGGGGCGGGTTTTACCGTGAAATGGAATCAGGTGCGGGATTACATGCACCTGGACAGCGGCTGGCACGAGGAAAAACCGGCTGTGCCTCAGGTGATTACCCGCAACCTGCAACCGGAGGACAAGGAACTGGAGGCCATTATGGAGCGGGAGTTTGGTCCTATTAAGCGCCCGCAATATCATGCGCCCGCCAACCGCTCTATCCGGGAGGAAGTCACCATCCGGCCACCCCGGGACACCGCAATCATCGTAGACGGCTACAATATCATTTTCGCCTGGGACGAGCTGGCACGGCTGGCGAAAGAAGATTTAGAAGCAGCCCGCCGGCAGCTGATGGATACCCTCTCCAGCTATGCAGGCTTCCGGAAATGCCGGCTGGTGCTGGTATTTGACGGCCACAAGGCCAAGGATAACCCCGGTGAAAAGACACATTTTCACAATTTACAGGTGGTCTACACCAAGGAAAACGAGACTGCGGATGCTTATATCGAAGCGCTGGCCGACCAAATTGGCAAAAACTATGCTGTTCGGGTAGCAACCTCCGATGCGTTGGTGCAGCTGAGTTCCCTGCGCAGCGGCGTGCTGCGGATGTCGGCCCGGGAATTGAAGCATGAGGTAGAAGCAGCCAAAAAGGAAATGAAGGCCCATTACGGTAAGGGCTAAAAGAAAAACCATTCCTTTTACCGTAAAAATTCAGAAAAAGGCTTGACAAATGCCGGAAGCTGGGCTATAATGACTCCTGCTTTGGACGATTAGCTCAGCTGGTAGAGCATGCGCTTGACGTGCGCAGGGTCAGCGGTTCGAGTCCGTTATCGTCCACCAATAAAAATACAGGCCACCCGATGGGTGGTCTGTATTTTTATTCTACAGAAACGAGGGACTCGAACCCATTTAAATGCGGCGCGGGTGAGCGCCGCCGGCGACGGCTCGACGGAGTCGGACATTTATATTTGCCCCCTGGGGCAAATATGTATATCGAGTCCGTTATCGTCCACCAAAGAAAAAGTCATCCCAACCGGGATGGCTTTTTTCTTTTGGTACGTATTCAGATATAGAACTCAAACCCATTTAAATGCAACAGTCCAGTGGACTGCTGCGCTCCGTTATCGTCCACCTTACTTATACAAAGTATTTACAAAGTGCAAAATTTAAATTATAATGGAATCTGTCGAAAAGCGCATACTATCTCAAAGGGGATTTTATATGTCAACTTATGTTTTCAACATCATCACCTTGCTGGGCGGTCTGGCCCTGTTCCTGTTCGGTATGGATACCATGGGAAAAGCCTTGGAACGGCAGGCTGGCGGTAAACTGCAGACCATACTGGCAAAGATGAGTTCCAATGTTTTTAAAGGATTTTTACTGGGCATGGCGGTGACAGCTGTGATCCAGTCCAGTTCTGCAACCACAGTCATGGTGGTGGGTTTTGTTAACTCCGGTATTATGACCCTAAAGCAGGCTGTGGGTGTCATTATGGGTTCCAATATCGGCACCACTGTAACATCCTGGATTCTGTCCCTGAGCGGTCTGGAGGGCAGCAGTTTTATCGTCAAGCTCTTTAAGCCGTCTACTTTAGCACCCTTGATCGGTATTGTCGGCATCATTCTTTTCATGTTTATGAGAAGTGAAAAGAAGAAGGGCATCGGCGTTATCATGCTGGGCTTCCTGGTGCTGATGACAGGCATGGAGCTGATGGGCGACAGCATGGAGTTTCTGGAGAATGAGCCTTGGTTTGCCCAGCTCATGATATCCTTTTCCAATCCGATTATCGGCATACTGTTCGGTGCGCTGCTGACAGCATTGATCCAGTCCTCCTCCGCGTCCATTGGTATTCTGCAGAGCCTGTGCCTGACCGGCGCAGTTACCTACGGTGCGGCGATTCCCATCATTTTAGGACAAAATATCGGCACCTGTATTACCGCCATGATGGGTGCCATCGGCGCTACCCGCAATGCCCGCCGTACCGCCATGGTACACCTTCTGTTCAACGTGGTGGGTGTGCTGATATTCAGCGTTGTATTCTACGGGCTGGGTCTGTTTATTGATTGGACATTTCTGGGCGAAAGCGCCAGCGCATGGCACATCGCTGTGATCCACACCATTTTCAACGTAGGTGCAACGGCCATTCTGATGCCCATGAACGGACTGTTGGTAAAGCTTGCCTATCTGTTTGTTCCCGCCGAGCCGGTTCATCAGACACCGGTGCTGTTGGACGAGCGTCTGCTGGCAACCCCCGCGGTCGCTGTGCAGCGCGCCCATGAGATTGCAAGCCGGATGGGTAAGGATGCAGCTGAGGCAATGCATCTTGCCATGGATCTGACGGTGAATTTTGACACCGCCAAGCGGGAACGGGTGACCGCCTTGGAGGATGCTACAGACCGGTATGAGGATGCACTGGGCACTTACCTTGTGAAGCTTTCCGAAAAGAACCTGTCTGTATCCGATAACCGGATACTCAACATCATGCTCTATACCATTGCGGATCTGGAGCGGATCGGTGACCACGCCGCTTCCGTTGCCAAGGCCGCACTGGAGATTGAAGAAAAGCAGATTAATTTCTCCGCCCAGGCAAAGACCGAGCTGGAAGTATTGAAAAAGGCTGTTGGGGATGTGGTAGACCGCACCGTCATGGCTTATGAAGGGTTGGATGTGCAGCTTGCGCTTCAGGTAGAACCGCAGGAGCAGGTGGTGGATGCCTTGGTTCGGGAGATTAAGTCCCGCCATGTGCGCCGTCTGCGTGACGGCCTGTGCAAAGTGGAATACGGCTTTGTTCTGGAGGATATGCTGACCGCTTATCAGCGTATGGCAGACCACTGCTCCAATATCGCCGTGGAAATTTTGCAGGTGGCAGAGGGCAAGCTGGAAGCCCACGAATATCTCAATGCACTAAAGAGCGGCGAACTGCATGAATCCGCAGCCTTCGCTGAGCAGTTTGCCCGGTATAAGGCCCAGTACACCTTCCCGGAAGAAAAATAATTCAAGCGGCTTTGCCGTTCATCTTCTCAAAGCGACACACATCTGCTATTTTCAGCAGATGTGTGTCACTTTTTGTGCCGTAAGACTTTTTACATAAAAGCTTTCGCAAGAACGGTTATAATGTTGCCCCGCGTCTTTGCCAATACTGTCCGCTAAAGGCCTTTAGCAGCAGCCGGAGAAGAAAGCGTATGGTTGCAGGCAATAGCGATGAAAGCAAACCATAAAACGTTATCACATTTGAAATGGCTGCCGCCCAAAATAAAGAAAACGCATACAGAGGAAGCATTTCTTCTGTATGCGCAGGAAAAATAACGGCTTAGGTGTTGTTTGTAAAATGCTCTTTAATGGCAGCAAAGGATTTATCGCTGAGATCATGCTCAATCTTACAGGCATCCTCAGTAGCGGTTTCCCTGTCCACACCCAACCGAACCAGCATTTCTGTCAGTAGTGTGTGGCGTTCGTACAGCTTTTCTGCAATATCCTTACCAGCCTGTGTCAAAAAAAGAAAACCGTCGCTGTCCACAGTCAGAAAACCGCCTGCACGCAACAGCTTCACCGCGCGGCTAACGCTTGGCTTGGAGTAATTCATATATTCAGCAACATCCAACGAACGAACGCGGGCCTGCTGCCTGGAGAGAATATGAATAGTTTCCAGATACATTTCACCGGATTGATGCAGACGCATGGCAAATCTCCCTTCACGGTTTTTTACATCATACTACATACATATATAAAAATCAAGTGCTTCCATTCTGGGCAAAATGCGCAGAATTTCCCTCTCCACGAAATATTTGTAAAAAAAGTATTGACAAAATGAGGAAATGCATATACTATATTCAAGGTTAGCAATGTCTAACTGTTTTCTTAAGGCAGCGGTTAGCGAAGCCTAACCGAACAGTATATCTACGAAATCGGGTGAAGGAATGAATCTGAAAACAGCAGAAGTGGGAAAAGAATATCTGATCCGTGCCATCGAAACAGACGACGAGGAAATGGATGCTTTTCTGTTTTCTCTGGGCTGCTATAGCGGAGAACCTATTACCGTGATTTCGCACCTGAAAGGCGGCTGCGTAGTTTCCATCAAGGACAGCCGTTATACCATCGATAATCAATTGGCAGAAGCAATCGTAATTTAAGGCTTATTTCACGAAAACAATCTGCCGATTGTTTTTTGTCTATCGGTTAGCAATAGGTAACTGAAATGTATTTAACAGGTAACGCCTGCTAAATAACCAACCAACTATAAAGAGGAGGAACGAGAACATGAGAATTGCTTTAACCGGCAATCCCAACAGCGGCAAAACCACCATGTACAATGCCCTCACCGGTCGTAACGAGCGAGTTGGCAACTGGGCAGGTGTGACTGTCGAAAAGAAAATGAGTCCCATTAAGAAGAGCTATGCAGGCGCAGAGGAACTGATTGCAGTTGACCTGCCCGGTGCCTACTCCATGTCCCCCTTTACTTCCGAAGAGAGCATCACCAGCTCCTATGTGAAGGGTGAAAACCCCGATGTCATCATCAACATTGTGGATGCCACCAATCTGAGCCGTAGCCTGTTCTTTACGACCCAGCTGTTGGAACTGGGAGTTCCTGTGGTCGTTGCTCTGAATAAGAGTGATGTCAACGAAAAGAAGGCCACCAAAATCAATGTGTCTGCACTGTCCCAGGCTCTGGGCTGTCCCGTTGTGGAGACGGTTTCCACCGCTTCCGGTAATAACGGTTTGGCAGAGCTGATTCAGACTGCTGTCGGTGTTTATGGCCACGGCCAGCAGCCCCCCTATACACAGGGCGATATTGATCTGACTGACAAAAAGGTAGTGGTCGATGCTGACCGGAAACGGTTCGATTTCGTCAACACGATTGTCGGCAAGGTAGAAACCCGCAAAATTCTGACCAAGGATCATAATGCACAGGACAGAATCGACGCGGTTCTCACCAATAAATGGCTGGGCATTCCCATCTTTGCTCTCGTGATGTATCTGGTGTTCCAAATTTCTCAAACTTGGGTGGGCCCCATGATCGCAGATCTGTTGGTCGGCTGGATTGAGAGCTTTATGGAAATTGCTGCCGGTTGGATGGAAAATTCCAGTCCCTTCCTCAGTTCCCTGATTGTTGATGGTATCATCGGTGGTGTGGGCGCCGTGGGGGGCTTCCTGCCTCTGGTCATGGTTATGTACTTCCTCATTGCCCTGCTGGAAGACTGCGGCTATATGGCACGTGTTTCCGTGGTGCTGGATCCCATCTTTAAGAAGGTGGGCCTGTCCGGTAAATCTGTCATTCCCTTTGTCATTGGCATTGGCTGCGCCATTCCCGGTGTTATGGCATCCCGCACCATCCGCAATGAGCGGGAGCGCCGTGCTACCGCTATGCTGGCCCCCTTCATGCCCTGTGGCGCCAAGATTCCTGTGATTGCATTGTTTGGCGGTGCCTTCTTTGACAACGCCGGCTGGGTTAGCTTCACCATGTACGCTGTGGGCATCGTGCTGATTTTCCTGGGCGCTCTGCTGGTCAACAAAATTGCCGGACACAAGTCGCGGAAGTCTTTCTTCATCATAGAGCTGCCCGAGTACAAGATCCCCTCTCTGTGGAGAGCATTTACCTCTATGTGCAGCCGTGGCTGGGCTTACATTGTAAAGGCCGCTACCATCATTCTGCTGTGCAACACCGCTGTGCAGATCATGCAGTCCTTCAACTGGTCCTTCCAGCTGGTAGAGGAAGGCATGGAGGCAACCTCTATCCTGGCAACCATTGCCAATCCGGTAGCCTATCTGCTGGTTCCCGTTGTGGGTGTGCTGTCCTGGCAGCTGGCTGCTGCAGCGGTCACCGGCTTCATCGCCAAGGAAAATGTGGTCGGTACTCTGGCTGTCTGCTTCGGCATCTCCGGCCTGTTCAATCTGGAAGAACTGGAAATGCTCGAGGGCGCAGGTGCCCAGGTTGCCGCTACCTTTGCCATTACCAAGGCCGCCGCGCTGGCTTACCTGATGTTTAATCTGTACACACCTCCCTGCTTTGCCGCCATTGGCGCTATGAACTCTGAAATGAAGAGCGGCAAGTGGCTGTGGGGCGGCATTGCCCTCCAACTGGGTGTGGGCTTTACGGTTGGCTTCCTAGTATTCCAGATTGGCACCCTCATTACCACAGGTTCCGTCGGTGCCGGTTTCTTAGGCGGTCTGATTGCTGTGATTGGGTTTGTGGCTGTCATCACCGCTTTAATCCATAAGACTAACAAAGAATTGGAGTCTCAGTACGCTCTGACCGGCAAAAAATAAAAGGACGGAGGCATCCTATGAAAGATTTGATTCCCATTGGCATCATTGCCCTTGTGGTGGGCTTTGCCATTTATTATGTAGTCAAGGCAAAAAAGAGTGGCAGGAAGTGTATCGGATGCCCCAGTGGCTGCAGCTGCCCGGAAAGCAAAGGTGCCGGATGCTCTTGCGGTGGCTCTTGCAGCGGTGGGGATACCTGCAACTGCCATGACCACTAACCGATAAACAGCACCATTGACATCCGCACCGTATAGGTTCGGCTCCCTTACAAAATATCTGCTTTACAGCATCACCGCCCCGTCCGGCAGGACGGGGTGGTGATGCATATGGAGTCCGTTATTATCTGCAAGCATCGGACGCTAGTCTTTTTGATAAATGATTATATCTTCAACTTTACAATCCAGAATTTTACACAAATCATTGATTGTTGTGGTTGTGATTGGCTTGTTGTGTTTCAGTCGGTCAAGTAAGCCTCCTCCAACACCGTATTCACGAATAAGCTTATAGGTTGAAATATTTTTCACTTGCAGTGTCCGAAAAAACGGTTCATAAGAAATCACAATATCACCCCGGTTTTAATTATATTTTGTACCCCACTACTTGACAATAATCCTTATATAGACTATAATCGTTTTATAGACTATATCGAATTGGAGTGATATACTTGGAGACAATCACAAGAAACGAGGGACAGCTAAACAACTTTATGCAGAATCTCATCAACATCCGCAGGTATTACGGCATCTCCAAAAAACGGATGGCGCAGCTTTTGGGCATCAGCCTGCCCAGTTTAAATCAACTGGAAACCCTTTCTCTTCCCGGGCGGTTATCCGTGGAGGTTCTGGTGAGAATGTGCCGGCAGTTCCGGCTGGCGCCGGATGCGCTTTTTGAGGGTATCCTTGCAGATTTCCAAGCGGAATGAAAAAACCCGGAGCAATTATGCTCCGGGTTTCTTATATCGGTCACATTTTTTGTGGTGATTACTTGGTACCAAAAATACGGTCGCCGGCATCGCCCAGACCGGGGATAATATAAGCGTGCTCATTGAGCTTTTCGTCAATGGCAGCCACATAAATGTCCACGTCCGGATGTGCCTCCTGCACGGCCTTCACGCCCTCAGGGCAGCCGATGATGTTCATCATGATGATCTGCTTGCAGCCGTGACCCTTCAAAAAGTCAATGGCAGCAATGGCACTGCCGCCGGTAGCCAGCATGGGGTCCACCACATATACCTGACGGTTACCGATGTCCTCAGGCAGCTTGCAGTAGTACTCCACAGGCAAGTGGGTCTCGGGATCCCGGTACAGGCCGATGTGCCCCACCTTAGCGGAGGGAATCATATCCAGCATGGAGTCTACCATGCCGAGGCCTGCGCGGAGAATGGGGATGATAGCCAGCTTTTTGCCGGCAAGCATCCGGCACTTGGCCAGTGCCACGGGGGTCTGCACTTCTACCTCCTCCGTAGGCAGGTTGCGGGTGGCCTCATAACACATCAGGCCGGCAATCTCGCTGACCAACTCACGGAACTCCTTAACGCCGGTTTGCTCATTCCGCAGGATCGCCAGCTTATGCTGAATTAGGGGATGGTTTAACTCATGTACAATACCCATTTGAAAAGTCTCCTTTTTATCTGTTTTCCCGGGCAAGCTTTTCCCGCTCTGCCTGGGAGAGTCTTAAATAGTTGGGTACAAGGCTTGCGCCGTCTCCGGGTCTGCCGGCGTCCATCATGGCCTCCGCAATCAGGGCAACCCCTGCCGCACGCTGGTGGCGGCGGTGCTCGGGCGGCAGCACCAAACCGGGTACCGCTTCTAACAATGTATTATAGCACAAAACTGCTCCATCACCAACCAAAAAAATCGGTTCTTTGCAATTTTTCAGCGCTTGGCCTAATTCTTCAAAGGAAATGGCGCAGTCCTCCATAATCCGGGTCAGCTTACCCTCCTCTGCGTGAAACAGAGCCGTATAGGTCTGGCTGCGGCGGGCGTCCATAGTCGGCACTACATAGCCTTGCCAAACACCTAAGCTCTCTGCCATTGCTTCCAGGGTGGACACACCGTAGCAGGGAATCTCCCGGCCCCAGGCAAAGCCCTTGGCGGCGGCAACGCCAATGCGTACGCCGGTAAAGCTTCCCGGGCCGGCGGCAACCGCCACCGCATCCACCTGCTGTGGGGTTTTACCGCAAGTAGCCAGCAGATTTTCTGCCATGGACATGAGCGTTTGGCTGTGAGTCAGTCCTGTATTCTGGAAACTCTCACCCAGAAGCCTGCCCCTTTCCAGCAGTGCCACGGAGGCGGCTTTTGCTGAGGTCTCAAAGGCTAAAATCATGGATGTCCCCTCCTGTGACGGTAATGCGCCGGGAATTTTCCCCCAGCTTTTCGATGGTAACCCAAACGGGGTCTTCCAGCGCATCCTCTACATTCTCGCTCCACTCCACGGCGCACACGCCGCCCCGCTCCAAATAGTCATCCCAGCCGATGTCAAACAAATCATCAGCAGAGGAAAGCCGGTACATATCAAAGTGGAACAGGGGCATCCGCCCGGACAGGTATTCATTTACAATGGTGTAGGTAGGGCTGGTCACCGGTTCGCCGGCACCAAGCCCCCTTGCCAGACCTCTGGTAAAGGCGGTCTTTCCCGCGCCCAAATCTCCCCGGTAGGCAATCACCGTGCCGGGCTCCAGTTGTTCTGCCAGCGCCGCGCCGACGCGTTCCGTCTGCTCCGGGCTGTGGGTTTCAAATATCATAACGATTCTTCCTTTTGGAAAATACTGCTGTCAATTTGCCAATACAAAACCGCTGGCTTACTGGGCGTTTTTCAACTTCTCGGCCTGATCGGCAGTGGCAAGGGCATCGATGATCTCGTCGATGGCACCGTCCATCACCTGGTCGATTTTGTATAAGGTCAGTCCGATCCGATGGTCGGTTACCCGGCCCTGGGGGAAATTATAGGTGCGGATGCGCTCGTTGCGCATGCCGGTTCCCACCTGTGAGCGGCGCATGCCGGTCACCTGGGCGTCCAGCTTTTCCTGCTCAATCTCATAGAGCTTGGAGGCCAGCATCCGCATACATTTTTCCCGGTTCTGTACCTGACTGCGCTCCTCCTGGCAGGCCACCACAATGCCGCTGGGCTTGTGGATGAGCCGCACAGCGGAGGAGGTTTTGTTCACGTGCTGGCCGCCGGCACCGGACGCGCGGTACACCTGCATCTCAATGTCAGCGGGGTTTATCTGGACATCCACCTCTTCCATCTCCGGCAGTACCGCCACTGTGGCGGTGGAGGTATGAACCCGGCCGCCGGATTCTGTTTCCGGCACCCGCTGCACCCGGTGGACACCGGACTCATATTTCAGACGGGAGTAGGCGCCCCGGCCGTTGATGATAAAGTCAGCTTCCTTCACACCGCCCAATTCCGTGTCGTTATAATTCATCATTTCCACGCTCCAGCCCATTTTGGCGGCATACATGGAGTACATCCGAAACAGGCTGTGGGCAAACAGGGCGCTCTCCTCACCGCCCACACCGCCCCGAATCTCCACGATAACACTCTTGTCATCGTTGGGGTCTTTGGGCAGCAGCAGAATTTGCAGCCGGCTGTGCAGCTCCTCCATGGTTTCCTTGGCCTCCTGGTAGGTCTGCTGGCACAGTTCCTTCATCTCCGGGTCTGCCATCAGCTCCTGGGCATCCTTCATATCCTGTTCGGCCTGCCGGTAAGCCCGGTAGGCCTCAATAATCGGCTCTAAGTCATTGCGCTCCCGCAGAATGGCGGCGGCCTTTTTGGGGTCATTGTAAAAATCCGGCTGCTCCGAACGGGCGCACAGTTCTTCAAAGCGGCTTTCCACCGCCTGCAATTTATTTAACATTCTGTTCTCCTATATAAGTTCAGCACACAGCTGGCTGTGTCTGTAAGACTTTGGGTGTTTCGCAGCGCCTCCGCGCCCTCCCTGCCAATGCGGTAGACATGGGGCGTCATGGACAGAAGATTCATCACCTGCTGCCCCTGGACGGTAAAGGTAAACCGCACCGGCACGCTTTTCTCAAGCCGGAATCCCGGCACGTCCGGGGTGGTAAACTTCTCTTTGTGGGTCAGGGTGGGATAAATAATCTTCTTCAGTTCCAGCAGATGATCCTCTGCTGCCAATGCCTGAATAAAGACACCGTCCGGCATCAATACTCTGTGGAATTCCGCTGGAACCGTCAAGGCAAACAGGCTGGTAAGAATCCCCACAGACCCGGCCTGTACCGGCAGATGCGCAGCAGAGGCGCACAGCCATGTGGCGTTTTTGTATTTTGCCGCAGCAAAGCGTACTGCTTCCTTGGAAATATCCAGACCTGTAAGTGCCGCACCCAAGGCCTGTGCCAGATAGGCGCTGTAATACCCCTCGCCACAGCCCACATCCAAAATAGGGCCATGCGCGGCCTTTGCCAAATCACACAGGGCGTCCCGGATAGGGGCATAAAAGCCACCCTCCAAAAATTCCCGCCGTGAGAGCACCTGTTCCCGGGTATCTCCTGGGTGCAGGGAATGCTTTTGCTGTACTGTCAGCAGGTTTACATAACCTTGCCGTGCAATATCGAAGCTATGACGGTTGGGGCAACGGCAGACCCGTTCGTGTCTCGTAAGGGGCTCATTGCAAAGGGGGCAGGTCAGTTCCATGGCAAATTCCTCCACGAAAATATCATACCCTATTTTTGCCGCTTCGTCAAATGGCAAGCAGAAAAAACTTGCCAAAAAGAGAATCTTTTTTAAAACTTCATAAAAGCTTAAAATTTAGACACTTAATTTATTCACAAATATAGATTACTATATAGTTACTAAGATTCAATTTCTCATTTTTTCTTTTCCTTTCCTCTTTTCTGGCGATGCCGCGGGTATGAACCTGCGGCTTTTGCCATTTATCGCTTTTTTTACACCTCCCAGGACAACTTTAACGAAATGTTAAGGCTCTGGGGGGTTTTGTTTTTTGTTGGAGTGTGCTAGAATAAGGAAAACAGGGAAAACGGGGTGATTTCTTGGAAAGCTGTGTGATATTCTGTGCAGGCAATTTTGACGGTTTGGCAGAGCCTGTGGGTGACAGGGATTTTCTGTTGGCCGCTGACGGCGGCCTACGCCATTTGCAGAAGCTGGGGTTGACGCCGGATGGGATTCTCGGGGATTTTGATTCCCTGGGTTACGTACCGGCAGACAGTACCCTGTTCCCCGTGGAAAAGGATGATACCGATTCCATGCTGGCTGTGCGGCAGGGTTTGCAATTGGGATATAAACGGTTTTTGCTTTACGGCAGTCTGGACGGCCCGCGGCTGGACCACACCATTGCCAATTTTCAGACCTTGCAGTTTCTGGCAGACCGGGGTGCCCATGGTTATCTCATTGGCGAGCAGTACATGGTGACCGTGGTTAAAAACGGAAAGCTTACTTTCCCGAAAGAGGCATCCGGAATCCTGTCGGTTTTCTGCATGGGCGCTGATGCCCGGGGCGTGACGCTGACTGGCCTGCAGTATCCCCTTGAAAACGCCACCCTCACCGCCGGATTCCCCTTAGGTGTAAGTAATCATTTCACGGGCACACCGGCAACCGTTTCCGTGGCAGACGGCAGCCTGCTGCTCCTCTATGACCGCAGAAACGGATTCCCAACTTCTCGAACTCAGGAGGCTGCGCAATGAAAGAATTTTCAGCAGAATGCAGCAGTGGACTTTCCCAGGCGCAGGTAGACCAGCGCATGGCCCAGGGTCTTAGCAATCGTGTCACCGCAAAACAGGGCCGCACGGAGGGGGAGATTATCCTCCGCAACTGCCTTACCTTTTTCAATCTGGTGTTTATTGCGCTGGCGGTATTTTTGCTCTTAAGCGGCTCGTCTGTTATGAATATGACCTTTATGGTTATCGTGGTAATCAATACCGTTATTGGCTGCGTACAGGAAATCCGTGCCAAGCGTGCGGTGGATAAGCTGACGCTGGTGGCTGCGCAGACGGTAAAGACCCTGCGGGATGGCCAGTGGACAACCGTCCGCTCCGATTTGTTAGTGCAGGACGACCTTGTGGAATTTGCCGCCGGCGACCAGATTTGCGCCGACGCGATTCTGCGCAGCGGCAGTGTGCAGGTAAATGAATCGCTGATCACCGGCGAGGCAGACGCTGTTCAAAAGCAGCCCGGAGACAGTCTGAAATCCGGCAGCTTTGTGGTAGCAGGCCGAGGCTGCGCCCAGCTGACCCAGGTAGGCGACAATGCCTTTGCCGCCCGGCTGGCACTGGAGGCAAAAAAAGACCCTAAGGCAACCAAATCAGAAATGATGAAATCTCTGGACCGGCTGATTCAGGTGGTGGGTTTCGCCCTGATTCCCATTGGCCTGGTGCTGTTTTACCAGGAATTTGCGGTGCTGAAGCTGGGCCTTCAGGGCAGTGCCGAGGCGACGGTTGCGGCGCTGGTGGGCATGATTCCTGAGGGACTGTATCTGCTGACCAGCGTTGCCATGGCAGCTTCTGCCCTGAAGCTATCCAAGCACCGGGTGCTGGTGCAGGATATGAACTGTATCGAGACGCTGGCCCGGGTGGATGTGCTGTGTGTGGACAAAACCGGCACTATCACGGAGCCCGCCATGGAAGTGGGCAACATTGTGCCGCTGACCCAGGACCCGCCTGAGTACTTAGAGACCGTCCTTACCGCCCTGTATGGCACCCGGGAACCGGAAAACGACACCGGCCGGGCGCTGCAGGAGGTGTTTTGCGGGCAGACGGACTGGGTATGCAGCCGGTACGTGCCCTTTAATTCCGATACCAAATGGGCCGGCGGAGAATTTGAGAGCCAAGGGAGCTTTTTGGCCGGTGCTCCGGAGTTTATTCTGGGCAGCCGGTACAGCGAACTGCGGGAGCAGGTAGAGTCCTGGTCTGCCACCGGCTACCGGGTGCTGCTGATTGCCAAATATGCAGGGGCGCTGCCCGAAAAGACAAACCCGGATGCCGTTACGCCGCTGGCGCTGGTACTGCTGACCAGCCGCATCCGTGAGACTGCCCCGGAGACATTTGCCTATTTTGCCCAGCAGGGCGTTACCATAAAGGTAATTTCCGGAGACAATCCCGCCACAGTATCTCAAGTAGCCCAGCGGGCGGGAATTGCCAACGCCGAAAGCTACATCGATGCCGGTACGCTGGAGACTGAGGCAGATTTTCTGGATGCCGCAGAGCGGTATGCTGTTTTCGGGCGAGTAACACCGGATAAGAAAAAGCAGCTGATTCTGGCTCTGAAAGCGAAAAAACACACCGTAGCCATGACCGGCGACGGCGTAAACGATGTACTTGCCATGAAAGAGGCCGACTGCGGCATTGCCATGTACAGCGGTGCCCAGGCAGCTACCCAGGTGGCACGGCTGGTGCTGCTGGATTCTGATTTTGCGGCAATGCCCCACATTGTGGGAGAGGGCCGCCGGGTGATTAACAATATACAACGGGCGGCGACACTGTTTCTGGTAAAAAATATTTTCTCTCTGGCCCTTTCCATCATCACCCTCTTTACCAACTGGCCGTATCCGTTGGCACCGCTGCACCTGAGCATTATTTCTGCCTTGACCATCGGCGTGCCCTCTTTCTTTCTGGCAATGGAGCCCAATTACGAGCGGGTACAAGGCCGTTTTCTGGCAGGGGTGTTCCGCCGCGCTTTTCCCGGAGGACTTACCAACATTTTTGCTGTGCTGATGGCCCAGGCCTTTATGGAAATCTTCTCTTTGCCCTTTGAGCCGATTCAGACGGTATGCACTGCCATTTTGGCCGTGGTAGGGCTTTTGGTGCTGTACCAGGTATGTAAGCCCTTCGACAAATTCCGCCGGCTTATCTGGTGGCTGATGCTGGCAGCACTATTTGGCTGCTTCACCGTTCTGGGCAATCTGTTCGAGCTGTACACCGGCAGTATCGAGACCCAGCTTGTCATGCTGACATTGCTGATTATGACCCCCACGGTGTTTTTTGCCATGCAGCGGCTCTTTGATTTGGGCGACGCTGTGTACCTGTGGATTCAGAAGCGGAGGGCACAGAAGGATGCTAACCTATGAACTGAAAAAAAGCCCCGGTGTCCCTTTATATGAGACCCTGTACCGCTGCATCCGGGGGGATATTCTCTCCGGAAAGCTGGTTCCCGGGCAAAAGCTGCCCTCCAAGAGAACCCTTTGCGCCAACCTAAAGGTGAGCAAAATCACTGTGGAGACTGCCTATAGCCAGCTGCTGTCAGAGGGCTATATCTGTTCCCGGGAAAAGGTTGGGTATTTTGTAGAGGCGGTGGAGCGGATCGAGCCGGCTGCGGTTGCCTGGGAAATTCCCAAGGAAATTCAAGCCAATGGTACAGATTTGACCCAAAACGGCCCCGCCCAATTCCCCTTTTCTGTTTGGAGCCGGCTGCAGCGGGAGGTTATGCTGGATTTGGGGGAGCGTCTGCTGCTGCCATTGCACAATCAGGGCCTTTTAGAGTTGCGGCTGGCTATTGCCCGGCATCTGGCAGAATTTCGGGGAATGCAAGTCTCCCCGGAGCATATCCTCATCGGCGCGGGTACGGACTTTTTGTATAACCTGCTGATTCAGTTGCTGGGGCAGGATAAGCTGTATGCTGTGGAAGAACCGGGGTATGGAAAAATCCGAAAAATATACGCCGCTGCCGGTGCCCGGTGTATCGGCGCGCCGCTGGATGACAGGGGTGTAGACCCTGCCGCACTGGCAGATGCTCAGGTTTTACACATTTCCCCCTCTCACCACTTCCCCACCGGACGGGTAACCCCCCTTGCCCGGCGGCTGGAGCTGCTGGGCTGGGCAAAAGAATGGCCCGACCGCTGGATCATCGAGGACGATTACGACAGTGAGTTCCGCTTCGCCGCCCACCCCATGCCCACCATGCAGTCGCTGGACGGGGACGGAAAGGTGATTTACATGAACACCTTCTCCAAAACCCTGGCCCCCTCCATCCGTATCAGCTATATGGTGTTGCCGCCAGTGCTCATGGCGCAGTTTAAAAGCAAGCTGGGCTTTTACAGCTGCACTGTTCCCAGCTTTGAGCAGTATGCGCTGGCGCGGTTTTTAAACCGCGGCCATTTTGAAAAGCACATCAACCGGATGCGCAAATTCTATAAATCCCGCAGAGACCGGGTGCTTGCCGCCATTGCCGGGTGTCCGTTTGCCCATAGGCTGACCATTTTGGAAGAAAATGCAGGCCTGCATTTTCTGGTAAAGGTGGACACTACCCTTTCTGATACCGCGTTGACCGCCCGCTGTCAGGAAATGGGCATACAGATACGCTGCCTGAGCAGCTATTACCACGGCCCGGTACCGGAAACGGCAGAACACTGCCTGGTAGTCAACTATTCCGGTCTGTCCGATGTCCAGCTGGCGCAGCTGGAGGCATCGTTACAGGGTATACAACCCCATTAGAACACATGAGGGACGGCCGATGCCGTCCCCTGTGTTTTTTATGATATCGCTTTTAGTCAATGCCCTGGATCTCCAGCATTTCCAGCACCTGCTGCCCCCGGGCGGTAAGCGCGAAGCTGCCATGCACCGGAAATTCCCGGTAAGCCGACATTGGGAATCCTGTGAGAGGCTTGTCGTAATCAATGCTGATAAGCCCTTTCTTTTCCAGAAGCTGCAAAATGACGCTGTATTCTGCCTGGGAATAGTCACTGTCCTCCCGGTACACCGGGGTCATATCATCTGCCAAACGGGCAACCGGAAGAAAAGGAATTTGCCCCAATTGCTGCAGCATCCGAAGCTCTCCCGCGCTGACCATCAAGGTTCCGCCACAGCCGCCGCAACCGCTGCAGGAGCCGGAACAGCCCTTGCATTTTCCCATGGATACCACTCCTAACTTCATTTCCTGTATGGGATAGTATTATCCGGCTATCGTGGAATATGCCAAAACCCCTCCCCATAAAGGGAGGGGCACTGTTTACGCAATTTCAATCAGTTCATATTCATCGGAGCCAATGCCCAGCGCCACAGCCATATCGATGGTATGCACACCGTTACGGCTTTCGATCCGCTCCAGCAGGTGATTTCTGCCCGGATCGTCGGAGGCGTATACCAAATCCAGACAGGCCTTGTCAATGGCCACCGGATCCAGACTCGCCAGTATGCCGATATCAGCCATGCAGGGGTCCTCGGCAACGTCGCAGCAGTCACAGTCCACACTCATGTTCTTCATTACATTGATATAAGCTGCGTTGCCGCCAAAATAGTCAGCAATCGACCAGGCAGCATCTGCCATGGCTTCCAGGAAAGCATCCTGCTCCCGATCCCAGAATCTGGCGGGGTCGCCCACACCATGGATATAGCCCTTGCCGTAGGAGGAGGCAAAGCCGATGGACAGCTGCTTCAGTGCGCCGCCGTATCCGCCCATGGGATGACCCTTGAAGTGGGAGAGCACCAGTGTGCTCTGGTAATTTTTCAAATCCTTACCCACATAGTTCTTTTGGATACGCTTGCCCTGGGGAATATCCAGTACCATATCCGGGCCCTGGGCATCCAGCAGATCCACAGTGTACATGTCGCTCCAACCGTGTTTTTTAAAGGTGGCAATATGCCGCTCGGTGGTGTTTCTGTTGCCCTCATAGGCAGTATTACATTCCACAATCGTACCGCCCACGTAGTCTACAATATCCTTCCAAAACGCCGGGCGCAGGAAATTCTGGTTTCCGGGCTCACCGGAATGCACCTTGATGGCAACATTACCAGGCAGCTCCACATCCAGAAGCCGATAGAGCTTTAGAACGGAGGCAGGCGTGATGCAACGGGAAAAATAAACTTTAGACTTCATAGAAAAACCACCTTTCTGAATTTATTATATTATATCAATAACCCCATATCATAGCAACCCTTTTTTCGATGGATAAGCCCTTTTCGGATTTGATACAGTATTTTCAGGAGGGATGTATATGAAACTGCAATTAAAACCACTGCTGATAAGTCTCGGAATCCCCTTGGCAGTAGGAGGTCTGGCAACACTGCTGTCCGGTGGGATGTCGGACTACCCAGTCCTCAACCAACCGCCGCTGTCACCACCGGGCTGGCTGTTTCCTATTGTCTGGACGATTCTGTATCTTCTAATGGGGTACGCCTCCTATCGGGTGTATACCGCCGGGAAAGACCCAGCACTGACCCGCCGCGCGCTGATATTATATGCCATACAGCTGTTTTTTAATTTTCTCTGGCCCATTGTTTTTTTCCGCTTTTCGTTATACCTGTCAGCTTTTTTTGTGCTTGTAATCCTCTGGATATTCATCTACCTGACCATGCGGCAGTTTGCCGCCATCGACGAGCGGGCGGGAGACTTGCTGCTGCCATACATTCTGTGGGTAACCTTTGCGGGATATCTAAATTTGGGTATTTTTTTGCTGAATTAGGCTAGTCAAAGGAATAAATGTGTGCTATAGTAAAAAAAGAATAACCTAAAGGAGGATTTTACTATGGCTAACAAATACGCCGGAACCCAGACCGAAAAGAACCTGGAAGCTGCCTTCGCCGGAGAATCCCAGGCAAGAAACAAGTATACCTATTTTGCTTCCAAGGCAAAAAAAGAGGGCTTTGAGCAGATCGCTGCGCTGTTTCTAAAGACTGCTGACAACGAGAAAGAGCACGCAAAGCTGTGGTTCAAGGAGCTCAACGGCATCGGCGACACCGCCGAAAACCTGCTGCACGCAGCCGAGGGCGAAAACTACGAATGGACTGACATGTACGACGGCTTTGCCAAGACCGCAGAGGAAGAGGGCTTCCCCGAATTGGCCGCCAGATTCCGTCTGGTCGCTGAGATTGAGCGCCACCACGAAGAGCGTTACCGCGCGCTGCTGAAAAACGTAGAAACCGCCCAGGTCTTTGCCAAGAGCGACGTAAAGGTATGGGAGTGCCGCAACTGCGGTCACCTGATTGTGGGCACTAACGCACCGGAAGTTTGCCCCACCTGCAACCATCCCCAGAGTTACTTTGAAGTCCACGCCGAAAATTACTAAAATCCTGCAAAAATACATATACAAAGCATCCCCATACAGCCGCAAAGCCGTATGGGGATGCTGTTTTGCTTATGTTTGACTGCCGGTATAATTGTCCAGCAGATAATGATCCGTATAGACAATTTGCCCGTTCCGGTAATAGACCCGGGGAACCCGGTGTCCAATGCCGCAGACAAACTCATAATTAAAGGAATCGCCACAGGCTGCAATTTCCTCCACAGTAATCACGCTGTCACCGTCGCGTCCGATCAAAGTCACCCGGTCATGCAGTGTTACCCCAGGGATGTCCGTCACATCCACCATCATCATATCCATGCAGACCCGTCCCAAAATCGGAGCGCGCTTGCCCCGAATCAACACATAAAACCTGCCGCTTAAGTTTCTTCGGTAACCATCGGCATAGCCCACCGCAACCGTTGCCACTAGAGTAGGCCTGTCGGTCACAAACGTGCCGCCGTAGCTGATTTCCCGTCCCGGTTCCAACTGCTTGATATGGGTGATCCGGCTATACCAGCTGAGCACCGGCTCCAGCTTCAGTAGCTGCGGAGAAACCTCATCGCTGGGGTAGAGTCCATAGGTGATGATGCCGGAGCGAACCATCTCATAATGGCTCGTGAAATTCATCAGTCCCGCAGAGTTATCCAAATGCCGGATGGCCACCGCTACCCCTCTGCTGCGGAGCATGGCATCAAACCGGTCAAACAGCTCCGCTTGTCTGCGGGCCCGGGTCAAGTCGGCACAGTCGGCAGTGGCGAAATGGCTGAACAGTCCCTCGCAGACAAGTCCGGGCAGCTTTGCAATGCGGGCGCAGATATCCGCAGCTTGCTCAGCGACCTGAAAGCCGATACGGCTCATTCCTGTATCCACCGCAATGTGAAACGGTGCCTGAACGCCCTGCTTTACCGCTTCATCAGACAACGCCTGGGCATCCTCATAGCGGAAAATCGTCGGACGGATTCCCTCCCGGATGGCAGTGGCAAACATAGCCGTGGGCGTAGCTCCCAAAATCAAAATGGGTTTTGTCAGCCCCGCATGCCGCAGTTCCAGCGCCTCCTGTATGGAAGAGACACCGAAAAAGGCACACGCATCCTGCAAATGGCGGGCTACCTGAACAGCACCGTGTCCGTAGGCGTTGGCCTTGACAATCGCCATCACCGGCACACCGGCCTTTTCCCGGATGGCCCGGAAATTTGCAGACAGGGCATCCAAATCAATGGCCGCATAACTATTGTCGTGATTCAATCTCCTCAACTCCGAAGTAAGCGTTTTGATTATTTTAGCACACCTTGCCCCAAAAGTAAACTCTGCTCCCGCAATTGTGTCTGCAGCAGAGAAACTGCGTAGTACATGGTCTCATAGCGAATGTACCGCAGGGCGTTTTCATCCCAATAATAGCGCAAACGGGGTGCAAATTCCCCATCCCCATGCCAAAACCGCAGACCGATTGCCAGATTATCAAATAACTCTATGGCATAGGCGATGTCCCCGCCGGGAATGGGCGTGCCGCCCAGTGCCTCACAAGCCGCCCGGAATATCTGCGGATGCCTGTCAATCTCCTCTGCCACCGGGTCGCGGCGGTCCTCCAACAGATTCCGGTGAAACATAAGGCCAAAATCCTGCATGGCTTTCCAGCGTCCGGTGAGATACCGGTTATCCGCGCTGTCGCAAAGCATATCCAGCAGCGTCATCACCGGGTTGAACCGGTTGGCATCCTGCCACCCATTCTCCGTCTCTACCGCAAGCGCGCCTGTATGCCGGTCCAGCCGATAGCGCCTGTGCAGCATGGTGGGATAAAGATACTTCGCATCATAAGGCAGACAGAATTTTGTGATGATTTTATCCTGGTCATAGGTCAAAAACCGCCGCTGGGCCGCCTGCGTCTGCAAAATGTAATTGTCTGTTCTTTCCATTGTGACTCCCTAAAAAGCGGCGCCGCAGTTTTTGCGGTGCCGCTGATACTTAATCTTCCATAATGGTACCGTCGGGGTGGAACAGGGGCAGCTTTTCCAAATAAATCAAGTCCGGACGTTCCTGGGCATCTCCCTCAGCCAATACTGCCATCCGGCCCACAACCTTGCCGCCGGCCTTCTCTACCAGCGCTTCCAGCGCTGTCAGACTCTCACCGGTAGAAATCACATCATCCACAATCAGAATCCGTTTTCCCTTTATCAGCTCTGCATCGGCAGTATCCAGATACAGCTTCTGCTCCTTGGCGGTGGTGATGGACTTAACCGTGGACTCAAACACCCCGGACATGTACAGCTTCGGGCCTTTCCGGGCCAAAAAATACTTCTTAGCGCCGGTCTGGCGAGCCATTTCGTGGGCCAACGGGATTCCCTTGGCCTCAGCGGTAATGAGATAGTCATACTCCGGTGCTTTTTTCAGAAGCTCCCGGGCACAGGCCACCGTCAGCTCCTGGTCGCCAAAAATCACAAAACCGGCAATGTACAAAGAGTCTGTCACCTTGCAAATAGGCAAATCCCGTTCCAAACCTGCAACGGTCATATGATACACCATGGAAATCACTCCTTAATTATACTAATCTATTTTTATTATACAACTTGCCAGGGGAATGTCAAGACTGCCCGAGTCCCCCGGGTACAGATATTCTTTTGCCTCTACTCCGGAGTGGGATTTGGGGGCTTGACGGAAAATGCCCTTATCTGGGTATCAAGCAGCACAACCGCGCCCGGTTTGGTGAATAGAATATAAGTAAAAGCAAATTAAACAGGCAAGTACACCCGCACATATTGTATTACCAAAAACTCGGGGTTGATTCTTGCCGTTTTTTGTGCTACAATGAAAATGTATTAAATACAATTATTTTTTTACCAATTTCAACTATATTAAAGGAAGTGTGTGCTATGTATACCATCTCACAGCTATATGACCTGTCCCATACACTGGCAAGCGATTATTTATCTCAGTTCACCTACCCTTGGGAGGCGCTGAAAGGAATTAAGGACACGGTTCTTGCTATCGGCAGTGCCTTGGGCGCAGATTACACGCAGGTCAGCCCCCAGGTTTGGGTGCACAACACCGCAAAGGTCGCCCCCACCGCATTTCTGGGCGCACCCTGTATCATCGGAGCCAACACCGAGGTGCGCCACGGTGCCTTTGTCCGGGGTTCGGCACTGGTGGGAGAAAACTGCGTGGTAGGCAACTCTGTGGAACTAAAAAACGTGATCCTCTTTGACAATGTGCAGGTGCCTCACTACAACTATGTGGGCGACAGCATCCTCGGCTATAAATCCCACATGGGCGCAGGCTCTATCACCTCCAATGTCAAGTCCGACAAAACCCTTGTGGTAATCCACGGTCAGCAGGCGATTCCCACAGGTATGAAAAAAGTAGGTGCGTTGCTGGGTGACTTCGTGGAAGTCGGCTGCAACAGCGTGCTAAACCCCGGCACTGTCATCGGGCGAAGCAGCAACGTCTATCCTCTGAGCAGCGTCCGGGGTGTGATTCCGGAAAACAGTATTTATAAAAACAGCGGCGCAGTTGTGCCGAAAAAGTAAAGGAGTTTCCTATGGGTAAATATTTTGGAACCGACGGCTTCCGGGGCGAAGCCAATGTAAATCTGACCGCAGACCACGCTTATAAGGTCGGCCGCTTTCTGGGCTGGTATTTCGGAGAACTGAAACGCCGCGCAGGCTCTGAGGAACCGGCACGCATTGTCATCGGCAAGGACCCCCGCCGCTCCAGCTATATGTTTGAGTATACGCTGGTTGCCGGACTGACTGCTTCCGGTGCAGATGCCTACATGCTCCACGTGACCACCACACCCTCCGTTGCCTATGTAACCCGGGTGGATGAATTTGACTGCGGTATTATGATCTCCGCCAGCCATAACCCCTACTACGACAACGGCATCAAGCTTTTGAACCGCATGGGTGAGAAAATGGACGAGGAGACCATCGCTCTGGTAGAGGATTATCTGGATGGCAGGCTGGAGCTGTTCGGAAAGACCTGGACCGAACTGCCCTACGGCACCCGGAATCAAATTGGCTGTACTGTGGACTATGTTTCCGGCCGTAACCGCTATATCGGCTACCTGATCAGTCTGGGTCTGTTCTCCTTCAAGGGGATCAAGGTCGGTTTGGACTGCGCTAACGGTGCCTCTTGGAACATCGCCAAGTCCGTGTTTGACGCTTTGGGTGCCAAAACCTATGTCATCAACGCCGACCCCGACGGAGAAAACATCAATAAGGATGCCGGCTCTACACACATTGAGGTGCTGCAAAAGTTTGTGGTCGCCAACGGCCTGGATGTCGGCTTTGCTTACGACGGCGATGCCGACCGCTGCCTGTGCGTAGACGAAAAGGGCAATATCATTACCGGTGACCATATCCTCTATATTCTGGGCCAGTACATGCACGAACGCGGACAGCTGGACAACAACACAGTAGTCACCACAGTCATGTCAAACTTCGGCCTGTATAAGGCGCTGGATGAGTTGGGCATCGGCTATGCCAAAACCGCTGTGGGCGATAAGTATGTCTATGAATATATGGTAAGCAACGGATGCCGCCTGGGCGGTGAGCAGTCCGGCCATATCATCATCTCTAAGTACGCCACCACCGGCGACGGCATCCTCACCAGCCTGAAGCTGATGGAGGTTATGCTGGCAAAGAAAAAATCCTTCAGTCAGTTGACCGAAGGCCTGACCATCTATCCCCAGGTGCTGAAAAACATCCGGGTAAAATCCAAGCCGGAAGCCCAGAATGACCCGGCAGTACAGGCGGCTGTGGCGCAGGTGGCCAGCCGACTGGGTGATACCGGACGGATTCTGGTGCGGGAATCCGGCACAGAGCCGGTAATCCGGGTCATGGTCGAAGCCGCCTCCAAGGCCATTTGCCAGGAATGTGTAGACCAGGTAGTGGACGTGATCTGTTCACAGGGCCACGCAAGAGTATAACGAAAGAGGGTACAGACGATGTTTCAGGGGTTCACACCCGAGACAGTGGATTTTCTGTGGGGAATCCGCATGAACAACAACCGGGATTGGTTTCTGCTCCACAAACAAGATTATGTAAACCACTTGTATCAGCCCATGAAGGATTTGGGTCAACTGCTCTTTGCCCCCTTTTTGGAAAAACCGGGCAACCTTTTAAAGGTCAGCCGGATATATCGGGATGCCCGGCTCCACCACCCCCTGCCCTATAAAGAAGGCCTTTGGATTTGTATTCGGCAGGATGTGGACTGGTGGGCAGAGAACCCCTGCCTGTATTTTGAAATTTATCCGGAGGGTGTCAGCTACGGCTTCTGCCTGTGGCGTCCAAAGGTTTCCACTATGGAAGAAATCCGTAAGGGCATGGCTGCCCGGCCGGAGGAGTTTCTGAATTTGATTGCCCGCACAGAGGAGGAAACTGGGCTGCCCATCATCGCTGACCTATACAAACGTCCCAAGGAGGCCCCCATCCCGGAGCTGGCTCCCTATTACGCCTGGAAAGGGAATATCAGCTGTGTTGTACAGGAGGAAGTATCCCCTGGGATGTTTGGCCCGGAGCTGGGTCAGCGGGCGCAGACCCTGTTCCGCCAGCTGACCCCCCTGTACGATTACTTCAACCGCTATTGCACCGGTAAATAAACAGCGCCTGTATGCGTCCTGCCGTTTTTAAACCTGCCGGTTTTGTGTTCGGTTCTCCATATGCCCGGACTGGATGACCGGCGGTTTGGGATCTGCTACCTCCCAAGTAATTGGCTTTTTCTCATCCTCTTTTTTCATAGTCTCCCCTCCTTGTCCATAGTATTTCCCAAGCTTGCTATTTTACCCAAAAGTGACTGTTGAAAAACAGAGGGTTCTCTGGTATAATACTGGCAAAATCAGGAAAGGAGCGTTTTACTATATCCGAACTGTGCGGATCATTATAACCGTCAATTCTGGCCATCTCGGCCTATGTTAGATTTAAAAAGTATTTTTGTAAACGGAAACTATACTGCCGTTTACTAATGTATCCCATAAGGATATAAGGAGGACTATTTATGAAACATTCCATCGTTAGCCGTAACGCCGACAGCCTGTTCCCCTATCAGGGCTGGCCCACTGTGGCTCGGGATGAAAAGGGTGTACTGTACGTAGCTGCATCCAGCCACCGACTGGGACATGTGTGCCCCTTTGGCAAAAACTATCTCTACAAAAGCCTGGACGAGGGCAAAACCTGGTCCGTCCCCATGGTTGTCAACGACTCCGCTCATGACGACCGTGACGGCGGCCTGTGCGCCTGGGGTGACGGCAACCTGCTGATTACCTGGTTCCACAACACCCGCGAACTTTACCGCGAGCGGGCCTCTGTCGCCGAGGACCAGCCCCATAACGGCGCAGCAGCCACCCCCATCGCCCGCGCTGTCTATGACATTTGGGACACCCTGCCTGAGGATCGGATGCGCAGCGGCAGATTTGCCCGCCTGTCCCGTGATGGCGGCATGACCTGGAGCGAACCTGTAGACGTCCCCGTCTCTGCCCCCCACGGTCCCACCCGCACCCCAGACGGCCGGCTGCTGTATGTGGGTAAGATCGGCCCCAACAAGATTGCCGCTATGGAAAGTAAGGATGACGGTCTAACCTGGTCCCTTCTGTCTTACATCCCCGACCCTGAAGAGAAGGACGTTAGTGACCTGTGTGAGCCCCACGCCATTCAGCTCCCCGACGGCACTATCGTCGCCACCATCCGCATCTATCTGAGCGAGGCAAAATTGCTGTCTATCTATATCTCCCGGTCTACCGATGGCGGCAAGACCTTCTCCGTTCCCAAGCTGATTGACGGCCTGAAGGGCGCGCCTCCCCATCTGCTGTACCATTCTTCCGGTGTGCTGATTCTCACCTATGGCAACCGTTTTGGTGACCGTCCTCTGGGTCAGTACGCACGTTTCAGCTACGATGGCGGTCTGACTTGGGTGAATGACATGATGGTCAGCGCCGAGTCTCCCACCTGGGATCACGGCTATCCCTCCACTGTTGAGCTGTCCGACGGTTCTCTGCTCACTGTTTACTACCAGCGTGCAGAACCCACAGACACCTTCAACTCCATCCTCTGCACCCATTGGGAACTACCAAAGCCCTAATATAACATAACATAGCAACGCCCCTGTGTAGGACAAAGCCTGCACAGGGGCGTTTTTCCTGCTTGTCCATAGTGTTTTCCAAGCGGGTCATTTTACCCAAAAGTGACTGTTGAAAAACAGGGGGAGCTTTGGTATAATATTGGCACAATTTTGGAAAGACGTGTTTCCAAGATTTCCTTGCGGTTCGAAATCATCATGGTTTACAAGGAGGAATATTTATGAAGCATTCCATCGTTAGCCGTAACGCTGACAGTCTGTTCCCCTACCAGGGCTGGCCCACTGTGGCCCGGGACGAAAAGGGTGTACTGTACGTAGCCGCATCCAGCCACCGGTTGGGACATGTGTGCCCCTTCGGCAAAAACTATCTCTACAAAAGCATAGACGAGGGCAAAACCTGGTCTGTTCCCTTGGTTGTCAACGACTCCGCTCATGATGACCGCGACGGCGGCCTGTGTGCCTGGGGCGACGGCAACCTGCTGATCACCTGGTTCCATAATCGCAGTGAGCTTTACCGAGAGATGGCCGATTTTTCCAAGGAGCAGCCCAATTTCAGTTCCGCTGATGCTCCTCTCTCCCATGCTGTCTATGAGATTTGGGACACCCTGCCTGCTGAGCGGACACGCCGTGGCAGATTTGCCCGCCTGTCCCGCGACGGTGGCATGACCTGGAGCGAGCCTGTTGACGTCCCCGTCTCTGCCCCTCACGGCCCTACCCGTACATCGGATGGCCGGCTGCTGTATGTAGGCAAGACCGGAGATAGCAAGATCGCTGTTGTAGAAAGTAAGGACGACGGCATGACTTGGTCCCTCCTGTCTTACATTCCCTATCCGGAAGATAAAGATCCCAGTGACCTGAATGAACCCCACGCCCTTCAGCTCCCCGATGGCACCATCGTCGCTACCATCCGCGTGACTGATCCTAAAACGTTTTTTTGCTATATTTCCCGTTCGACGGACGGCGGCAAGACTTTCTCCGTTCCGAAACCGATTGACGGCCAGGAGGGCGCGCCTCCCCATCTGCTGTACCATTCTTCCGGCGCGCTGATTCTCACCTATGGCAACCGTTTCGGCAACCGCCCTCTGGGTCAGTACGCAAGTTTCAGCTACGACGGCGGTCTGACCTGGGTAAACGACATGATGGTCAGCCCCGAATCCCCCACCCGGGATCACGGCTACCCCTCCACTGTTGAGCTGTCCGACGGCTCTCTGCTCACTGTTTATTACCAGCGCGCAGAACCCACTGACACCTTCACTTCCATCCTCTGCACCCATTGGGAACTGCCGAAGCCCTAATATAGCCCATGCAGCAACGCCCCTGTGTAGGTCAAAGCCTGCACAGGGGCGTTTTCTTATTCCATTTCGTAGACCTTCAGAATCTCTGTGGGGCCCTCCAGCAGCAATACAATTGCATCCTGCTCTTTGCGAACCGCGACCTGCAGGATTCCGCCCCGATTGTGGGCAGTCAGCACGCCGCCGGGGAGCTTTCCCTGCGCCCAAACCGTAGCCGCAACCGCACCGCAACCGGTGCCGCAGGCCAGCGTATAATCCTCTACCCCGCGTTCATAGGTCAGAACCCGGACAGTGCCTTCATCCAGCCACGTATAGAAATTCACGTTGGTGCCTTTGGGGAATGCTGGGTCATCCCGCAGTGCGAGGGCTTTTTCCAGCAATTCGTCCGCCATCTCCCATGTCAGTCCCGGTATCTCCATAACCGCATGAGGCAGCCCGGGATTGCCCTCTTCCACATAGGAAACGCCTGCTTTCCGCTGCAAATCCAGCACGCTGGGACTGTTTAGCTGCACCCGGTACTGATCTTCCGACAGCCGAACCCCCACCACAGGCCCAGCATCGGTTTCCACCACCATGGTGTCCTTTGCGATGCCCATATCATAGGCAAAACGGCAGATACAGCGGGCACCGTTGCCGCACATCTCTCCCCGGGAGCCGTCCGAATCGTAAAAATGCAGTTTAAAATCCGCCGTTTCCGATTCGCCCAGTGCCACAAACCCATCTGCATGGGTTTTGGCACACAGTTCCTTAGCCAGCGCCTCAAAATCCAGAGTCTTTCCCCGGGCATCAATCACCATAAAATCGTTGCCGGCACCGCTCATGTGATAGCACTGCATTACACTCTCCTCCAAAAGGCCTGTTATAAAGCCCGGCGGGTTTCCCCATAAGATACCAGCCCCATAACCTCATCGCCAAGACAGCTGCACAGAAGCTGGCCCATCGCACCGTTGGCACCGCAGCCAACAGCCCTCATTTCAGTACCCCCAGCTTACGCATTTCCGTAAACAACACTTCCCGGTTGGCCGGTTCCATAGGGGACAGTGGCATCCGCAGATACTCCTGTCCGAAGCCCATCGCCGCGATGGCTGCCTTGGCCGGAATGGGGTTGACCTCGCTGAACAGCGCATTGATCAGCGGCAGCATACGGCATTGCAGCTGCGCTGCACCTGCAACATCTCCTGCAAAGAACTTGTCCGTCATCTCCACGGACAGCCTGGGCGCTACATTGGACAGAACACTGATGCAGCCCAGGCCGCCCATCGCCATCATGGGAACGGTCAATGCATCCTCGCCGGAGTATACGTCCAGCTTATCGCCGCATCTGGCAAAAATTTCCACCACCTGGCTCATATTACCGCTGGCTTCCTTCACCGCTGCGATATTGGGATGCTCCGCCAGAACTGCCAGTGTGCTGGGCAGCAGGTTGCAGCCGGTTCGGGACGGCACGTTGTAAACGATCACAGGCTTTTCCGCAGCATCTGCCACCGCAACGAAATGGGCTATCAGTCCCTTTTGCGTTGCTTTATTATAATAGGGTGTCACCACCAACAACGCGTCCGCACCATCATCGCATGCACTGCGGGTGAACTCCAGCACATGCTCAGTATTGTTGGTGCCGGTACCGGCAATCACAGGTACACGGCCGTTTACCTGCTTTATCGTAAAGCGGATGACAGCCTTCCGTTCCTCCGGGGACAGGGTTGCGCTTTCACCGGTTGTTCCCACCGAAACCAACGCATTGATTCCGGACTCCAACTGAAATTCGATCAATCTGGCTAGTGTATCATAATCTACGCCGGCGGCCGTCATGGGCGTAACCAACGCAGTCGCCATGCCCTTAAATATGGTATTCTTCATAAGATTGCCTCCTTTTGTATTCAATCCGTCCTTTCCTACTTATATAGTGTATCAAATTTTTATCAAAAAGGGAATAGCAAAATGCATTCGTGCCCCTGTAATAAGAAAAGAACACCGCTGCGGAAACTGCAGCGGTGTTCTGACATCTCTTACAGATACTGTTTAACGGCCTCGGATGCCTCGGCAGGGTCATCAGAAACCGTGACAGTAATATTCATATTGTTGGCCTGTGCAAACTCTGCGCACCAGAGAATGAATGCCTCACCGGCAGCCCGGTCGGTGCCGATGGTCTTATACAGATTGTCGATGTACACATTGGTAATATCAAAATTGCCGGCATGGAGACCGCTCAGGAAACCCTTCAGCATGTCCAGATTGTTGATGCCATACTCCTTGGAGTCCACCAGTCGTACACGGTAGCTAATATCATAAGTCAGCTTCTTGCCGTACTCAATACATACCACATCGCCATTGGCGCTTTCCACTGCTTGATTGATAGCGTCAATCAGCTTTTTGGTCTTACCGGAGCCCTTCAGGCCCATAATTACTTGAATCATCGGAAAATTCCTCCTTTGCTATCCAGCATTTAAGCTGTATAGTCATTTTACCAGTTTACTGACCATTTTGCAAGCCCCAATTGTACATTCGGAAACAATTTTTTGTACATGCCATTTTTCACAAATGCCGTCCTTAGAAGAACCCTTTCAGCCGGTGGTAGGCATCCTCCATCCGCCGGGTAAGCCTTGCATAAATCTCCACACTTTCAGGATTCGGCTGGCAAATGCCGTCCACATGCAGGAAGCGGTCGATGTCCGTAGTGCCTGCAAACACGCCTGCACCGATACCTGCCACCATAGCCGCGCCCAGAGAGCAGCCCTCTTCCAGCAAATTCAGCTTTTCCACCCGCACGTTCAGCACGTCCGCCACCATCTGCTGCCACACCGGAGCCTTCGCCGCACCGCCGATCACCCGCAGGGTATCAAAGGTACGCTTTTCCCGGAACACCTCCAGAATCAGCCGCAGGTTCACGCATACACCCTCCATCACTGCCCGGAGCATATCGGCGTGGGTCGTATCCTGCCGCAGTCCCAGAAAGCTCCCCTGAATGGAGGCATCCCACCAGGGTGTGCGCTCACCAATCAGATAAGGCATAAACAGAACGCCATTGGCACCCGCCGGCACTTGGGAAATACGGCTGTTGATCTGGGTATAAATATCCGTACCCTGTGCCGCAGCATCCATACCCTCCGCCCGGCAAAGCTGATCCCGCATCCAGTTATAAGAAGAACCGGCGGCCTGCATACTGCCCACAGGGAATACGCTGTTTTTGGCAATACCCGCCAGATTGAAGTTCCGTTGCTGACTGTCCAGCAGCGGCTGGGTGTCAAGATAAGAGATCCAGGCAGAGGTTCCCAGGCTCAGATACCCCTGTCCCACCTGAGCAATACCCGAGCCGACAGATGCGGCTGTCCCGTCCCCGCAGCCGCAGAAAACAGGCGTTCCCTCCAATAGGCCTGTATCCAACGCCGCCTGCCGGGTAATTCCGCCTGCCAAATCCGTAGACGCGTACAGCTGAGGCATCACATCCGCGCCAATCCCGGCGGCTTCCAGAATCTCCTCAGACCAGGTGAAGGTATTTAAATCGAAGATACCTGTGCCGGAAGCGTCGGAATAGTCCGTTCCCAGACTGCCGGTGAGTCGGTAAACCAGATAGTCCTTGCAGTTGAGCACCTTCCCAACCGGCGAGGTTAGGTTGTCATTGGCCTCGGACCACATAATTTTGCAGACGGAGTTTGTGGGATTATTCCGGTTTCCGGTGATTTCATAAAACCGCTGGTCACCCACCCGCTGGGTCAGAATCTCCTGTTCACGGGTTGCCCGCTGGTCTGCCCAGATGATGGCCGGACGCAGCAGCTGTCCCTGTCCGTCCAGAAGCACCATGCCCATCATATGTCCGCTGAAGCTGACACCCACCACATCTGCCGGGGAAATCCGCTCCATAAGCCCGCGGGTGGTGCGGCACACCGCGCCGTACCAATCCTCCGGATTTTGCTCCGCCCGGTTTCCGGCGGTGTATTGACAGGGGTATGCGGCCACCACACTGCCAACCAGCTGGCCGTCTGTGGTAAACAGGGTTGCCTTATCCCCAGAGGTACCCAAGTCATGGGCTAAAATGTACTGCATAAAAGTATTCCTCTCCCATTTGTAATCGTCACAGCCGCGTTACAGCTCAGAATCCGTGTATTGCTCCGGCAAATCGGCTTCCCCGTCGGTGCGGTACAGTAGTGGTGCCATGCCGTACCGGCGTTTAAAGCACCGGGTAAAGTAAGCCTGGTCCCGGAAACCGCAGGACAGGGCAATTTCTGTCATATTCAATTCCGTGGTACAGATCAGCTCCCGGGCCTTACGCAGACGGAATTGCAGAATATAGCTCTGGACGGAAACCCCCAGCGCTCCTTTGAATATCCGGAATAGCTGGGAGCGGCTGAGACCCACCTGCGCGGCAACCTCCTCTACAGAAAGGTCACGGAAGAAATTGGCTCCGATATAGGAAATAGCCGTCTGCAAAGCCTGTCCGGCGGGCTTTGTCAGTCCCTTTTGGGATTCATAGTTCCGCATGAGCAGTCCCAAAAGGCCGTAAAGCTCACCCAGCACGGCGTACTCCTGCCAATTTGGCACAGAGGATGCACAGTAAGTCCCCGGTATGTACTGTTCCAGCGGCGTATCCAGCCGATAGTGAAACACCGGCATTTCCGACGACAGCCCGCACCGGGCCAAAATAGCATCGGCCTGTCCGCCCCGGAAAGCCACCCATGCGCATTCCCAAGGCTCGTTTCCATCAGCAGTGTGGGCTACAGACTGATAGGGCGGTATCAAAAAGCCGTGACCGGCAGACAGCGTATATGTCCGATGGCTGCACGTCAGCGTTCCGCGCCCCCGCAGAATGTAGTAGAGAATATAGTGGTCTCTGACAGCAGGGCCGAACCGCTGTCCCGGCTCACACTGCTCCCTGCCGCTGTAGTAAACGCAGAGCTGTTCTGCAGGCCTTTCCGCCGGAAATACAAATTGTGTATTATAAAGCATACCGCCACCCCTTTCTTCCTAAATTATAGCAAATACAGCACCTATATGCAACATAAATCCAAAATCAGCCCCATTTTTCTGCAAGATTTTTCCGTCCTCCGACTCGGAAATCACCGCAAAGTCACGGTCCAGTACGGCAGTTGCTTTTTGCGTTTGCCTGTAGTATAATAAATATATCGATAAATACGAATTTGACAAAGGAGCGTGATTGCATGAAAAAGCTGATAATATTCGTTCTAGCCGTTGTTTGCGTGTTGGCTATCGCAGGGTGCAACACACAAGAACCTGTTAGGAATCCTGCGGTTATTCCAGAAGATTTTTCCTTTGCTCTTACATGGAATTGTTATGGTGTCAGTTCGTATGACAGTCAAACAGGCAAACTGGTAAAAACCACCGATACAACAAATCCAGATGATTATGTGACACATTACCAACTTACCAATGAGGACAAAGAATACATTTATAATTTGCTTGTTTCTCTGGACGTAAATTCTTACCCTGACACTTATGACCCCAACAGTGGTACATTATCCAAACCCCCTATGACTTTAATTTTGACTGTCCGCACCAACGGTAAGGTAAAAACCATCGAAGCCAAAAATATCGCGTCTTCATTTGTATCAGAGGATAAAAAAGGGCAAGCATTTCTTTCCGTTTGCGAAGCAATTCGCGATCAGCTAACCGCAACCGAGCAATGGAAAGCATTGCCCGATTACGAGAACCTTTATGAGTAAGTAAACCAAATAATTCCAATATATCGAACAGTTAACGACGGCACCGTGGCAGATGCCGTCGTTTTATATAAGTCCCGTCATGCCGAAATACTTCCCACATGACAGCTTCCTTTCGTTTGGAAAACGGCATGGCTTAACTATCCGCTATATTGGTGATAAGAACCCCATCTTTCCTGCAAGTTTTTTCCTTCCTCCGGCTGGGAAATCACCGCAAGGCGACGCCCCGGGTCGGCGGTTGCTTTTTGCGTTTGCCGGTGTTATAATGAACGCACCGATAAGCTTGGATTTGATGAGGTTAAAGATGAAAACGAAACGAGTTGTTGTTTTACCGTATGATGCCAAATGGAAATCAGATTTTGAGAATATAAAACAAGAAATTGAAAATGCGATTGGAGATTTGATTGTTGGTGTTGAGCATGTAGGCAGTACATCAGTAAATGGTCTGTCCGCAAAGCCTTGCATTGATATTGATGTAGTAATCAAAGATTATTCCGTTTTTGATGATGTTGTTGGCAAGCTGGGTGATATCGGATATATCCACGAAGGAAATCTTGGAATTGAAGACCGAGAGGCATTCAAATATTTGGATAAACCTCATCTACAAACCCATCACTTATATGTGTGTCCGCAGCAATCCAAAGAGTTGCATCGTCATATCACTTTTAGAGACTATCTCAGAAAAACTCCTGAAGCTGTAAAAAAATATAGTGCAATCAAAGAGAAGGCAGCATTGCTATTCCCCGATGACATAGAGAAGTATATTGAGTGTAAGTCTCCCTGCATTGAAGAATTGTATAAGATGTGCGGGTTGAAATGATATAGTCAAATTCCAAAATATCGAACAACTAACGCCGACACCCGTAACAGGTGTCGGCGTTTCATATAAGTCTGTCATAGGGAAACGCTTTCCCTCAAGGGGAAGCCTTCTTCCATCTACTCCCGTACCACGCACACGATAGATTCCACATGGGCGCACCGTGGGAACAGATCCGCCGCCTGGGTAGATTGCAGATGATATCCGCGGGCTTTTAAAAGCGCCACGTCCCGGGCCAAGGTGGCCGGGTCACAGGATACATAGACAATCCGCCGCGGGGACATGCGGTGGAGTGCCTCGATGGTGTCGGCGTTCAGCCCCTTTCTGGGCGGGTCTACCACTACCACATCCGGACGGATTCCCTGCTGCTCCAGTTCCAGGGCCGCCTTGCCCGCATCGCCACAGAAAAACGTGGCGTTTTCAATGCCGTTGCGCAGGGCATTTTCCCGGGCATCCACTACCGCCTGTTCCACAACCTCCACGCCAATCACCTTGCCGGCAGCCTTGGCCATGGCCAGGGTGATGGTACCCACACCACAGTACAGATCCAGCACCAAATCCTCTTTGGATATTATCGCCTGGGCGATGGCGGCCTCATACAGCCGCTGCGCCTGGTGGTGGTTGATTTGATAAAAGGACCGGGGAGACAACCGGAACTGCAGACCGCAGAGGGTATCCTCAATATAGCCCGGGCCATAGAGGGTGATAAATTCCTCTCCCAAAATGGCATTGCCCGGGCGGGTATTTACGGAAAGCACCAGACTGGTAAAGCCGGGAACGGCATTCAGCCGTTCAATCAAGTCCTCCGTGTGGGGCAGCTTCCGTCCGTTGACCACCAGACACACCAGTACCTGCCCGGAGACAGCGCCCCGGCGGACATAGATATGGCGCAAAAGGCCTTTCTGAGTTGTCTCATCATAGGCAGATATTCTATAGTGGTTTACATAATCTATAACAATCTTCCGCACCCGGTCACTCTCCTCCGGGAGAATCAGACACCGGTTGTTTTCCACTACCTGATGGGTGCCGGCCTTGAAAAAGCCCGCATATACACGACCCTTTTGACTGGCAACAGGGTACTGAGCCTTGTTGCGGTAACCATAACAGGTAGGTGCCGACAAAATGGGCACTCTTTCCAAATTCTCACCGCCGATGCGGTTCAGCGCCTGCCGCACACGCTCAGCCTTCAGCCGTGCTTCCTCTTTATAATCCATATGCCAGAAGTCACAGCCGCCGCAAAGCTTGGCAACGGGACACGCCCGGTTCACCCGGTCGGGGGATTTCTCCAGAATCTCCACGATTTTTCCGGCGGCCCAGGTTTTTGCCGCCTTCTCGATGCGGATGATATACCTCTCCCCGGCAATGGCGTTGGGCAGGAACACGGCACAGCCTTCCACATGGGCAACACCCTGTCCCTCTGCTGTGTAATCCGTCACGTAAGCCTCATATTGCTTGTTCTTTTCCAGCATTAAGTCTCCTCCAAAATGCACTCCATTCCCACTTTCTGGGGCTTTAGGCCAAGGGATTCGTAGAATTTCATAGCGGCAGTATTGCAGCTCCACACATTCAGCGTCACGCTGTAGCACCGGCGCTGCCGTGCATAGTTGCAGATAGCCTCATACAACGCTGTGCCGATATGCTGACCGCGGCATTGCTCGTCCACGCACAGGTCATCAATATACAGGCTCACATGGTCTGCAATCACCGGATCCTGCCGGTGGTCTTTTATTTGGCAAAAACCGTACCCCAGCACCTTGTCTGCCTCTGCCGCCACAAAAATCGGAGTTTCCGCACGGTTCAGCATTCCCAGCACTTGGGACGCACCATATTTTTGCGCGCCGGCCCGGAAAATATCCGGTCTGCCCTGATGATGTACCTGTCCAACCTGTCGCAGCAATGCCAGGATTCCCGGCACATCCTCTGGCTTGGCAAAACGAATTTCCATAGTGATTCCTCCCGGTGTTTTTTCTTATCATAGCACAAAAAAACAGTTCGGTAAAGTCCCAGTCTGTTCACCGGGATTTTACAAAAGAATCTTCCGGACAGGGTTGTTATTTTCCCTGTTTTGCGGTAGAATGATAAGAAATCGGAACAAGGAGTTTACTATGAATTGGTTGGAAATCACCGTCAATACAGACCCCGCCTGTATTGAGCCGGTCGCTGCCGCCCTGACTGCCGGCGGTTTTTCGGATTTGGTGCTGGAGGACCAGCAGGAATTCGAAACATTTCTGGACGAAAACCGCGCCTATTGGGACTATATTGATGAAAGCTTACAGGCACAGCTGCAAGGCCTGTCCCGCATAAAGCTGTATCTGGAAGACACCGACACCGCAGGGCTTGCCCGGCTGGAAGCACTGCTTGCGGGTCTGCAGCCGGAATATGGCAGCCTATCCATGACCGCTGCGCCTCTGGCCGAATGTGACTGGGAGGAGAGCTGGAAGGAAAACTACCCGCCACAGGAAATGGGACAGCGTTTGGTGGTGCTTCCTTACTGGTTATCCGACAGCGACACCCAAGGCCGCCTGCCGGTGATTCTGGACCCGGGACTGACCTTTGGTACCGGCGCCCATCCCTCTACCCAGATGGTGATGGAAGCTATGGAACAGCTGGTACAACCCGGCAGCTGCTGTCTGGACTTGGGCAGCGGCAGCGGTATTTTATCCATCACCGCCCTGCGCCTGGGTGCTAAAAGCGCGGTAGGTGTGGATATCGACCCGAAAGCAGAGGATATCGCCCGGGAAAATGCTGCCTACAACGGCTTCACCGGCCCGGAATTTACTGCCCTCACCGGTAATGTCACCGCCGATAAAAAGCTGATGAACCGTCTGGCCGCAGAGCATTACGACGTGGTTCTTGTGAACATCGTTGCCGATGTGATTATCAGTCTTGCTCCCATTCTGCCCCATTTTCTGACCGGAGACAGCATCTTGATTCTCTCCGGAATTCTGGACACCCGGCTGCCGGATGTGCTGGCAGCCTTGGAGCAGGCAGGTCTGGCAGCCGCAGATATCCGCGCCAAAGAAGATTGGCGCTGTGTAATCGCAAAAAGGAGGGCTTTATGAATTTACCCTATCGCACCCGGCGGGTGCTGGTACGTATTCTTGCCATACTGCTGTTGTTGCTTCTGGTGACTGCACTGGTCTGGGGCTGCTGGTTTCTGTGGCTGAACCGGTATGTGGTTTATACCCGGGAAGAGGGGGCCCGTTTGGACTTTGACCTGCCTGCAGAAATCCCCGACGGTGAGGTGGCTGTGCCGCCCACACTGGGCGAGGCGCCCCCTATTCATTATAACAACGGAGAAGAAGCCATAAACACCAGCACAGAGCTTGCCCAGCTGGCTGGCTATTATGCTGATACCGCCGCTCTGCGGGAGGACATTGGCGCTGTCCGCTCCCAACTGGAAGCCCTGCCTGCAGGCACTGCCGTGCTGGTTGACGTGAAAAGCATCTACGGCAGCTTCTACTATTCCTCCTCTGTAAGCACAAGCCGCAGTTCTTCCATCGACACTGCGGCTATGGACAGTCTGATTGCCTACTTAAAAAGCAGCTCCCTCTACACCATTGCCCGGATTCCTGCCCTGCGGGACTATGAATACGGTCTTAATCATGTGCCGGACGGCTTGCCCACCGCCGGCGGCTACCTTTGGGTGGATGATGATGGCTGCTACTGGCTGAATCCGGCCAGCCAGGGAACCATCTCTTACCTTGTGCAGATTGTCACGGAATTGAAGGCTTTGGGCTTTGACGAGGTGGTGCTCAGCGATTTCTACTTCCCGGAAACAGACTCCATTGTCTTCAGCGGAGACAAGCTGGAAACCCTGTCCACCGCTGCCAAATCGCTGGTAACTACCTGCGCCACAGACCGGTTTGCCGTGTCCTTTGTGGGTACCGAGGGCTTTACACTGCCGGAGGGCCGCAGCCGCCTATACTTAGAGGGCGTAGCTGCCGCCGATGCCGCCACCCGGGCGCAACAATCTGGCATTGCTGACACGGATATCCGTCTGGTATTCCTGGCAGATGTCCATGACACCCGCTTTGACGTATTCAGTGTTCTGCGGCCCCTGTCCGCAGCCCACTAAAAAAGAGCTGTTGCAACAGCTCTTTTTTTATTCAGCTTTGGTATATACCAGCCGGTAGACCCCGCCATCTTCCAGAGGTGTTAAGTCAATACCCTTCTCGGCATAGACTCCGTTCACCTCGAAGCTCCAGTAGGCCCCGTCCGTCTCGTAAATCGCCTGTTCACCGTCAACCTTCTCAATATACAGGCCATATTCCCCCTGCGTGCCCTCAATCAGCCCTTTCTTCTGCAATGCAATGCCTACATATTCCTCCTTGGAATCATAGGAAAAGTCCTTACTGGTACCGTCGGAATGAACCACCGTTACCTTAAAAAACTTTTCCCCGGCGGTTTGCTGCTGGAAGGAGAGGTACGATACCCACGTATCCAGCCCAAGCACTACCACAAGGAAGATGATCGCAAATAGCAGCTTTTTGTTTTTCATATACTTGCCTCCCAAAACAAATGTACCGTGGCATCCGGGATTTTTCCCGGTGCCACGGCCGTTTTTCCGCGACAAAACGCACCCTGTAATTCGCAAGGAACGCTGAAATCCAAGCTGTAGGTCTTCTGACTCAGCCGGCAGGAGGGGGATCCTGTGACGCACACAGCCTTCCCGGATTGCTCCAGTGACTGGCTTTCGCCCTAAGTGTGCGTCCCGGCTATACAGCGGCGGTACCGTTCGGGATTCTCACCCGATTGTCTTGTTCAGCAGGCACAGCCATCCGCCATGCCCGCCACAGCCTAGTATCCAATTGTCAGAGTCAGTGTACCACTTTCCCGCCGGATTGTCAATTGCTTTCTATCCTGCCTGTCCTTTTGTTACTGGTAATAGCGGTAGTCAATATCGCCCTTTTTTCTGGTGGGAACGATTTGCTCATCCGGGTAGTCCAGCACATAGCGTTCGCAGGTGTTGATCACACGGGTACCGCCATACTCCTGTTCCCGCACCCGATGGATGCCGTACTGCATGTGTACGTGTCCGTGCAGCAAATACTTGGGCTTATACCGGTCGATTAGATCCAAAAACGCTTCAAATCCCCTGTGGGCAATATCTTCGCCGTCTCCCACCCCTCTGGGAGGGGCATGGGTCACTACAATGTCCACGCCCCCGTGCCAAAGAAGCTTCCAGCGCAGCTTTGCGATGCGCTGGCGCATCTGCTTTTCCGTGTATTGGTGCTTGCCGGGATGGTATTGAAGGCTGCCGCCCAGACCCAGAATCCGCAAGCCCTTATATACAACAAATTTGTCGTCGATACAGTCACACCCCTCCGGCGGCCGTTCCTCATACCTGTCATCATGGTTTCCATGCACGTACATGAGCGGCGCTCTCGCCACCGTCACCAGAAATGACAGATACTCCGGGCGCAGATCCCCGCAGGAGATAATCAGGTCATACTCTTTTAATCTGCCGGGAACATAATGCTCCCAAAGTGCGGGGCAGGATTCATCGGAAACTGCCAGAATCTTCACAATGCCCCCTCCTTTTCCATGGGGATTTTCTCCCTGTAAACACCCAGCTCCCGTACCGTGTCCCGGGAAAAAGGCGCAATTTCATCAAAGGCGGGAATACTTCCCACAACATTTTCACAAAGCCAGTCCATGTGCAGCAGCTCTTCGGCCGACAGAATCCGGTCCCCCGGATTGATCACCCGTCCCTGCTGATCCACCACCTTCCGGTGGAAGGGGTCCAGCGAGCCGTCCTGCAGACCCTGCCGCAGCAGCATGGCCATCTGCCACACACCTTCAGGCAGATCATCTGCCAGCGTCACATCAATAACTCCGCTGTCCATACCCCACCAGTAGTTCACCGCCTGCCGCGGATCCTTCCTCTTATCCCACGAGCCGTTGAGAATGGACCGTACCACTGTCACGTAAAAAGTACCCCACAGCCAGCAGGGAGAGCCCAGCGGCTGCAGCACCCCGTCTGTCACCATGTACGTGCCGTAATCGCCGAAGCTTCGACGGTCTCCGTCCGCCGTGGGTACATCCCGGTTGGAAATAACCTGGATACCGCTTTTGATAAAATCCGCTACCGGATCGCCGCCCATGCAGGACCAGCGCAGCTCAATTTTCGCCCGGGGATTGGTCATCTGCGCTCCCAGCGCGAAGGCATTGATAGCCGCCGGGACACCAAAAATCGGATAGGAACCTATGTAGCCGATGCGGTCATTGGCAGCCATAGCGCCGGCGATGGCACCGGTAATGAACTTGCCCTCATACACCCGGCTATAATAGGTGCGGACACTGGAATAGGGGGCATCCACAGAGCAATTCAAAAACCGCACCTTAGAATATTTCACTGCCATCTTCAGCGTTGCCCGGCTCATTTTCGGGGTCGTGGTAAACACCACCTGTGCCCCCTCCTGCACCGCCTGCTCAATCCGTTCCTCCGTCTGTGCCGGTGTGTCCGCATGGTAGTAATGGCGGATATTCACCTGATTCTCCAGCATTTCCTTTAGATACCGGGCACCCTCCTCATGATTCTTGGCCCAGGCACTCACATCCGGGTGCATCTGATAGACAAAGGCCACCTGTAAACGGACTGTAGGCAGCAGCACGCTCAAAAGACTGCTTTCCAGTTCGGTATCTGCCTCGGTATCCACCTGCACAGGGCTGTCCTGGGAAATGGAGACCATGTCTTCCCACAGGCCGGACAGTGCCTTGCGGATAGAAAAGGCAGAGTGTTCTCCCAAGTCCCGGAACGGGTAAACCCGCAACCACAATAGCAGCGCTTCTTCCGGCAGCAAATCCAAATATGCCGTCTTTACAGTGTCAAATGCCTCCCGGAAATACTGGAACCCCGCCCGGAAAGACCGCCGTTCCCGTTCCGACCACGGCTCTCCGGGCTCTTTGCCCAGATACGCCAGCAGCTTTGCATAATCCCCGGGCCTGCGGAACTGTACATCATAAATTCCTGCAGCTTGATAAAACTCCAGAAATTCATAATAGGCCCGAATTTCCGGCTCGTCGGTTTTGGTAGGCAGCACCCGGTGAACCACGCCAGCAATTCTGGGCGCGCCGCAGTATTTTAGCACACTGACCCGCTTATTGCCCTCCTGAATGTAAAAGTTTCCCAGATATTCATAGCAGACAATGGGCTCTTGAATACCGGTATCCCCCAGGTTATCTGCATACAGATACATCCACTTCTGGGCAAACTCGCTTTCTTTATCCATAAGGGGTAGGAAGCTGGCGGTAAACGCGCTGATGCGCCCGGCTGACTTCACGCCTACAATTCGCTCCACGGGAATCTCCAAAACACCCAAATTCACTGTGGACAGCGTTGAGGCGTCCCCCAAAATATGATCCAGTACGGCAGGATTTGGCTCTTTTCCCTGCAGATACAGGGCGCGCTGTTCCTTTTGTCCCATTTTTAAAGCACGGGCATAGGCTTCCGTTGCTTCCATCATATCCATAAGATCACTCCTTTTTCTCAAGCCTATCATAACGGCTTTTCACAGGATTTGCAACCAAAACTGTAAATATTTACAGCTTGCGCTCCCTACGGTTCCCCTGTCCGTGCAGCCAGTTGCCAATATTGGTAATGCACATCATCAGCACCACCAGAAAGCCGCCGGGAATCAAAATCATCCACCATGCACCGCTCAGCAGTGCCTTTTGGGAGAGGGACAGCATGCTGCCCCAGGAGATAATCTCCAGCGGCAGTCCCATGCCCAGAAAACTGAGTGTAGACTCTGCCACGATGGCACCCCGGATATTCATAACCACCATAAACATAATAGAGGGCACAAAATTGGGAGCCAGATGCTTTCGCAAAATATGGAGGAAGCCGCCGCCCATGGCCTTTGCCGCAACCACATACTCACTGCTGCGCAGCTGCCTTACCTCTGTGCGGACAATCTTGGCTATAGGAAACCAACCGGTCAAGCCAATGACTACCGCAACGGACACTGTGTTGGCTTTCCCCAGAATTGCCTGGATAAACAGCACAGTCAGCAGCGTCGGTACACTCAAAAAAATCTCCGTCAGCCGCATCATGGCCGTATCCAGCCAGTCCGGCGCCACACCGCTGGCTGCACCGTACACTACAGCGATCACCGTTGAAATCAGCGTAGCAAAGAAGCCGATAAAGAGGGAAACCCTGCCGCCATACCAGATACAGGAGAAAATGTCCCGCCCCAAAGTGTCCGTACCGAAAAGAAACGTATCGTTGGGCGCTGTGCTGTAATTCTGCAAATCCAGATATGTGGGGTCTTTGGTCATCAGCACTTCGGCAAACAGGCAGCACAGCACCAGTACTGCCAGAACGCCCATGGAAACAACAGGCGTTCCCTTGGGAATCCACCGTTTTTTTACCGGTGGCAGTTTTTCTGTGGGGCGTATGCCCACAACGGTAAACAGTTCTCTGTCTGTCATAAGTCCCTCCACGCCGCAGCTTCTTCGGCCTTCATCCGGGGGTCGATCCGCTCTGCCACAATTTGCCCCAGAATGTTGCAGAAAATCACCAGCACGCCGGTCATCATACAAAGGAGCATCAGCAAATTGTAGTCGGCAAACTGGGCACTCTCATAGGACAGCGCCCCTATCCCGGGATACCCGAACACCGTTTCCACAATGTACGTACCGCCCAGCACATGGGGCACGGAAATGGCCATCATGCTGATAAACGCGGGCATGCTGTTTCGCAGACAGTGCCCCAGCAGAATTTGCCTTTTGGTCAGGCCCTTGGCCCTGCCCAGCAGTACGTAATCCGCCCGGACCTCCTCCAAAAGCTTGTTGCGAATCATATAGGCGTAATACCACAGGTGGTTAACAACCACCACTGTCATAGGCAGTATCAGGTGCACGATGCGGCTCAATACACTGCCGGACTGGCCTAAGGCGTAGGCGCCGCTGCTGGGAAGCCACCGCAGCCCCACGCAAAACACAAGAATCAGCACAAGGCTCAGCCAAAACTCCGGTATGCAGCTGGTAAAGGTACCCACCTTGCACAGCAGCTTGTCCAGCCACCGGTCCTCAAACCGGGCGCACAGGAGTCCCAGTCCCAGTGCCAGTGCAAAGGTGAGCACAAAGCCGATGCCGCCCAAAAGCAGGGTGTTGCCTATGCGTTGGGAAATTACCTCTGTGACCGGCTGTTTATACTGATAGGAGACGCCAAACTCTCCGTGCAGGGCGTTTTCTGCCCAGCGTAGATACTGCACAAAAATAGGGTCATTCAGCCCGAGCTTTTCCCTCGCCCAAGCCTTCTCCTCCACGCTCATTTTTTCCACCCGTTCCCCATAATAGGAAACCAGCGGATCAGTGGGCGTAAGCCGGGAGAGGGTGAATACAACCACGGACAGCAGCGCGATTGCCAGAATGAAAAACAGCAGCTTCCCGCCGTAATAAGTCCATTTGCTTTTCCCCATTACCGTCCCTCCTTTTGCAGTACATAATGACCGGGTGCAATTTCCGTCAGCACGCCCTCCCGGTCAAATTGCAGGCTGTCAAAATCCAGATACTGCCTGCTCCGCTCTGCGATGGGGTCCGGCAGGGGTATGGCAGACAGCAGCGCCCGGGTATAGGGATGACAGGGATTGTCATATAACTGTCTTGTGGTTGCCAGCTCCACCAGCCTACCCTGATACATAACACCCACCCGGTCACACAAATACTCCACCATTGCCAAATCATGGGCTATGAACAAAATGGAAAACCCGTGCTCAGCCTGCAGGTGCTTGAACAAATTGATAATCTGCGCCTGAATGGAAACATCCAGCGATGCAATGGGTTCGTCTGCTACCAGCAGTTCCGGCTCCATAGACAAAGCCCGGGCAATTGCCACCCGCTGCCGCTGCCCGCCGGAGAGCTGGCCGGGATATTGGTCAAGACAATTGGCCTCCATGCCCACATAATGCAGCTGGAACGCGGCTTCTTCCCGTAGACTCCCTCTGGGGGGCGTAATGCGGTGAATAGCCATGGGTTCTGCAATGATATCCGCCACCGTCATTCTGGGATTCAGTGCTGCGGCGGAGTCCTGAAAAATCAGCTGCCGACTTGTTTGCAGCATCCGCTGATTGGCTTTGAACGCCCTCTTTTGGCAGGTATCTATGCCTTTATAGTAAATCTTTCCGGAAGTAGGCCGGTATAGATTCATAATACACCGGGCAACTGTGGATTTCCCGGAGCCGGATTCTCCCACCATGCCCAAAATCTCTCCTCTGCGGATTTGAAAGGATACGTCCTCCACAGCCTTGAGTTTCTGCTTTCGGGGCAGGGAAAAGCTGTGGCTCAGGTTTTGTACATCCACCAGAATCTCTTCCATATCACGCACCTCCCCCGTAAATTTTGGCCGCTCTGGGATCCAGCAGCCAGGTAGCCGCAAAGTGGGTATCGGATACCCGGAACATGGGAGGCGGCTGCATATAGTCAATTGCCAGCGCATGAACATTCCTGCAGGCAAAGGCGTCCCCCTTTGGGGGGTTCACCAGTGACGGCGGCATCCCCGGAATGGTCTGCAGACTGTCCCTGCCTTTATTCCGTGCCGGCAGTGCCTGCAGCAGGCCCCGGGTGTATGGATGGCGGGGATCGTAAAAAATCTCCTCTGCCGTTCCAATCTCCACGATTCTGCCTGCGTACATAACTGCAATCCTGTCTGCCGCCCTTGCCATAACTCCCAAATCATGGGATACTAAAACCGTGGCGATGCCCAGCTCCTGCTGCACCCGTCGCAGCAAGTCCAGAATCTGCGCCTGTATGGTCACATCCAGTGCTGTAGTCGGCTCATCTGCCAGCAGAATCTTGGGATTTCCCGCCAGCGCCATGGCCAGAACACTGCGCTGACGCATACCCCCGGAGAATTGATGGGGATACTGGTGATAACGCAGCTCCGGTTGCCGGATGCCCACCAGTGTCATCAGCTCCATTACCCGGTCATATGCGGCCTTTCGGGACAGTCTGGGTGCGTGTACCCGCACGGCCTCGGCAATTTGCTGCCCAACGGTAACAGTGGGATTGAGTGCGGTCATGGGGTCCTGCAGCACCATGGAAAAGAGCTTGCCCCGCAGGCGGCACATATCACGCTCTGTGTAACCGGCAATGTCCGTTCCCTCCACCAGAATTTGTCCCTCGGTAATTTGTGCGCTTGGGGGCAGCAGCTTCAGAATGGTCTTGCACAGGATACTCTTACCGCAGCCGGATTCACCCACAATCCCCAGCACCTCACCGGATTGCAGTGAAAAACTCACATCCCGCACCGCCTGTACGGTGCCGGCAGCAGAGCCAATATTCACACTTACATTCTTGAGTTCCAACAATTCAGCCATAAAAAATTATCCTTATAACGCAACGCAGGGGAGGGCCGCTGACCCTCCCTGTTGCAGTGTTTATTCAATCGTCCAGTCGCAAATGTTCCAGAAAATGCCCACTCCGTGATGTCCCAGAACCGCATTGGGGTCTATGCCTTTGATATTCCTGCCAGCAACGTATATGGCGTCAATGTAGCAGAAGAAGGTATAGGCCGGCTTTTCTGCCAGTGCGATCTGGAAGTTCTTGTAGCTTTCTGCCCGTTTGGCAGGATCGTCCGTCTGCCGGGCCTCCTTCAAATACCGGTCAACCGACGCATTGGAATAGCCGGAGTAGTTGGCACCCTTGTCTGTGCCAAATACCTTATAGGTGTGGTCATCGGCATCAAAGGGTGAGCCCCAGCCGATGATACAGCACTCCTGATTGCCCCAGTCAATACCCTCAGCCGGAACATTGGCCTTCACATCCAATCCAATGTCCCGCAGCTGCTGGGCCGCCACCTGCGCCATATCAATCCGAACCTGATCTCCGGGGGTCGCGTTGATGGTAAAGCCGATTTTTTCACCGTTCCGCATCCACCAACCGTCCACCTTTTCACAGCCTGCCGCCACCAATGCTGCCTCTGCTTTGGCGGGGTCATAGCCGTAGCGCTCTACGCCGTCATAGTTGTACGGGTGCATCTGCAAGGGACTGTAGGCCACATCGCCGTAGCCCAGCACCACCGCGTCCAAAATGGCCTGCCGGTCAATGGCATAGTTGATAGCCGGAATCAAGTCGGCATTCTTCTGCCAATAAGGGTTCCAGAAGTTATAAAGAATCCCCCGGTAATCTGCGGTTTTCATGTCATAAACACGAAATTCCTGCTTGTCACTGAACGAAATTGCATCTCTGGGAGTAAGCTGCGCCAGATTCAGCTCTCCGGATTGTAACTGCAGCGCCTTGGCGCTGTCCTCTTTCACAATCTTAAAAACAACACGTTCAATGTGGGCTGCCCCGCCGTAGTAGTCGGGATTTCTCACCATGTTGATGGACTGGCCTACATCCCAGCTCTCCAGCTTATAGGGGCCGGTGCCAATGGGCTTGCGGAAATAATCGGACTCCCACATATCCTCTCCTTCCAGACAGTGCTTGGGCAGGATGGACATGGTCATATAATCCAAAAATGCAAAGTTTGGCTCAGACAGGGTAAATGCAATTTCGTAATCACTCAAAATGCTGATTGTGCTGATTTCCTCGTAATTGGGCATATTCTCGGAGCCGTTGTCGGGATTCATAATGGCCTCGATGGTAAACTTTACATCCGCAGCGGTAAAGGATTCTCCGTCGTGCCATTTTACATCCTCACGCAGCTTGAATGTATACGTCATTGTCTCCGGGTCGTAACTCTGAGACTCCGCCAGCGCAGGAACCAGATTGCCCGCCCCATCCCGGGCCATCAGGCCGTCAAAGAGCAGGTGCTTAATCTCGCAGTGTTCATTCATAATAGGATTGATAGACGTGTAGTTGCTGCTCCCGTATACCAAAGTGTTGCCCTTTTCCCTGGTCACGCCGCAGGCGGACATTGTCAGCAGCACTGCCGTCAGCAAAAGCCAGCATAAAAATCTTTTTTTCATTGCTTTTCCTTCCCGTTTTCCGTTTGTTTCCATTATAATGATCCAAAGATACGGCCGCAAGCCTCCCCGGGGGATATATCTCCGAAAAAAGCTGTAAAAAAATAGGATTATCCATAGATTTGCACCAGAGTCTGTGTTATACTAACTGCAAAACAAAGGGAGGCATCTATGGAATTATCGGATTTTTTTGCCCAGAATCCCCGCGCCGCCCTCGCCTTTTCCGGAGGCGTGGATTCTGCCTATCTTCTGTATGCCGCCGGGGCATACGGGGCGCAGGTGCGAGCATATTATGTTAACTCTCCCTTCCAGCCGCGATTCGAATTGGAGGACGCCTGCCGTCTGGCAGCGGAATTAGGTGCTGATATGCAGGTTCTGGAATTGGACACACTGCAGGACGCGCAAATCACCGCCAATCCCAAAAACCGCTGCTATTACTGTAAAAAGCGCATCTTTTCCGCCATCGCCCGCCAGGCACAGGCTGACGGCTTTCCCGTTCTGCTGGACGGCACCAACGCTTCCGACGATGCCGCCGACCGCCCGGGAATGGCCGCTCTGCAGGAGCTTTCTGTCCGTTCGCCCCTGCGGGAGTGCGGACTGACCAAGGCCGATATCCGCCGGTTATCCAAGGAGGCCGGACTGTTTACCCACGACAAGCCCGCCTATGCCTGCCTTGCCACCCGGATTCCCACCGGGCAGCCCATTACCGCAGAGAAGCTGCAGGCAACAGAACAGGCGGAAAGCTATCTTTTCTCTCTGGGCTTTTCTGATTTTCGTATCCGCATGGACGGCACAGCCGGAAAAATCCAGCTGCATCAGGAACAGCTGGAAAAGCTTTTGCAGCACCGGGCAGAAATCCTGTCCACACTGAAGGCGTTTTATTCTTCTGTCTTGCTGGATTTGGAGGTAAGGACATGAATCACGATGTCAAAAACATATTAACCGCCGTGCAGCGGGGAGAGCTCTCCGTAGATGAGGCACTGCTGAAAATTAAGTCCGCGCCCTTTGCCGATTTGGGATATGCCAAAGTCGACCTGCACCGCAAGGCCCGGCAGGGTGCTGCGGAGGTCATTTACGGAGCAGGTAAAACTCCAGAGCAGATGTGCGGCATCGTCCGCTCCCTGCTGGATAACGGCCAGGAGACCGTACTGCTGACCCGGCTTTCCCAGGAAGCTGCCGCAGTTCTCGGGGAGCAATTCCCCCTGGCGTATCACCCGCTGTCCAAGGTGGGCATTATCGGCCCTATCCCCAAGCCCAACGGCATTGGTAAAATTGTAATTGCCACCGGCGGTACCAGCGATATCCCGGTAGCTGAGGAGGCTGCCCTCACCGCCGAGGTTCATGGCAATGAAGTGGTACGGCTGTATGACGTGGGCGTTGCCGGTGTGCATCGGCTGCTGTCCAATATGGAGCTATTGATGGATGCCTCTGTGGTGATAGCCATTGCCGGTATGGAAGGCGCGCTTGCCAGCGTAATCGGCGGGCTTGTAGAGTGTCCTGTGATTGCCGTTCCCACCAGCGTGGGCTACGGTGCCTCTTTCCACGGCTTGTCCGCTCTGCTTTCTATGCTCAATGCCTGCGCCAGCGGTATTTCCGTTGTGAATATTGACAACGGCTTCGGCGCAGGTTTCCTTGCCAGCCGCATCAATCATATGGAGGTAAAAAAGTGAGAACCCTTTATATTGACTGCCAGATGGGTGCTGCCGGAGATATGCTCAGTGCCGCCCTGCTGGAACTGCTGCCCGACCCGGACGCGTTCCTCCGGGAGGTTAGCGACCTGCACATTCCCGGCGTACAGGTAACCCGGGAAACTGCCGTCAAATGCGGCCTTACCGGCACGCACCTGTGTGTTACCGTAAACGGTGCCGAGGAAGATCCCCACTTTCACTCCCACCATGACCACGAACACCACCACGGCAGTCTCCATGAAATTGAACACATTCTGTCCCATCTGGCAGTCGCTGCCCCTATCAAGCATCAGGTGCTTTCTGTTTATAACCGGATTGCCCAGGCCGAGAGCCAGGTGCATGGCGTTCCCGTCTCCCAGATTCACTTCCATGAGGTGGGGACTATGGATGCCGTTGCCGACATTTTGATGGTCTGCCTGCTGATGGAAAAGCTGGCGCCGGAGCAGGTCATTGTCTCCCCCGTGCACGTAGGCAGCGGCAGTGTCCGCTGCGCCCACGGGATCCTCCCGGTGCCCGCGCCGGCAACCGCATGCCTTTTGCGGGATGTGCCTATCTACGGCGGCAGCATCCAGGGTGAGCTGTGCACCCCCACCGGTGCAGCCCTGCTGACCCAGTTTGCCACGGCCTTTGGACCCATGCCGGTCATGAAAACCACAGCCATCGGCTACGGTATGGGCAAAAAGGATTTCCCTCAGGCCAATTGCGTCCGGGCAATGCTGGGACAGACGGAGGACAGCGGGGATGCAGTGCTGGAGCTGCAGTGCAATCTGGACGATATGACACCGGAGGCCATAGGCTTTGCCATGGAGCAGCTGCTGGATTCCGGCGCTCTGGATGTGTTTACCACCCCCATCGGCATGAAAAAATCCCGCCCCGGTACATTGCTGTCAGTACTGTGCCGCCCAGAGGACAGGGAGACCCTGGTGCAGGCTCTATTCCGGCACACCACCACCTTGGGCATCCGGGAACAAGTCTGCCACCGGTACACCCTGCAGCGGCGGATTGAGACTGTGGAGACCCCCTATGGAACCGTGCGCAAAAAGGTTGCTTCCGGTTACGGCGTGACCCGGGAAAAACCCGAATACGAGGATCTGGCGGAAATTGCCCGGAAAAATGATATGACCCTTTATCAGGCAGCGCAGCTTTTGAACCAACCGGAACAGAAATGAATACAACAAAGCAGGGCGCGTAACGCGCCCTGCCGTTTTCTCTGTATTGGCAGCTTCTGTTAAAAATCTTCCTGCCGCCTTTGTTTCCGCATCTGTTTGCGTTTGATTGCCGCCTCATATTCCAGTTTTTGTTCCTCGGTCTCCAGAATCAGCTCCGGAACCTCAATGGCCACACCCTCACTGTTAATAGCAACCATGTCAATATACGCGCGGTTTATCATTTTCCGTGTGCCGTCCAACGCTTCCATATACGTATCCACACGAATTTCCATGGACGAACGCCCCACATAGGTAACACAGCCGATTAAGACAATCATATCTCCGGCATAGGCAGGGGCTTTAAACTGCAGATTGTCGATAGCCGCAGTGGTAACTCTTGCATTGGAGTGGCGGGTTGCAACGATTCCGGCCACCTCATCTATCCACAAGAGCAGCTGCCCGCCGAAAAGCCTGTCATAGTGATTGATATGGGTGGGCCTGATCAGGTACTGCTGCTCCGTAAGGGAATCGGTTACTTTTTTTGTCGGTCTCATACAGTTATTCCTCGTATCTTGTAAAGTAGAGCTTTAAAAGCTTCTGCTACTGTTAACATACCACAATTTTCTCAATTTTCAATAGGTATTATAAGAATTCCCCGGGGGCAGGCCTTTCAGTCGCTCCCGGGGCGTTAAATTCTCTATGAATCAGACCAGATGCTGCTCAATAAATTCCACGATGGGGGTGGGGTCTTTCAGCCCGTGGGGGTGATGACCTTCCATGGACCGGCACATGACCTTAAGAGTGCCGCCGTGGACCTTATAGTAGTCCTCCAGCAGTTTGCCGTTCTCATCGTAGGGTACTACCCGGTCGGCGTTGCCGTAGAGCATGATAATCGGCAGCTTGGTGGCATGCAACTGAGGCAAATAGTCGATGGGGCTTTCCCGGAAGTTAATGACCGTCACTTTATCGAAACCGTAGGTTTCAGACATTTCCCGCCACATTCCCTCATCATACTCTGCTACCCCCAAACCTGCCAGACTGAGCAGGTTCATCACAGGCGCGTCCAAATAGATAACCGCCGTCAGCTCCGGATACAAGCGGGCAAAGGTAGCTGCCTGCAGGCCGCCGCAGCTCATACCTTCCAGAATACATTTTTCGTTGGTATTGAGCTTTTCTGCCATGGCGCGGACAAACCGGGCCATTTGGTCAATGGTGTCTATGGATGCCCAGCGGTTAACATGGGTGATATTGATCACATAGTAACCCCGGTTCAGCATGGTCTTATCAAAGTCCGGAAAAGCGTCTAAGTACTCTGTTTTGAGAACCATTCTGCCGTTGGGCTCAACTGTCGGATACAGGATGGTTGCCAACTGCTCTTCAAAATAAAACTCCTCGCCACGGAAGCCTTCCCACATTTTGTGCATAACGATACCCTTCCTTTCTCAGACGAACTGCTCTACAAATTCCACGATGGGCGTGGTGTCAGCCAAGCCGTGGGGATGATGCCCGCGCATGGAGCAGCATACCACCTTCATTGTGCCGCCGTGGGTCTTGTAATAATTCTCCAGTACCTGTCCGTTGGCGCGGTAATCCAGCACCGTATCCGAGTTGCCGTAGCTCATAAAGATGGGAATGTTATGTTCGATCAGCTTATCCATAAAGTCGATGGGACTTTCCCGGAAACTCACCACATTGGTGCGGCTGAAGCCATAAGCATCCACCATCTCCTGCCATGCATCGGGTCTGAACTCGTCTCCTGCCAGACCGCAGAGGCTCAGGAGATTCAATAGCGGCGCATCCAGATAGAGAACCGCGGTAAGCTCCGGATGGTTCTGGGCCAGCCGGACAGAGGTTGTGCCGCCGGCACTCATGCCTACCATGATGCACTTCTGGCTGGCGCCCAGCTTCTCCGCAGCAAAACGGATAAACCGCGCGGTCTGCTCTACTTCCTTCATGGGCGCATAGCGGTTGGCGTGGGTGATGTTGATCACATAGTAACCCCGCTCCAGCATAGCCAGTTCAAAGCCCGGAAATGCGTCCCGGTACTCAGCTTTCAGAACCATTTTGCCGTTCGGTTCAACGGCCGGGTAAATAATGGTCGCAGTCTGGTCCTCAAACCAGAACTCTTCCATTCGGTAATTGCCCCAGATTTCACTCATGTTGCTCGCTTCCTTTACTATATTATTTCTGGCCTTATATTGGCCTGTTGTCAAATATGGCCGCTTTTCCGGCTTTCAAGCTTATACCTTGCGGAAACGCAGGCTAAACCGGTAATTCTTGCTTGCCTCCGGCATAAAGCTGTAGCGATACACGCCGTCCTCACCTGTAGGCTTGATTTGATCGTCTGCCGGCTCATATCCCTCTGGCACAAACAGGGTAATTACATACCCGTCGTTTTCCACCAAATCGGCACTGATATGCAAGGTATCCGTCTCCGGTGACCAGTACATATCCGTAATTTCCGCTGCGCCCTGGGTAACATGGCGGGAGGTGCTCAGAAGCTGCGGACGGTCCAGCTTTTTGCGCACTGCAATCACTCTGGATTCATGGGGCGCAAACTCCAGCAAGATCTTTGTATCGCAGCAGCCCAGATACGCATTGTGCATGAAATCATACAGATGATATTCGCCCTCGTCCAGATACAGGTCAGAAAGCAGCCGGATCTCCTGCGCCGCACCCTCGTGCTTTAGGTTCATCACATTGATAACATTATAGCTCTCATAAGGCTTCTCGATGGCCAGATTGATGATCTGCGTACATTTGTCATTCCGGCGGGCCTTGATGTCCATGGGATGGATATCCATAACCGGCAAGCATCTGCGGATGAGATCCACCCGCTCCTCGGGAAGCTCAGCAAATACATCGCCAAAGGTCATGGGCAGACCCAGGAAAGACACGAAGCAAATTCTCGATTTTGCCTGTTCGTATGTATTATACTGCTCGGACAGGATGACGTTGTCGGGGTCACAGTACATCACGATATTATGCAGGGGATAGTACTCCATGGTCTTAACCAGGGCATTTTCGATAAACTCGTCCCAATCGAACAGGTCCCCGCCCACACGGGTCGCATCCCACAGATCCGCTGCCCAGAAGGCGCAAGGCTTGACTCTGCCGCAGCAGAGCATGTAACATTCCTCTCCCATACACTCTCTGGTCTTCTGAACCATTGCCCGGTATGTTTCTTTCAGCGTCTTACCCGGGTTATAACACTGGCCATAATATTTGTGGTTGAGTTCCAGAGAATCCATAAGGGTATCATACTTAATGGCCTGGTAGCCCCAGTCCTTGACCTGCTGCAGCGCCTTGGGCAAAAATTCATTCAGATACTTAGGGTGGGACAGGTCATAAAAATATGTTCCGCTCCAGCTTGTCTCCGCTTTCAACACAATCTCAGGATTCTCCCTGGCGTATGTATTCTCCGCCGGGTCATTTTGGAATCCGATCCAAATCGCGGGCGTAAAGCCGTTTTCCTTAATCTTATCGGCAACGTACTTTAGACCCTTGGGATACTTTGCAGGATCCGGTACAAAGGAGTCGGAACCGTCCTCCCGATATCCTGCATAATCCTTGTGATACCATTCCCAGTCTACCCAGATGGAATCTGCGCCGTACTTTTTCAGATGCTCGCTCTGCCACTTCGTATTTTCCAGCACATTTTCCTCGCAGGCGTCAAAGCCCACCGCATACCAGGTCATCCAGCCAGCCGGAGCCTTTTTGAATACAGCGTTTTTATTAACAGGTGCGTAATTCTTAATGGGATACTCCTTCTGCAGTACGCCCTCTTTGCAGGACACGTAGAATTTCCGTTCCCCCGCCTTGATGCCCGTCAGAACGGTAAAATCATATTGGCCTGCTTCCCAGTTGTACTTCATCCGGAAGCTTTTTCCGCCTGTAACGGAAATTGCACTGTCTGTCAGTCTATCAAACAGCATGTCATCCATGCCGGAGGCCGCAGGACCTACGGCAGACCGAAGAACGCAGGAGTTTTCCCGGGACGACATGGGGAAGGTGTGCTCCGCAACCTGTTCGCCCCATTGCAGCGTGCCGCAAATTTTTGCCACACACTCGGGATTGGCTATAAAATCCACCTTCACGCCCTTTTCAGAAGAGCTGAAGTTCAGCGTGTAGGACGGAACGATTTTAGATTCACTTCTGTAGACGACCGTCAGTACCGCAGCGTCACCAAGCCGCTGCCCGTAGCTTTTCTTTGTAAACATGCCCAGGTCAAGCTCCTGGCCCTGATACAGGATGCTTTCTACGCGTGCGTTTGTAATGCACTTTTTGTTGTCCTGCGCGAAGATCTCAAAGGTGTCCTGCTCCAGATCATAGATAACGCCATACGCATCGTAACTGGAATTTAATTTCGTTCCCATAAGTATCTCCTTTTCATTTTCTTATCCGGATTGCAATGCCGGGCTGCGTTTGCTCAGGGTCAAGACTAATACGAGTCCGGCAGAAATACCCCAATGCGCCACACCGATTTCGTGGCCGTCCTTGGCAGCTATTTCGTTGGTATCATATCGTAACCCCACCCAATTGTCAACGAAAATATCATTGAATTTTCGGCGCTAAATAACAGCGAAAGCCGCCGGCCTGATGGCCGCGGCTGTTTCTATCTTCGGGGTAAAATGGCAGCTTACATGCTTTGGTCTGTTACAATATGTTCAATACCCGTATGCTTAAATCGCCTACATTGTTTGTTGGGGTTTACTCCCGCCGCAAATTATGCTATAATACCTTCTATAATAGCAAAAACCGCGGGATATTGACCGAATACGACAAATTCTAAGGGGAATCACCATCATGGTTTTACACAAAGAGACTCCCAAGAAAACAGCGGCCAAAAACAAAGTTCAACCGGTAAACGGATTCGTAATGACGGTTCTGTATTACGGTGTCCGTTTCTATCTGCTCCTTTGCGGTGTGCGGATAAAGACGGTCAACAAAATCGGGAAACCGAAAGCGCCGTCAATTGTTCTTTGCAACCACGGGTCATTTATTGATTTTATTTATGCAGCTGCGCTGCTGCGCAAATACAAGCCCCACTTCATCGTGGCAAGACTGTACTTTTACAATACGGTTCTTGGGTGGCTGCTTCGCAAGGTAGGCGCATTCCCAAAAAGCATGTTCGCGATGGACATGGAGAACGCCAAAAACTGTCTGACCGTACTTAAAAATCACGAGATCTTAGCCATGATGCCGGAAGCGCGGCTTTCTACTGCCGGACAGTTTGAGGACATTCAAGAAAACACCTATTCTTTTATCAAAAAATCCGGTGTGGATGTCTACACGGTTAAAATCCACGGAGACTATCTTGCTGACCCCAAATGGGGCAATGGATTCCGCCGGGGTGCGGTGGTGGAAGCCCAGCTGGATATTCTATACACAGCGGAGCAGGTAAAAAGCATTTCTATGGAGCAGCTAAAGCAGGGCGTTAAACAGCGGCTCTCCTATGATGAGTTCCAGTGGTTGCAGCAGCGTCCAAAGATTCGCTATCACTCACGGCATCTGGCTGAGGGGTTGGAAAACATCCTGTCTGTCTGTCCGGTCTGCAACCGAAAGCATACCATCGTCACCAAACGCAGCAAAATCTTTTGTGAACACTGCGGTTATTTAACTTCCCTTGATGACCGATACGGTTTTGCCCCGGATTTCCGGTTTGCAAATCTTGCCCAGTGGTACGATTGGCAAAAAGCGCAGCTAAAAAAGGAGATTTCCGAAAACGCAGACTATGTACTCTCCGCAAAGGTGGAATTGCGGTTGCCCAGCAGCGGCAACGGTCTTACACGCCACAGCGGTTTCGGCACTTGTACCCTAAACCGCGACGGACTTACATATTCCGGCACCAAAGACGGAGAAACCGTAGAAATCCATTTTTCTATTGGGCGTATATACCGGCTTTTATTTGGCGCCGGTGAGAATTTTGAAATATACGACGGTACGCAGATCCTGTATTTCGTGCCGGAGGAGAAGCGGTCTGCTGTAGATTGGTATATGGCATCAATGATTTTGTACGACAAAATTGCCACTTAAGGAGGAATTGTTATCCTTACGAAAGAGAGAAAACATCGAGAAAAGGCATATAGCAACATTAGCGTCCGCTCTTTTATAACGGTGGCGGTACTGTTACTGGCTGTGCTGTTTTTCTGCGGATCACTGTCTTATTTTATTCCACAGGGTGCATTTCAAAGAGACACTGACAGCAACATCATTCCCGGAACTTATCAGGCAGGCGAGGTGGAGGGTATCGCTTTTTGGCGCGTACTCACAGCTCCCATCCGCGTGTTTGCTTCGGAAGATGCCCTCACCATTATTATGATCAGCATCTTCTTGCTGGTAATGAGCGGTGTGTTTAACCTGCTGGATAAAACCGGCGGCATCAAAACCTTCATTGAATACATCATGCGCCATTTGCGTGACAGCGGAAGTCCGGTGGTTTGCATTACGGTGCTACTGTTTATGCTCTTTGGCAGTCTTTTTGGTATGTTTGAAGAATTGGTAACCTTACTGCCGCTGATCATTGTGTTTATGCTGTCTATGCAGCTGGATACTATGATAGGCCTGGGCGCATGCTTGATGGCAGCGTGTTTCGGCTTTTCCACCGCCATCACCAATCCTTTTTCCGTGGGCACAGCGGCGCAGCTGGCAGGAATCCATGTCTCTTCCGGCGTGTGGCTTAGAATTCTTTTCTTTATCATCGTTTATCTGGTTTTGTGCGCATTTTTAATCGGATATCTGAAAAAAATTCGCCGCAATCCGGAAAGCTCTCCCACCTACGAGATTGACCAAATCAAGCGTGAAAACCTTATCAGCCACACAGACGCCATGCAAGCGGGCCAGCAGAGGATATTCCGGGTATACGCTGTCTTTTTCTCCGTGCAGGGTGTGCTGCTGGTGGCGATTGCCTGTATACGGGCGATTTCCGGCTTTGCGATTCCCATTCTGGCCGCAAGCTTTTTGATCTCCGGCCTGATTGCCGGACAAATTGTATGCAAAGATATCCGCCGGACACTTAGCTGCTTCCTGCAAGGCGCCGCGGCGATGCTTCCGGCAGTGGTTATGATCGCCCTTGCCTCCTCGGTAAAGCTGGTTATGGTCGAGAGCAATATCATCGATACGGTTATGAACGCTGTGCTGCAGTTGTTAACCGGAAAAGGTAAGCTTGTTACGATCCTTTTGATTTATGCGCTGATTTTGTTCCTGCAGCTGTTTATCGGCTCGGCCTCTGCCAAGATCTTTTTGGTCATGCCCATCGTTCTGCCCATTACCAACGCGCTGGGCATTTCTCCCACGCTGGTGATTTTGACCTACTGTATGGCGGACGGATTTACCGATGTGATTTTGCCAACCAATCCGGTGCTGCTGATCGGCTTGTCCATGGCAAATGTATCCTACTGGAAATGGCTCAAATGGACATGGAAACTGCAGCTACTACTATTGGCAATTTCCGTAGGCGTGCTGTTCTTCGGCGTTCTGGTGGGCTACTGACCGAGCCAACCAAAACCTAATTATTAAAGGCTATGCGGTGATTTTCACCGCATAGCCTTTTTGTTTCCTTATTTAACAACGCCTTTTCTAAAACCGTCTGATGTCTGCGGTGTTTGCCATTACCGTCCCCCCTGTGCGATTGATTTTACTCTTGCAGCACCTTTTTTAATTCATCCGTTCCGTTTTCATAGGCAGATGTTACCTCTTGGTATAAGCAATTATAAAACGCCACAGCCGCGCCTTGCCTTTGTTTGGCAATCGCCTTTGCCTCTGCGGTATAAAAAGCTGAATACAGCTTTTCCAGTTTGTATTTATATTCCTGGAAAAAGGAAGGTGCCGTATCGTTCTCACCACTTGATACTGAGCCGTCTGGCAAAAGGGAATACAGCGGCTCCGAAACCATGCCGTTATACATCAGTGTGCGGGCTATGCCCATCGCGCCCGCTACATCCAGCTTGTCCGCATCAAACAAAATCTTCGCCTCTATGCTCTCCGGCAAGTTGTTTTTTCTGTATCGATGGGTCTGGATGCAGTGCTTCACTTTTTCCGCAAATTGACTTTCAAAACCGCGCTCTATCAAAAAAGCATACGCTTTTTCCCCACCGGCCGTTGCATGGCATACTTGAGGATTTGCAAACTGTTCTTTTCTTCCAATGTCATGCAATAAACATGCGCAAATCAAAACGTCATAATCCACATCTTTTTCTTGTTTTGCAATACGCAGCGCATTGTATAAAACCCGGTAGATGTGGTCTTTATCATGGGCGCTGTCTTCCATGCACGAAATCATATATGTTTCCAGTAATGCATATGTACTTTTATCCATACTGCCTCCGTAAAGCCTACTTTACCAACGCTTCATATTCTTCTCGAATTTCTCCGTATATGCCTGCTTTAATTCATCGGTGGTAATGCCATAGCAAAGCATTACATCATTATAGTACATCAAGACATCTGCCATTTCTTCGATTAGCTCTTTTCTCAATTCTTCATCGGACGAGGCTTTTAAACCGCCATGTTTTTTTACAATATCAATGACTTCACCGATTTCGCCAATCATCCAAAGCAGCTTATTCTGTCCTATTTCTGGACAGATCGGCTCCCATTTGTACTTGTACTTATCTTGCAAAGCTCTTTGCATTTCCTGCATTTGACTGATACTAAAATCCGCCATTTTGCATTTCCTCCGCAAATTCAAGGTGATCTAACTGTATTATACGCCTACAGCAGCCGGAAAGCAAGCAATTCTGCCCCAATAGAAAGCAGCACAGCCACCCCGTAAAGGACAGTCCTTATAAAACGGTTAACAGGTACAGCAGATCCTTCTGCTGTACCTGTTTTTGAGTCTATCCCTTGGCTCTCCCTCTGGGAGAGCTGTCAGCGAAGCTGACTGAGAGGGACCCTCTCCGGCCTCGCTGCGCTCAGCCACCTCTCCCAAAGGGAGAGGCAAGTTTATTTCAGAATCGCACACAAAAAGGATACGCATTAAACGCTGTTTTTATAACTGTCTCTCAGGGCTTCCAATATTTCTCCACACATTCTTTTGCGATCTGCACATAGCGTTTGCCCCGTTGTACATCGCCATGCAGGGTCATTACTTCCCGTTGGCCAATTTCAAAAAGACACCCGGAGGCCGCCTGGCATATCCGTTGGAAGTCTTTGTGTACCGCCTCTTCATCCATAGCACCCGGAGTAGTTACCAACTCTGCCCGGGGCTTACTGTAGTAAACCACCTTGCTTCCGCGGAGATATTCACCCACCAAGTCCTCATTATTGAAAGGAGAAACGGAGAGCTTTCTCATCTTGTCCCATTTCGACAGATAGTCCGGCCAAATGGCATCCACCCGTTCGCAGCATCCGTAGGATAACAGGCCAAACCGCTTGACCAACCGGTCCTGGTAGGGGAACACAAATTCACCAAAGGTCTCCGGGGACACTGCGGTGGTCTCCTGGGACTCCAAAAAGCCCCAGCACTGTGTGGTTTTGGTCACATTTTCTGCGGGAAGTTCCCGGTTAAAGGCATAGGTCTCCTGCCCGATGTCGGAAAACTCCACAGTGGGCAGCAGTATGTCTTCCCGTTCCAGAAAATCGTAGTACTGCTCGTAGAAAGTGCTAGCCATATCCATTACCCGGTGCAATGTATCCGGGCAGTCATACATGGACATATAGTAATTTTCCATACCCATCAAATGCACCAGCGGATTGGTGATCGCGCCGCGCAGCTGCTGGCCGATGATCCGCGGAGGAAGAATATCTCCGAAAAGATCATCCAGAACTTCGTAAAACGCCAGCGTCTCAGCCTTATCCACACCGAAAGAACCGCCTTTAAGTTTTTCAAAGTCCTCTTCCAGATCTTCGATGACCGGGGCGATGTGATACCCCTTGGAAACCGCATTGCCTACGGTGTTTGGTGCAATCCCAAAGGGTTTTGCCCATGTTTTCCAGTACAGGTCAAAGGTAGCAGAGGTAGGCGTATCGTCATCAAACAACTCGCGGCCCACCATGCTGTAGATGAGCATTTCTTCGATCCGTCGGGCTTCTGCTCCGGTACATTGCAGCTGCGGCGTAATGATCTCCTCGATCAAATTGCTGAACAGCAGCCGTACCGTAGGTAGCTCCCTGCGTCCCTGGGCTTGGGCATACCACTTATTTAATATTTCAGCGTTTTTGGCATCGTTGGCATAAGCGGCCTTCCGCTCTGCCAGTTTCCGTAATATGGCCCGGTCTTTTTGTGTAATTTGTTCCATAATGTATCGTTCCTTCTGGTTGTTCGTTTACTGTTTTTCAAAAAGCATGCCCGACATATAGTAATCGGAAAATACCTGATTGGAAGATAATTCCAGGGTACTGGCTTTTTTCGCAATTGCCTCTGCCTTTGTTTTTTGCCCTGCGTCCAGTAAGAGCATCGAAGCGCCTGCCAGTGCGGCATTGCCTACAGTCTTTGTATTCTTTACCAGCATCTGCGGCAAAAGTCCAATTCTGACTGCACTTTTCTGATTCAGATAGTTGCCGAAACCGCCGGCTATATAGAGTGCGGAAACATCCAACGGCGAAAGCTTTTCACTTTCCAGCATCGTCATAATTCCTGCGCATATGGCGCTTTTGGCAAGCTGCAGCATGCGAATATCCTTTTGGGTCAGTGAAACTGTCCCCTTGATCGCAAACCGTCCGTCTTCCAAATATCCGCTTTCATCCATTGCGCCCAGATCCAGCATACAGGCAGCGGCATCTACCAACCCGCTTCCGCATATGCCCAGGGGTTCACCCTCGCCTATCACGTGCGCCTGCAAGCTGCCGCCCGCCACGGACACTTGATCTATGGCACCGTCGACGCCCATCATGCCTTTGGATATGCCAACACCTTCAAAAGCAGGGCCTGCGGCAGTAGAGCAGGCAGTCAGCCGGCCGTCATGGAAAAGGACCATTTCTCCGTTGGTTCCGATATCCACAAGCATAGCCGTTTTCTCTTCCCAAAGCCCGGCAGCAAGCAGCGCGCAGGTGGTATCCGCCCCCACAAAGGCAGAGATACACGGGGGAAAGTATACAAAAGCATCCGTTGCCAGTGCACGCAGCTCCAGTTCCGTTGCCCGGACAGTATCTCCAAAAAGACGTTCTGCCGCAAAGGGCGCATGGGAAAAAGACTCCATGGACTGTTCCGTCAGCAGCGACAGCATGACCGTATTGCCGGTGATCACCAAGCCGTCAATTTCGTTTGACTGGATTTTGGCAATGGCCGCCAGGTCAGATACGGCACTGTTGATCGCCTCTTTTACAGAAGCGGCAAGCTGTCTGGCTTTGCCCCCAAGCGCCGATTCTATCCGGGATATCACATCCGTGCCCCACGGATGCTGGGGATTGCGCATAGCCACTGATGACAAAAGGTTGCCACCGTTATCATAGAGCTTTGCAGCAATGGTAGTTGTTCCCAGATCCAACGCCACTGCGTAATTCTTGAAGATCGGATCTAACGCAATTGGAGAAAATTCTCCTTCTGTAACCACCCGGAGCTTTCCGGCATGACGGAGCGTTTCAATCTCACACTCTCCCAGAGCATAGGTGCGGCAGGCAAGTCGAACGCCGTTTTTAAGTTCTTCACCGGAAAGCAGCGCCAATTCTGTCTCCCCCGGCTCCGACACCCGGCCCGTTACCCTGACCTTGCATTTTCCGCACTTACCGTGTCCGCCGCAAGGCTTCTCTCCGGAGACGATCTCAGAAAGAACTGTTTGGGCTTTGGCAATCACCGGCGTACCGTTTACCGTTACTTGAATCTCTTCGTCCAGAGAAAACAGAACCAGCCCGAAGTACGTCACGGTGTCCTGTCCGTTTATGTATTGCATACCCGCGGCCTTCGCCAGTTCTGATACATGAACCCCATAGGTCTCCAGTGAAGGCATAGCAAGAGCGGGAAACCGGCATGGCTCGCCCGTTGCTTTGGCGCATTGCTCACATATGCCGCAGCCACCTGCGCCAAGATGCAGTACCTGGGATACATTTTGCTCCGCAAACAGCTTTTGCAGCCGTTGCGCAACGGAGGCCGTGCTCTTCTTTGCCGCCATCATGCCCTCAAAATCATAACAGTCCTCAAGGGCAGACACCGTTTGATAAACCAGCCCATACCGGTAATCCGTTACCTTTTGCATAAGTTCATCAATATCGCCGGCATCCGGAGGGCAGGTATAACATCTGCCGTACATTCCGCAGGCATTGGAAGCACATATATCCCGAAAACTCCGGTCTGTCTTAATTTTCGAGGTGTTGATAATCGCAGCTTTGTGTGCACCGCTTTTCAAAACCTCTGCGATCAAGGCTTCAAATCGTTTCTTACTGTCCATAAAATTCATTGTTTGCTGCAAAGAATACTTCTATATTTTCCCACGGTGTCTTAGGCGGAATATCACAGCCAGATGACAGGACAAAATTGGGATATTGGGCGCATTTTTCAAGCAAGGAGATGGTTTGTTCTCTTACCTTTTCTGCCGTTCCAAAGCACAGTGTTCCGGCAGGATCAATGTTGCCCATTACCACGGTATCACCCGGAACCTGCCGTATGATATCTTTTTCCATATCCACAGCATTGCCAAAATGATACGCCGCGCAACCTGTCGTCAGAATGGAATCCAGCATTTTCGGCACATTATCGCCGCAGTTATGATAGATAACAATAAAGTCGTCATCCTGAACTGCATCCACGATCTTCTTTATATACGGCGAGGAAAATTCCTCTTCCAAAGCAGGAGACAGCAGCCCGGCAACCGGTTCTGCCATCAATATTCCATCTGCACCTGCCTCTTTGTATGCTTTTGCATACTTTATCAGAAATTCCGTTACCTTTTCCAGCACAGTATGTACCATATCCGGATCGTCATAGCAGTCCATCATGATCTCTGACACATCCAAAAGCCTTGCCCCTAAGGAATAAGGCCCGATCATGCCTGCCAGCACGGGTCTGTCCGTTATGCATTGCGTTGCTTTTCGGATGGCATCCACATAAATTCCGGTTCTTCCTGCGCCTATGTCAGGAACTAAGAGCATATCTGCCTCATCCATACTGTTCACAATACGGCCCTTGACTGTGGGTACCTCATCGTCAGTCGCCACAACCGATGCCCCAAAGCACTCCGCTTCCACCGACAGGTCCATGAAGCTCACCGCTGCCGCCGCATCGGTTCTATCTGCAATGACTTTCATTCCCTGTGCCTGCAGACCGCTGTCCGCAATCAGCTGGCGGACGGTAATGCCGCACAATCCCACACAGGGGAAAGAAAGTATGGGAAGCGGTTTCTTAGGCCCGGTACCGTAAAGGGATCTAACCCATAATTTCATATTTTTAGCCACAAGCAGCCCCCCTTTTTCGTATTTGACAACAATCTGTATGGGCCTTTTATGCTTTACAAAATGCCACCGCCGCATCGGACGCGCTTGCCGCATCCAGCGTATAACAATCGGCGTTAATTTTATCGCAGAAGTCCTGCGTTACAGGTGCGCCACCGATCATGATCTTTACTTTATCGCGTATGCCCGCTTGTTCCGCCGCCTTCACAACCTCTTCCATGACACTCATGGTGGTCGTCAGCAGAGCGGAACAACAGATCACCTGGCAATCCTGTTCAATTGCCGTGCGGATAAAAGTCTCCGGTGCAACGTCTGTTCCCAGATCGATCACTTCCAAGCCCTTGCCCTCCATCATCATCTTAACAAGGTTCTTGCCGATGTCGTGAAGGTCGCCCTGCACGGTTCCGATACAAACCTTGCCCTTTGCCTGTACACCCGCCTCCATCAGATGGGGCTTGAGGATCTGCGCGCCCATATTCATGGCTCTGGCAGCCACAAGCACCTCCGGCACATACACCTCGTTGTTCTTGAATTTCTCACCGATAATGCTCATGCCCACCAGCAGTCCTTCGCTGAGAATTTCCTCCGGCTTTACGCCCTCATCCAATGCCTGCTGTACAAGTTCTTTTACGATTTTAGATTTTCCCTTTTGCAGATTTTCAGAAATATCATTTAAAATACCCATGATTTTTTCTCCTTTCAGATGTCTTTTATATACTTCCGCCGGGTCACCGGGCCGGACCATTTCACTTCTGTATTTGTGGGGCGTTGTGCCCACGCCGGCGCTAAAGACTTTATAGAACGTGGGAATGTCCCAGAAACCGCAGACTTTTGCGATATCTTCTATATTGGCGCTGCTTTTTTTCAACAGCTTGCATACTTCTTTAAGCCTTACGTCTCTTAAATACCGGGAAAAGGAAACACCGGTCAACTCCTTAAACATCCTGCTCAGCTGTGACTGACTGATATACAACCTGGCCGAAACGGACTCCAAGGTCAGGTTGTGATCGCCGTATTCTTCCTTCACGATCCCAATGATGGCAGAGACGGCCGCCCATGCTTTTGACGATGCAAACGTGATATTCTTAATTGCCGAATCCATATACCGCTCAACGCTGATCAGAAGATTTGCAAGATACCCCCTGACCAGTTCCTGCCAGCCATACTTTTGTTCCAACGACTCCGTCTCTATGTAATCACACAAAAGTTGCACCCGCTCCTGCATATAGGCATTAAGGGTTGCGTAGGCGATCATTTTGTTTCCGCTAAACACGCCGTAGCAATAATTTTTGTTATCGGGAGCGACCACATCGCCTTTAAACCAAGCCGAGATTTCAAACTCTATGCTCCGCACCACCAGGCTGTCCTGATCGGAATTTAAGAAAAATTCATGCAGCACATCCGGCGGAATGATGCACATATCCCCCTTTTTGCAGGGAATATTCTGATCGAGCACGCGCAGTATTCCTTCACCGGATAGTACAACGTTTATTTCAAATAACGGATTGGATTTTAATCCCGCAAGCGGTTTGTCGGGCCAGTACACTTTTTCGCAGGAAAATGTACTGCAATGCAAAATCGCATTTGTTTGTAAAGGGTCTTTTGTAGAACTGCCCATGATCTACCCTCCTTTTCCGTATCATTGTATCAAGATTTCAATATGCTGTAAACTTGATTTTTCTGCCCAATTCCATCTTGCAGATGCAACAAAACCACACAAAGTTTGCTGATTCCGTCCTCCCTGAAGCAAATGGTATAGCAGTACCTTCTGCTGATTTATACCCATTCGTACTGCTGGCATACTGCTTTTGAAAGTGCCGCATTTTGCCCCGACATGACGAAAATAGCAACCGGCGACCATCAGGTCGGCGGCTACTTCTATCTGTTCGACATATCGGCATTTACTTCTTCAACACTTTTTTACACCAGGTGCGCTTGTTACATTTGGGACACTTTAGGTAACGGGTAGTTCCCATGTGCATCGCATTAAGTGCCTGCGTATAGGTAGGTACAATCTCGTGACCGCAATTTTTGCACTTGTAAGCACCTACGCTAACTTCAAGTTTTAATGCATAGAAACACGGTATCAAAAACACAACGCAAATTCCGAGAATTGTGACAATCTGCCACACGCCTTCGGGTATTAATAATGCGGCGATAAAGAGACCTGCAAGCAAGGCGGTGATACTTACAACCATAATTGCCCACATAGATGTCCAAATCGTTTTGTTTTTCTTCTCTAATTCCTTCGCCATATCAAGCAAAAGCTGCTCGTTTTTCTGATTATTGCTTTCCATATTGATTTTCTCCCCACTCAATAATTCATTTACACTGATACAAAGAATATCACACAGTTCAAGCATGATCGACGTGTCGGGCATCGCCACGCCCCGTTCCCACTTGGATATTGCTTTATCGGTGATACCCAGTTTTTCTGCCAACTGCATCTGTGTTAAGTTTGATTTCTTTCTGCACTCAGCAATGAACCTTCCGATTTTAATTTGGTTCATAGGCTACCTCCTTTCACGATCAGTATAGATAATCAAGATGAGAAAACACACCCACCATTGGTTTAGTGAGGAGAAGTAAACCGTTGGTAGAGTGAAAATTGACCGTCAAATTGGGGCTTATCGATCCGTTTGCTCAATTAAGAATTATATACCGGCAATGCACAGAAATCAAGATTTTCTCTATCCACCTTAAATTCCGCAGTCCGTCCATATCTGCAAATACAGCTGTGGACGGTAACGGACTTTTTATGCCCGCGCTGTTGCGCCTTTGGTTGCAATCAATAGTCATATATGGTACAATACCCCAAGAGAAAGTGAGGATGTTCGTATGATAAAGATACTATTCGTATGCCATGGCAATATTTGCCGCAGTCCTATGGCTGCATTTGTTTTTCAGAACATGGTCAAAAAAGCGGGGTTGGAAAGCCGCTTCACCATCGCCTCTGCTGCCACCTCAACAGAGGAGTTGGGCAATCCGGTCTACCCCCCTGCAAAGCGTGAGCTGCACCGCCATGGTATTGGCTGCCAGGGACATCGCGCCCGACAGATCACCCGCGCGGACTGCAGAAATTACGACCGCATCTATTACATGGATTCCAACAATCTGCGCAATCTGCGGAGGATGTTCCCGGAGGAGACCAAGTTCCAGCCCTTTTTGTCCCGGGACGTGGCTGACCCCTGGTACACCGGCGACTTTACACAGACCTGGGCAGACATCTGCGAGGGCTGCAAAAACATTCTGGAGGAATTGGGTTAATGGACAAGCAATTACTGGAAACCCAGCTGGCGGAGCTGCCTCTGTATTTTTACAGCTTCATTGACCCCAAGGCCCTGGAATTTTCCAACCGCATCCGCTATATCTGCAGTGCTGAATGTCCCATGTACGGAAAAACCTGGGCCTGTCCCCCGGCAGTGGGAGAGGTTACCGTCTGCAAAAATAAATGCCTGCACTTTGATAGTTGCTTGATGATCGGTACCATTACAGAGGTGCGGGACATCGTCGACATTGAAGAAACTCTGTCCACCCGCCCACCCCATGAGGAAATCACCAATGCCGTACGGGACCTGTTCCGAGCCCAGGGTGTGGAGCCTTATGTGCTGTCCACAGAAGCCTGCGCTCTGTGCGAGCGCTGCGCCTATCTGGAGGGGCAGCCCTGCCGGATGCCGGAGCGGATGCACCCCTGCATTGAAAGCCACGGCATCAATATCATCCCTACGTTGGAAGCCCACGGGCTGGAATTTCAGTATGGGGAGAACATCGTTACTTGGTACTCCCTGCTGTTCTTTTAACTTTTCACCCGGACGTGTTTTTGCCGCACGTCCGGGGTTTTTATGCGATTTAAGAAGTTCTTAAACTTCTGCCCCCTATCATCTTAAAAAATGACCTGCTATAATAGAGCCATACCAAGGAAAGAGGGAACGCTATGTACAACATTTTGATTTGCGATGACCAGCCGGACATTGTAAATGCCCTGAAAATATATTTAGCCCCGGAGGGCTACCGGCTGTTTACTGCTTACACCGGCCTGCAGGCGGTGGAAGCTGTGCAGCAGCAGGAAATCCATCTGATACTGCTGGACGTGATGATGCCGCAGATGGATGGCATCACCGCCATGGCAAAAATCCGGGAGTTTTCCAACGTTCCCATCATTCTGCTCACCGCCAAAAGCGAGACCGAGGACATGGTACTGGGGCTGAATGTAGGCGCAGATGACTATATCACCAAGCCCTTTGTGCCGGTGGAGGTTCTGGCCCGCGTACGCAGTCAGCTGCGGCGGTATGCCCGGCTGGGCAGCAAGCCGGAGAGCCGGGAGTCTCTGGTTGTGGGCGGCATTGCATTAAACGATACCACAAAAACCGTCTGTGTGGACGGAGAACCCATTACCCTTACACCCACAGAGTACAGCATTCTGAAATTGCTGATGGAAAATCCCGGCAAGGTTTACGCCACCAAGGCCCTCTACGAAGCTGTTTGGCAGGAGGCCGCCTTTGGCAGCGAGGGGTCGGTGGCAGTACACATCCGCCACCTGCGGGAGAAAATTGAAATCAATCCCTCGGAGCCCCGGTATTTGAAGGTGGTCTGGGGGCAGGGCTACAAAATTGAGGAGGGAAGATAGCATGAAATACCACATTATTTTTAAGGGTCTGGCTTTGGTTCTGGCTGCCTGCTGTCTATTGTCTGCGGCAGTGTGCGCTGTGGGAATCTATGCTTTTTCAGAGCTGGGGCTATATGACGCAGGCTTTGAAAGCTATCTGGAAACCCAGCGCAAACAGCAGCTGAGCTATCTGGCGCAGGATCTGGCCGAATGTTACGCCGCCAAAACCTACAGCGACGTGCCTCAAGAATTATTATACAGTTCCTATACCATGGACATAGAAGAAATCTCACACCGCCGTGGCCTTGATATGGATAGCTGGTCCTATGCCATCTATCCGGAGGTAGGTGACCGGATTTTGGAGTCGAGTCCCAATTACGAGAACACCTTTGACCTAAGCTATAACTATACGGTATGGCCGCAATATATGAAAACCGTCACGGATACCGACAGCTACCATGCCAATATTATCTCCCTGAACGGCACGGAAATCCGATTCCGTTGGGTAGACGGCCCCGAATTTCGCGTGACCGTCCGCATCAATGAAAAAGCCATCTCCCCCGATGTGGATATTCCCCTGGAATACATTACCTTTGCTGAAAACTGGCGGTTCAAGGTCATCTTCCTGATGGTTGGCTCTCTTGCCCTGTTTGGGATATGCGCCGTCTACCTGTGCTGCGCTGCCGGACGCAGCAGAAAAGACACAGCGCCAAACCCCGGCGGGCTAAACCGGCTGCCCCTGGATATCTACGCTGCTGCGGTAGCAATCCTGTGCTTTTTCTGCACCTTTGTGGTTGTGGAAGGCATTGGGGATAGGATTATCACGGACACCGACCATTTCAATTGGGGCATGGTCTCCCTAAACGCCACACTGATTCTCACCGGTCTTTTACTGATATTGGGCTGGTTCTATGCGCTGGCTGCCCAGCTGAAAATGAAGCATTTCTATTGGTGGCATCACAGCTTAATCGGCTTCTGTATTGGAAAAGTTTGGTGCGCCATCGTCTGGGTCTGGCGGAGCATTGTCCGGCTGTACGGCCTGCTGCCTATGGTGTGGCAGCGGGTAGCGGCCATAGGATGTATTGGCTTTAGCCTGCTGCTGTCCTTTTTGCTGCTGGCCGGGAACGCGGAGTTCCTCGGGCTGTGGCTTTTACTGGTAACGCTTTTGGGCAGTATTCTTCTTTTGGTGTACGATGTGTATGCCTTCGGCATTGTGATAAAAGGCGCCCGCCGGATGGCAGAGGGGCATCTGGAGGAAAAGATTCCCACAAAACACCTCCTTGCCAGTTATAAAGACCACGCCGGTCACTTAAACGCCATGGCAGATGTGGCAACGGTTGCCGCCAAGCGGCAGATGAAATCCGAGCGGATGCGAACAGAGCTGATTACCAATGTATCCCACGACATCAAAACGCCGCTAACCTCGGTGATCAACTACGTGGATCTGCTCCAAAAGCCCCACTCACCGGAAGAGCAGACCCAGTATTTGGAAGTTCTGGAGCGCCAATCCCACCGGATGAAAAAACTGCTGGAGGATTTGATGGAAATGAGCAAGGCCTCCACCGGTAATATGCGTGTGGAAGCAGGACAGCTGGACGCTGTGGAAGCCGTAAATCAGGCTCTGGGCGAATTTGCAGACAAATTGACCCTGGCCCAAATAACCCCGCTGTTCCGACACCCGGAAAATCCGGTATATATCCACGCTGACGGAAAGCTTACCTGGCGGGTGCTGAGCAATCTTCTGGGCAACGTGGTCAAATACGCCCAGTCAGGCACCCGGATGTATCTGGATTTGTGGTATGCTGACGGACAGGTACGGCTCTCCATGAAGAACATCTCCCGGGAAGAGCTGAACATCAGTGCCGATGAACTCACAGAGCGCTTTGTCCGGGGCGATGCCGCCCGAAACTCCGAGGGCAGCGGTCTGGGGCTGAACATTGCCCAAAGCCTTATGGAGCTGCAAAAGGGTTCTCTAGAACTGCTGGTGGACGGAGACTTGTTTAAAGTCACCCTCTGCTTCCCTGCAAGTAAATAATCTACTACAAAAAGGGGCTGTTGCAGCATTTTGCAACAGCCCCTGAAAACAGCTTCTGCTATGTACCGGCAGCCAGAACGTAAAACCGCGCCTGCTGTTCAGGTTTGTCGGTTTTCGGATTTGTACACCATCCATTTTGTCCTGTCTGCCTATTCGCATCACACCGGCGACACACTTGACAGGAAATGTACAGTTCTGTTTCTTATCCATCGTCATGGTGTAGAATTCCCTGCACTTTGCTGTCCAGTTACAGTTTACCCACGGCAGCAGAAATTATCCTGCCGCCGCACAAATTTTTATACAGTTTGAATTTTTCTTAAATTTCTCTTTCCCGGGGTAGAAGTTGGGCTTTTCTTATGTTATAATGTGTTTAAGTATAAATTGGAGAGAGATAACTATGCTGGAACTTTTAGCGCCGGCCGGATCCATGGAGTCCTTGCGGGCGGCGGTACAAAACGGTGCAAATGCCGTATATCTGGGCTGCGGGCAGTTCAATGCCCGGCAAAGCGCCAAAAACTTTACCCCTCAGACTCTGACTGAGGCAGTGAAATATTGTCATATTCGTGGCGTTGCCGTTCATCTGACACTGAACACGCTGGTTTCCGACAGGGAACTGGACGAGGCAGCGGCACTGATTCGCCACGCCGCCGCCAGCGGGGTGGACGCTTTTATTGTGCAGGATTTGGGTATCCTACAGCTATGCAAGCAAATCGCCCCCCATATTTCCCTCCACGGCTCTACCCAGATGACCGTCCACTCCCTGCCCGGCGTGCAGCTGTGTGCCGCCATGGGGCTGTCCCGTGTGGTGCTCAGCCGGGAGCTGAGCCGGGACGAGATTCGTTATATCTGTGCCAATTCTCCCATTGAAATTGAGGTATTCGGCCACGGTGCTCTGTGCATGGGCTACTCCGGCCAGTGCTATCTGTCCGCTGCTATCGGCGGCCGCTCCGGAAACCGGGGCCGCTGCGCCCAGCCCTGCCGCCAAAGCTACGGCTACAGCCGCTGGCAAAACCGCAACCCCCTGAGCTTGAAAGACAACTGCCTTGTCCACTACCTAAGGGAACTGCAGGCCATGGGCGTCGCCTCCTTGAAGCTGGAGGGTCGAATGAAGCGCCCGGAGTACGTGGCTTCGGTCACGCAGGTATATCGCCAGGCGCTGGACAGCGGAAATGTCACCCGGGATATGATGGACACCCTGTTCACCGCTTTTAACCGCCAGGGCTTTACCGACGGCTACTTCACCGGCAAAACCGGTTCTCATATGTTTGGTGTCCGGGAGGATAAGCCCGAGGACAGCAATTGGCTGAAGCAGGCCCGGCAGAGTTACGATGCCGCCGAGAACTCCCTGGTTCCCATTACCTTCCACGCAACTGTCCGTCCGTCAGGCTCTACCCTGTCAGTCACTGACCCCGAAGGCCGTGTCTGTACCCTGTCAGGCCCTGTACCGGAGCTGGCACGGGTGGCTGAGCTGACCCGTGAGGCCTTGGCATCACGCCTCAGCAAAACCGGCGGCACTCCTTATTATTGTAAAGATGTGCACGTTGACATCTATCCCGGTCTTACCCTGTCCGCTGCCGCTATCAACGCCCTGCGGCGGGATGTGCTGAACCAGCTGACTGCCCAGCGTGCCCGCCGGGAGCAGCCCAGATTGGGCCGTCCGCAAAAACCGACTATGGTTGCCGGCCCCCGGAAGCCGCCGGTACTGACTGTGCAGGTTACCACCCGGGAGCAGCTGACCTCTCGTCTATTGAATATGTCCCCGGATGTGGTGTACGTTCCCCTGCACATTCTTGCCCAGGATTTTCCCTCCTGCCAAACCCTAGTCCACAAGGCCCATATTTGTGCCGTGCTGCCCAGAATCGTCCACGATACGGAGCTTCCCAAACTGCGGGAGCATCTGAAACTGGTGCGCAGCGCCGGTGTGCGTGAGGTTCTTGCGGGCAATCTGGGTCTATTGCCGGTTGCCCGGGAATGCGGCATGGGCGTGCGTGGTGATTTTGGACTGAATCTATACAATTCTATGGCGGTAAATGGCACCCGGAATATGGAGCTGCGCTCTGCCTGTCTGAGCTTTGAAATGACACTGCCCCAAATCCGGGATGTAAGCAAGGCTGTGCCCTGTGAAATACTCACTTACGGCCGCCTGCCTCTGATGGTCACGGAAAACTGTCTGATAAAAGGCCGTACAGGCCAGTGCACCTGCCATTTGTCTGCCGCCAAGCTCACCGACCAGACCGGTGCAGAGTTTCCGGTTATCAAGGACGGCGATGCCTGCCGCAGTGTGCTGCTCAACGGCAAAAAGCTGAACCTTTTGGACCGGCAGGACGCCCTGGCCCGTCTGGGCCTGTGGGCAACCCGGCTGTACTTTACCACAGAACACCCCAAGGAGGTGGACCAGGTTCTGGCCGCCTATCAAAATCCCCCGCCCTTTGACCCCGGTGCCTGCACCAGAGGCCTTTATCTGCGGGGTCTGGACTAAAGATCGGAGAACCCTATGGCTTTGATACTTGCTTCCCAATCGCCCCGGCGGCAATCCCTGCTGGCGCTGTTTCATATTCCCTTTGCCGTCCGCGTTGCTGACATTGATGAGCACATGGACCCAGCCAAGCCTCTTTCTCAGGAGGTGGGACGGGTAAGCCGCGCCAAGGCAGAAGCCGTTCCCCACGCCCCGGAGGATGTAGTGATTGCCGCCGATACCATTGTGGTCTGCGGCGGTCAAATGCTGGGTAAGCCCAAAGATACCCAGGATGCTTTCCGTATGCTGCGCCTGCTATCCGGGCAAACTCACCGGGTCATGACCGGCATGACTGTCCTGCACAACGGACAGGCTGTGGTGTGTACCGAGGAAACCGCGGTGCACTTCCGGCCTCTGACCGACGGAGAAATCCAAAGCTACATCCGCACCGGCGAGCCTATGGACAAGGCCGGTGCCTATGGCATACAAGGCGGCGGTGCCCTGTTTGTTGACCGGCTGGAAGGCGATTACTACAACGTCATGGGTCTGCCCGTGTGCCGTTTAAGCCAAATCCTCAGGGAGATTGCGCCCGAAATTATGGAGGAAACCCAATGAGACACTTTTTTACCAATCGTGTGCGGACGGTACTGATCGCGGCCGTTCTGCTGGCGGTGATACTGGCGGTCGTCAGTAACCTGACCGGACTGAAGCTTCCGGATATGGTGGTGCAGGGCGTTTTGACCCCAATCCGCTCCGGCATCAGCCGTCTGACCGACCAGGCTGAACAGATATACAACTATATGTTTAAATATGAGTCTCTGGTGGCGGAAAACGCCGCGCTTAAGGCGCAGCTGGCGCAAATTGAGGACGACGCCCGAAAATATGACTCTCTGGCCAGAGAAATTGAGCGTTACCGCGCCCTTCTGGAGCTGACGGACACCCACGAAGATTACGAGCTGGTGGACAGCTATATTATCTCCGGCAGTTCCGTGGACTGGTCCAGCACCCTCACCATCAACCGGGGCACCAACGCCGGCATCGAAGTGGATATGTGCGCCATCACCGCTAACGGCGAACTGGTTGGACTTGTCAGCGAGGTTGGTACCAATTACGCCATTGTGAAAACCGTGCTGGACTCCACGCTGGAAATCAGCGCCACCATTCCCACCTCCGGCTATAACGGCATGGTGCAAGGCGGCTACTCCACCGGTCTTGAGGGTCTACTGCGCATGAACTATCTGCCAAGCTCCGCAACCATCCGCAATCACGACCAGGTAGTCTCCTCCGGCTCTACTATCTATCCCCGGAATTTGATTGTGGGACATGTGGTGGATGCGGGGTTTGACGATGCGGGCATCGCCAAATACGCCCTGCTGGAGCCGGCAGCGGACATCCGCAATCTGGAGCAGGTGTTCGTCATCACCAAGTACAATGCCGGGTGATCGCTATGGCTAAAAAGTACGAATTTCGCCCGGACAAACCCCATTCCGGTTTTTTCAGCAAACTGTATCTGACCCAAAAGCAGCGCAAAACCCTGCTGAAATGGCTTCTGTACGCCGCTGTCCTGCTGGTATTGTCTATTCTGCAGGACGTGGTGCTGTGCCACGTGCGCCTGTTTGGCGCCACCACAGATTTGGTGCCCTGTGCTATTTTCCTAATCTGCCTTCTGGAGGGCACGGAAAACGGCAGCCTGTTTGCCCTGATTGCCGCAATGCTGTATGTGTTCTCCGGCAATTCTCCCGGGCTGGTCTCCATCGTGTTCATTACCGGGATTGCCGTGGGCATTTGCATGTTCCGGCAGGGCTTTCTGCAAAAGGGTTTCCGGGCCGCTATGCTATGCACGGCCATTGCCATTATTCTGTATGAACTGGCCGTTTTTGCCATTGGCCTGTTTCTCGGTCTGACTCTGCTGCCCCGTGTGGTGGGCTTCTTCATCACCGCAGGGCTGACCCTGCTGGCAGTTCCCGCGCTATATCCCGTTGTATCGGCAATCGGTGCCATCGGAGGTGAATCATGGAAAGAATAAGCCGTTTACGCAGCCGGCTGCTCATGCTGGTGTTTCTGCTGATTGTGGGTTTCTTTGCCTTTAAAATATATGATTTGCAAATTATCCAGACCGGCGGTAACACAGACAACGCCACAACCTTTACCACCCTTACCCGGGTGAAGGCTGCCCGGGGTGATATTCTGGACACCAACGGTAACCTATTGGTCAGTAACCGGGCCAGCTATGATCTGGTTGTAAACCATTACGTGCTTTTGAATGCCAAGGGCACCAACGAACATCTGTACCGGCTGGTAAAACGCTGCCAGGAGGCAGGCATTTCCTATGCCGAGCACTTCCCCATCTCCCAGGAGCGGCCCTTTACCTATACCTTAAGCGAGTACAACTCCGCATACCAGGGCTATTTTCAATCGTACCTGGCCTATATGGGCGGGCTGGACTCGGACATTACCGCCCCCCTGCTGATTGAAAAGCTGCGGGACCAGTATGACTTCCCGGCAGAATGGACCGACGAGGAGGCCCGGCTGGTCATTGGTCTGCGCTATGAAATGGCTCTGCGCAACTGCGTACCCAGCCTTTCCAGCTATGTTTTTGTGGCAGACGCCAGCGATGAGGACCTGTCCGCAATTGTAGAGCTGAACATCCCCGGTTTGCGGGTGGAAGCCTCTACCGTCCGGGAGTATAACACCAAATACGCCGCCCATATTCTGGGCTATGTCGGCGCCATGAGCCCCGACCAGTGGGCGTATTATAAGAACCTAGAAGGGTACGAAATGGACACCGAGGTAGGGCAGGACGGTCTGGAAGCCGCCTACGAGGAGTTCCTCCACGGCACTGACGGCTGGCGGGAGGACACAGTTACCGCCGACGGCACGCTGGTCTCCTCCGTATACCGGTCTGAGCCGAAGGCTGGTTCCAATGTAGAGATATCCATCGATATCAATTTGCAGATGGCCGCCGAGGATACGATGGCTTCCGTCATTGAGAATCTGCGCAGTCAAGATCCCGATATGGACGGGCACGATGCTGGCGGCGGCGCTGTGGTTGCCATGAATGTTAAGACCGGCCAGATTCTCACCTGCGCCAGCTATCCTACCTACGACCTGTCCCGTTTTTTTGAGGACTATTCGCAAATTGAAGCCGACCCTTATAAGCCCCTATTCAATCGGGCGCTGCTGGCACTGTATCCCCCCGGCTCCACCTACAAAATGAACATGGTGGTTGCAGGTATCGATTCCAAGGTGATCAATTCTGAAACGAAGGTTTACGACGGAGGCCGGTTCACCAAATATATTGAGGACGGCTTTGCACCCTCCTGCCTTGCCTTAAGCTATGGCTATTCCCACGGATCTGTCAATGCCGCCGAGGCACTGCGGGATTCCTGTAACTACTTCTTCTACGATTTGGGTGATAAGATTTCCCTGGCCGCCATGGACTCCACCGCCAAGGCGCTGGGTCTGGGAGAGAGAACCGGTGTGGAGCTACCTGAGTATATCGGCCACCGGGCCAATGCAGAGACCAAAGCCGAGCTGTACGACGGTGACCGTTCCGGCTGGTACACCGCCGACCAGATCCTCGCCTCCATCGGCCAGTCTGATAACCGCTTCACCCCCATGCAGCTGTGTGTCTACACTTCGACCCTGGCCAACCAGGGCAACCGCTATAAAGCCACCTTTATGAGCCGGGTAGTGTCCTCGGATTATACCCAAAAGCTGGCATCCAACGAGCCTGCGCTCTTAAGCCATCTGGATATTTCCGATGAGGCCTATCAGGCCTATTCCAAGGGTATGCACATGGTAGTCAGCGAGGAAAAAGGTACTGCCTACACCACCTTCCAAAATTATCCCGTTGCCATTGCCGCAAAAACCGGTACCGCGGAAACGGATGTAAAAGATGATTCCGATAACGGTGCTTTTGTGTGTTACGCGCCGCTGGATGATCCTCAGATTGCTATCGCTATCTACATTGAAAAGGGCGGTCACGGTAAGACGCTGGCAACCATCGCCAAGGCAATGCTGGACATCTACTTTGAAGTCGGCGAAATCGGTGACGTAACCATTCTTGAAAACCAGCTCAGCTGACAAAAAAGCCCCCGGCCATTTGGCCGGGGGCTGCGTGCTTCTATCTTCTGTTTAATTACAGCAGAGTAGCGAAGTGCTTGATGGTGCGAACCATCTGAGAAACGTAGGAGTTCTCATTGTCGTACCAGGAAACAACCTGAACCTGGGTCTTACCGTCGGGCAGCTTGTTGACCATGGTCTGGGTAGCGTCGAACAGAGAACCGAAGGTCATGCCCACGATGTCGGAAGAAACGATCTCGTCCTCGGTGTAGCCGTAGGACTCAGTCTGAGCAGCCTTCATGGCAGCGTTGATCTCGTCCTTGGTAACTTCCTTAGCAACAACAGCGTTCAGGATGGTGGTGGAACCGGTGGGAGTGGGGATTCTCTGAGCAGCGCCGATCAGCTTGCCGTTCAGCTCGGGGATAACCAGGCCGATAGCCTTGGCAGCGCCGGTGGAGTTGGGAACGATGTTGATGGCACCAGCGCGGGAACGGCGCAGGTCGCCCTTTCTCTGAGGACCGTCCAGGATCATCTGGTCGCCGGTGTAAGCGTGGATGGTGCACATAATGCCGGACTCGATGGAAGCCAGGTCATTCAGAGCCTTAGCCATGGGAGCCAGGCA
>JAZTZS010000025.1:0-22719 GCA_045637585.1 Faecousia sp. | reverse complement strand
CATTAGATAAGTCGATTATTTTGGGTGCAATAAACTTATAAAAGGCATATTCGCCGACAGAATATTCGCGTATCCCTCTTCGAATTTTCCAATGGCTTTTTCTCCGTCTATAAGAATCATTAACACAAAAGTGAGCTAATTCTATCGCAGGTATAACTTTTGTTACATTAATCTTGTCGTTATCTACATAGTATTCCACGTTGTTACCGGTTGTCTTATGTATGATCCCCCCTAAACGCTTTTTGCGGCATTTAACAAGCAGGCCGCATTGGAGTGAAAAATATAAAACTATTCTATTATCTTCTTTCACCAAATAATATGCCCGGTAGTTATCTTGATCTTCTTTCCATGCATAAGTTTGCAGATAACGCCCTAAACTTGGATTTCTTTCATTATTAAAGCCGCGTAGCATTGCCTTGTTTTCAGAATCATCCTTCAAACGTAGACACACATATTTATCAATCAATAATCCTTTCTTTTTTATGTGTGGCAAGCGCGTCACATCCTTTGCTTTTTTGTTTATTTTACAATTTTTGAGTCAACTTTTCAATGCCTTGTAAAATACAAACGCTCAGAGGATGGTTAAATCCTCTGGGCTTCAGCATCAATATGTAATGTCTTTGATATAAACAAAAAATCCGAACGCACTTCCTATCGTGAAGTAGTTCGGATTTTTCATGTATGGTGGAGACTACGGGACTCGAACCTGTGACCTCATGCGTGTGAAGCATGCGCTCTAACCAGCTGAGCTAAGCCTCCTTATGGGCGAATAAAATTATATCATACTTTATTAAAAAGTCAATACTTTTCGCCTATTTCTTTTACCGAAGGGAGCGCAGAGGCACCGTCTGCACCAAATCCAACTGCAGCTGCTTTACGATCTGCAGTGCTTTTTCTTCGCTTTGAGTGTCCTGCAATGCCTCTGGGGCATGGGCATCACAACCCAAAATGACCTGACAGCCTTCCTCTGCGGCGATTTCCCAGAAGCGGGGTCTGGGGTAGTGGCGGGCAGCCTGTACACCCAGCAGATTGATTTCCAAAGGGATACCGCAGCTTTTCGCTTCCTGGCAGAGGGCACGCATATGGGATATGTAAATCCGGTCATCCCCGGTGTAGTTTATCAGGTCCGGGTGTGCCAGATAGGTAAACAGGCCCGTTTGCATGGCATCACGTACCTGCGCGCAGTAGCGGCGCAGACAGGACTCGTCATCTGTGGGACTGCCGGAATAGGGCTCGTTTTGCTCGTTGCCAATCCAGTGCTGACCCAAAAGCATATATTCAATATCCGTATCCCGGAGACGGCGCATCAGCTCGGGGAAATAAGCCGGGTAATACTCTACCTCCAAGCCCAGATGGATTTGGATTTGGTCAGCGTATTGCGTTTTCAGCCCGTTAACAGCCTTGATATACGATTCCAACTGCTCCGGGAACATCCGCATGGTGCTGTAATAGCCTTCGGGGAAGGGGTAGGGTGTGTGGTCTGAGAAGCCCAGAATCTTCATTCCGCTATCCAGGGCGCAGCGGACATATTCTTCTTCATCGCCTACAGCGTGGCGGCAGCGGGGGGTATGGGTGTGGTAATTGGCAATCATGGTGATTCTCCTGAAGAAAAAGCTATCTTTTCCGGCAGAAATCTGGTATGCTGGAGAAAGAAGGGTGTGATAGAATGAACTATGCTAAGATAGTTCCGGGCACGTTTCTGGCCCGGCCTAACCGCTTTATTGCACATATTGAAATAGACGGCAAGGTGGAAATCTGCCACGTGAAAAACACAGGCGCTTGCCGGGAATTGCTCCTGGCAGGTACGAAAGTCTGGTGTCTGGATGCGGCATCCCAAAAAAGAAAGACCCGGTACGATTTGATTGCGGTGCAAAAAGGCAGCAGACTTATCAATATGGACTCCCAGGCACCCAACAAGGCGGCGGGGGAATGGCTTGCCGCCGGCGGGTTGGGGGAAATTGAAAAGCTCCGTCCGGAGAGCAAATACGGAAATTCCCGCCTTGATTTTTCCTTTACCTTAGGGGGCAAACCCTGTTTTTTAGAGGTCAAGGGGGTAACGTTGGAAACAGATGGGGTTTGTGCTTTCCCGGATGCACCCACCGCCCGGGGCGTCAAGCACCTGCGGGAGCTGACCCAACTGGCGCAGATAGGCTACGGGGCGTATGTACTGTTTGTGATTCAAATGTCAGATGTGCGGTATTTACAGCCCAATGATATCACTGACCCAGCTTTTGGAGAGGCCCTTCGGCAGGCACAGGCGGCTGGTGTGGAAATTCTGGCTATGGACTGCGCGGTTACACCTCAGACCATGACACTGCGCAAGCCTGTGGAGGTGCGCTTATAGGCGCTCCAGAAGCGCGTCCAACTGGGACAGGCTTTCAATTTCATAATCAGGGCGGATGTCAGCCCGTCCCGGCTTATGACCGGGATTGACCCAACAGGTGGCGATGCCGGCATTGCGGCCGCCCAGAATGTCCGAGCTGAGGCTGTCGCCTATAATTATGGCTTTGGCGGGGTCAAAGTCCGGGATTTTGGCAAAACACCGCTGAAAATAGGCCTTGTCAGGTTTGTTCGCACCGATTTCCTGGGAGATAAAAATACCCTGAAAATAATGCCCGATATTGGCACTTTCCAAGCGGCCGGCCTGCACCCTTGCAGTGCCGTTACTGGCAAGGTAGAGCTTGTATTTTTTGGAAAGCTGTTCCAGCGCCTCCAGTGCGCCGGGGAGAAAATAGTGCCCCACAGACAGGTTGGCTTCGTACCGGCGGGCACATTGCTCCGGAATGACCTCCATACCGGCCTCCCGGAACAGTTGGGCGAACCTGCCTACCAGCACCTGTTCCCGGGTAAGCTCCTTGCGCTCCAGCCGTTCCCAGTGCTCCCGATTGATTTGGCTGTACCGGTCACAGACGGTCTGGGTGGGGGTCAGGCCAAAGGAGTGGAGCGTTTTGCCTAGGGCGATATGCTCTGCCTTGTGGAAATCCAAAATGGTGTCATCCAAATCAATGAACAAAAATTCAAACATGCGATAACCTCCGGGCAACGGCGTTGGCAAGGCAGGCGAACTGGCTGATGTCCAGGGTTTCACCGCGTACATTGGCGGGGAAGCCGCAGGCGGCGATGACTTCAGCTGCACCGGCTTTTCCCAGAGCGGGGAAACCGGCGGCCAGACCGTTTTGCAGGGTCTTCCGGCGCATGGCGAAGCTGGCCTGTACCACCCGGAAGAAGATGTCTTTATTTAAAATGTCCCAAGGCAGTTCCTTGCGAACCCGCAGGGTGAGAACCGCACTGGTGACCTTGGGCTGGGGCAGGAAGCAGTGGGCCGGTACATCAAAGAGAATTTCCGGCTGAGCATAATACTGGCAGAATACCGTAAAGGAGCTGTAATCTGCTGTACCGGGCTTTGCCGCAATCCGCTGGGCAACCTCCTTTTGCACCATCACCGTCACAGTCTCAAAGCAGCCGGCTTCCAGCAGCGCGGTCAGAATGGGCGTGGTGATATAATAGGGCAGGTTGGCGCAGGCCATCGGGCGCAGAGTGCCGAATTTCTCCTGTACCAGCGCCGGGATATTCAGCTTCAGGACATCCTGCCACAGAATTTCCAAATTTTCAAATTCCCCAACAGTCTGTGCCAAAATGGGGGCCAGACGGGTGTCCAGCTCAACAGCGCAGACCTTTCCAGCCCGCAGCGCCAGCTGCTGAGTCAGTGGACCGATGCCGGGGCCGATTTCCAGAACGCCGGCAGTGGCATCCACACCGGAATCGGCTGCAATGCGCTGGGGCACCCAGCCGGCAATCAGAAAGTTCTGGCCCTTGGCTTTGGAGAAATGGAAACCGTGGGCGGCCAGCAGGGGTTTCATAATCTGAATATTACAAACGTCAATCATAACACAATCCGCCTTTCTGCTGCCATTATAGCAGTGGAAAGGCGGATTTGCAATTATATTCTATTGTTTAGCGCCAATTTGCATCACCCAGGAAGTAGACGGTACAGTCACGGACACCAAATTGCCAGCACTCAGCGTCGGTGTGGAAGTACAGGTCAAGGCGGTTGCCCTTGATGCCGCCGCCGCAGTCCTCTGCGGTGCTGACACCGTAGATATAGGCACCGTCGTTGGTGACGATGAACATCCGGGTGCCGTAGGGGACAACAGTGGGGTCTACTGCGACCACGCCGGTACGCACCTGCGTGCCGGTGGCGGTTGTCTCATCGCAGCCCTCATCGGTCTTTGTGTAGGCTGTTGCCAAAAACTGCTTGGTGCCGGTGTAGGTGAGCACCTCACCGCTGGGAAGAACAATGATGCCGTCGCCAATCAAGGGCAGTTGACTGTCAGTACCCAGCTGCGTACCGGTGCCTCGGGCAACCAGCTGATTGACAGGCTGCTCCAAAACAGTCTGCTTCAGATTGGTGCGGGACTGCTCCTGGGTGTTTTTGTAGATAACATTGTCGAAGTTGAGCATCTGTCCGGGTTTACCTTCAACCAGAATCTTTTCCTCACCCATGGGCAGGGTGGGGTCGGAACAGTAGGTAACTTCATAGGCAATTTCCGTGGTGTAGGCTTCTCCGCGCTCGTAAAGGGAATCAACGGATACGTCCATCCCGTCATAGGTCTGGGTGTCCAGAGGCACAGAGACGGCGTAGTTACCCTGTGCGGCAATGCCCATACGGGTCAAAAGCGTTTCCAGAGAGTCGCCGTAGCTGGTCGCCTGAAGGACTTCGCCGTTGAGCCGGACGGTGATATTCTGTGCGCGCTGTACAGTGATTTCAACCTGTGCACCTTCCGTTGCCTGGGTGATGTAGGAGTCGGCATCCCGCAGGGACAGGCCGGCTTCTCCCAAAACGGTGGCGGGGTCGGTTTCAAAGGAAGTATGTACGGTGATTTGATCGCCGTCGGTAATCACATAGGTGGTCTGCGCAAAAACATGCTGGGATGACAGTCCCAAAATACACAGCGCAGCCAAAACGAACACGCTGACAGACAGACACTTTTTCTGGTGCTTTCGCAGGAATAAGCGAATATGCTGCATAAAATAAAGCTCCTTTCCAAAGGGAATGCGTACCGTCAAAATGACGGAAATAAACGGTAACAAAGAAATACAATCCGAGTAGGATTGTGAGCATATTATAGCAAATATTCTGAAAAAGTCAAGTCTTTTGGGTATAACTCGGCGAAAAGGCAACTTTTTGGCAGAAAATGAATAAAATATTATGTAAACAAACTCGTAAATAATATACAAAAACTTTGTCGAGGAACACAATATGTTGTAAAAACAGTAACATAGATTAACATAACTTGTCATAAAAATGTAACCAATCTGGGATTTAAAGTTTTTTAGATTATGGTAAACTAAATTGCCATTTTTTTATCATTTTCCTCCCCTGTGACAGGTATTTTTTGCCTTAGGGAGACGTGTTGCTCCACTTGCTGTATTTGCAGAAAAAATGCCAGTTTAGAGGCCGGTTTTCCCGTATGTTTTGCGGGGGTGTGCCGCAAACTTGGGTATTGCAGGGTGAAGCCGGGTTTGGTATACTATAGTATATTTTACAGGGAGCTGATTATGTGTTTGACTGTCATATTCATATGCTGCTGGACGGGCAGGATTACCGGGTTGCCATTGGGCGGCACAGCATAAAACCGGATGTCCAGTGGATAGCACGCACGCTGCAGACATATCAGTCCCTTGGCTATACCTATCTGCGGGATGGCGGTGACCGGTGGGGCGCGGGGCTGACAGCGCGCAAGCTGGCACCCTCTTATGGTATTGTGTACCGCACGCCTTTGGCGCCCCTTTGCAAGGCGGGGCATTATGGCAGCTTTATTGGTAAGACCTACGAAAATCTAAAGGAATATGCCGCGCTGGTGGTACAGGCGAAGGAGGCGGGCGCGGATTTCATTAAGATTATGATTTCCGGCCTAATGGATTTTTCCCAATATGGGGTACTCACTGAGACGGGGCTGAAGCCGGCGGAGATACGGGAGCTGATACACATTGCCCATCAGGAGGGGATGGCCGTCATGGCCCATGCCAACGGTGCCGAAACCGTGGAAGCGGCGGCGGAAGCCGGGGTGGAGTCTGTGGAGCATGGCGCTTATCTGAACGGGGATGCGCTGGCGGCTATGGAGGCGAGCGGAACTGTTTGGGTGCCGACCCTTTCTACCATTGGCAACTTGCGGGGAAAAGGCCGTTTTCCGGAAAAAGCTGTGGCACAGATTTTGGACAGTGCCATGGAAAATGTATCCCGTTATGGCGGCCTGCTGGCAGCTGGTACCGATGCCGGGGCCTGGGCAGTGCCCCATGGCAGCCGGACGGAGGAGGTGCTGCTGGCACAGGCAGGGGTAAACGCCCAGCGGCTGGCCCAGGGAGCGGCGCGGATTCGGGAAGTATTTTAAAACATGGTGAAAAAGTTACAACTGTGAGGAGATAAGCTATGAAAACAATTACCATCGTGGGTGCCGGTATGATGGGCTCTGCCCTGGCGATTCCCGCCAGAGAAAACGGAAACTGTGTGCGCATTGTGGGTACCCATCTGGATCGGGAGATTATTGAAAGCTGCCGGAAGAACAACCGCCATCCGAAATTGCCCTGTGCTTTCCCTGCGGGGGTCACCTTCTACCAGATTGAGCAGCTGCGGCAGGCGCTGGAGGGCGCGGACTTTGTAATTGGCGGTGTCAGCAGCTTTGGCGTGACATGGTTCGGCGAGGAAGTGCTGCCCCTAATTGATGAGAAAGTGCCGGTAATCACGGTTACCAAGGGCCTTATGAACACAGACGACGGCAGACTGCTCACCTATCTGGATGTATGGAAGGAAATGCTGGCAGCCAAAGGCAAAAAGCTCTGTCTCAATGCCATCGGCGGCCCCTGTACCAGCTATGAGCTGGCGGTCCACGACCAGACCCACGTGACCTTCTGCGGCGAGAATCTGGAGGTTCTGCGGATGATAAAACAGGCGATGGCTACGGATTACTACCACATCAGCCTGTCCCGTGACATTGTGGGGGTGGAGAGTGCGGTTGCGCTGAAGAATGGCTATGCATTGGGTATCGCGCTGACTGTGGGCCTGAACCAAAAGGCTTTTGGGCTGGACAGCGAGCTTCATTTTAATTCCCAGGCAGCGGTCTTTGGCCAGTCTGTGCGGGAGATGGCGAAGCTATTGAAAATGCAGGGCGCGGAGGATTTGGACAATCTGGTTTTGGGTACTGGGGATTTGTATGTTACCGTGTACGGCGGACGCACCAGACTGGTGGGGATTCTGCTGGGCCGGGGGCTGAATATCCGTCAGGCCAAGGAGGAACTCAATGGCGTGACGCTGGAATCGCTGGTTGTCGCTGAGCGTGTGGCCAAGGCAGTGAAAGTCAAGGCAGCCCAGGGCTTGGTGGATCTAGAGGAATTTCCGCTGCTGATGCATATCAACGAGATCATCACCGAGGAGAAGCCCGTGGATATCCCTTGGGGGAAATTTACGGGTGAGACCTTCTAAAACTGCGGAAACGGAAAGGAGAAAATAATGGAAAAGCTGGTAAATAAAACGAAGCTGTATTTATTTGATATGGACGGAACGCTGTATTTGGGAGACCGGTTGTTTACATTCACAACCGAGCTGCTGCGGGAAATCCGCCGCACAGGAGGAAAGTATCTGTTTATGACAAACAACTCCTCCAAAAGTGTTTCCGATTACATTCGCAAACTGGAGAAGCTGGGGATTTCAGCCGCCCGGGAGGATTTCATTACCTCCTCCCAGGCAACGGCCTATTATCTGAAAAAGCACCACCCAGGGAAAACTCTTTACGTCTGCGGAACCCGTTCTCTGGTTGCCGAGCTGCAGAGCGAGGGCTTCCAGGTGACCACCGATTTAAATAAGGTGGAGTGTGTGGTCATGGGCTTTGATACGGAGCTGACCTTTCAAAAGCTCTGGGATGTGTCCAAGCTGCTGCTGACCAACAGGGAATTGCCCTATATTGCTACCAATCCGGATTTGGTCTGTCCCACGGAGTTTGGCAGCGTACCGGACTGCGGCAGTATCTGCATCGGCATTAAAAATGCCACCGGCCGGGAGCCGGTGGTGATTGGAAAGCCAAGCCCGCTGATGCCGGAGCTGGCGATGGGCCAGTGGGGGTACAGCCCCGAGGAGACGGCGGTGTTCGGAGATCGGATTTACACGGATGTAAAGTCCGGACTGAATGCAGGTGTCACGGCGGTGCTGGTGCTGTCCGGGGAGGCAACAGAGCAGACGCTGAAAGAGGCGGATGTGAAGCCTCATCTGGTGCTGCAGGACGCAGGAGAGCTGCTGCCCGTTTTGCAGAAGCTGCCGGATGTGGCAGGCGTATAAAAAACCGGAAGCGGAAGCTTCCGGTTTTTGTTAATATATCATATGTCCGGTTAAATAAAGATACCCCACACAAAAGAGAGCAGCAAAGAGACAACCACCGGGATAATACAGGAGGTCACACAGATGTCCATGTAGGATTCCTTATGGGTACAGTGTGATACCGCAAGCAGGGTCAGCACAGCGCCGTTGTGGGGCAGTGTATCCAGACCGCCGGAGGCGACAGAGGCGATGCGGTGGAGTAGCTCCGGATTCAGCCCGATGGCAGTGGCCTTTTCAAGATACTGGGGTGCCAGCGCTTCCAGTGCGATAGACATACCGCCGGAGGCAGAGCCGGTGGCACCGGCCAGAACATTTACGGCTACGGCTTCCGAGAACAGAATGGAGCCGGGCATATTGAGCATGGCATTTTTCAGCAGCGCGAAGCCGGGAACGCATTTGACAACAGAACCGAAACCCACGGCGCAGGCGGTGTTCATAATGGCGCTCAAGGAACCGGTAGCACCGTCATTAATCGCCGGTAGCAGCTTCTTAAGCTGGTGCAGATTCATAAGACAAACCGTTGCGATGCCACCGAGCAGGGCAACAACAATCGACTGGCTGGTCTCCCACTGTGCAAGACCCGCTTTTGCAAGCACACCGGGCAGAACGTTGAGCATCAAAATGACAACAACCAGGGGCACCAGACCGCACAGCCAATGCCAGGAGGGCTGGTCACTAGCTTCTGTGGCAGACTCGGTATATTTTGTGTCCTCCACAAAGCCCAACCCCTGTTTGCGGGCGTTTTTTACACGCCATTCCAGATACAGATAGCCCGGAACACCGATCAGCAATGCAGCAACCAAGCCCATAAGCGGCCCGGCAAAGGCGGTGGTGTTATAGTATTGGGTGGGAATAATATTTTGGATCTGGGGCGTGCCGGGGATGGAAGTCATGGTGATGCCAAAGGCACCAAAGGCGATTGCGCCGGGCAGCAGAGTACGGGGCAGATTCGCTTCCCGGTAAATGGCATAGCCCATGGGGTAAATAACAAAAACCACCACGAACAGGGAGATTCCGCCGTAGGTCATCAGTAAGCACGGCAGAACCACTGCGGCCACCGCATACTTAGAACCGATAAGACGGATGAGCCGGTTGGCAAGAGACCGGGCGGAGTTTGTTTTATCCATGATCTTGCCGTAAACTGCGCCCAGGAAGAAGGCGGGGAACCAGGAGACAACATAATCGGCGGTGCCTTTCATGTAGTCGCCCAGATAGCTGTCCAGGATATTCAAGCCGCCCAAAACTGCGACGACAACGGCACAGACCGGTGCGACCCATACAATGGAGTGCCCGCGGTAGGCCAGAACAATCAGCAAAATGAGTCCTGCGAAAATGCCTAACAAAGAAATAACCGGTGACATAACAGACCTCCTGAGGTTTATCGTTTTTTTGCGGAGAAACCGAAAACGGTTGTAAGGCTTGAGATTATGATAACATACGCGGTCCTAAGAATCCACAAAATTTTTGAAAAACTGCCAGATAGTGGCAGTTTGCAGTTTATTTTTCAATGATAAATTCACCGCCGGAAATCTCCGGAACGGCAATTTCCTTTCTGCGGGAGTACATTGGGCGGAACTGCTGTAATCCCGGTGTGCCCTGGGTAAGCGGGCCGCCGCCGTTTTGTTCCGGGGAGATGCCGTAACGCCAGCTGCTCTTCTTGGGAGCGACGGTGATTTTGTTGTCACAGATCGTAACGGTGGTAAACAGGGGCTTGTCGTAGTAGTTACTTTGTTTGCTCTCATTTAATTGGTAGAGGGGGACTTCTTCGCATCCGATCCTGTTGCCGTCCTCATCGAAATGCTCCAGCAGGAAAGTGTGCTCATCGGTATAATGCCGGGTCTGTTCAAACTCCCACCAGCCGACCAACGGGGAATTTACATCGAAATACAGAATATTATCTACCATTTCCAGCCGGTTTGTGTGAACATGGCCATTGATCGCCATAATCACAGTGCCCTTTTGGATGGCATTGGCCTTTGCAAAGATTCTCTGCACCCTGTCGGAATCGCCTGCCCGCAGGGTAGGGTCATAGTCCAGATCCCAAGTGGGATGGAAATGGGCGTGGCTGACGGTAACGCAGGGGATTTTTTTCCGGGCCGCGTCGCACAGCACGTTTTCCAGCCACTGCAGCTGGGCTTCTCCCAGGCAGGAGCGATAGAGATTCCCAATTCTGGGGATAAATGCAGTGTTTCGCTCCCATTCGTTGGTGTCAGGGTTGAAGGTGTAGTTGGTGTCGGTGCAGACGAAGCGAATACCCTTAGCCTCAAACCAGTAATAGGCGATGTAGCCGTCATCGACTTTTTCGTCGGCTGTTCCCCAGTGGACATCGGCGTTTGTAAGCCGCGGGGCAACAAAATCCAATGTATTTCCCTTTTTCTCCAGTTCGTGATTTCCCATGACGCCATAGGCGGGCAATGGTCCACCCAGATATCGGGACAGTACTTCCGGCGCGCCCTTATAGTCCATGCAGAAATCGCCGGTGTGGAGAATGAAATCCGCGTGCTCCTGCTGGGCAGAGGCGAGGATTTCTTCCAAATCGGACACAGTGGTAGGCCAGCTGCCCTCGTCATAATGAAAATCGCCCAGCAAAGTAAAGGTCAAATTATTATTCATAGTGCTCCAGCTCCATTCTATTGTGTTGAAAAGTGGTGGGTATATCTGCAATTTTTATTGTCTCATACTATCACAAAACAGGTACATTTGCAAGGTATCAACCTGCAAAAAAGCGAAGCCAAACGGCTTCGCTTTTTTGATTTACTGGAAGTAGATGATCGGCATTTGGAAATCGCTGTAGGATTTGCCGTACTGCTTATCCACCTCGATGAAAATGTGCCAGATTGCCTCATCAGTCGTGTGCGGTCCCTCCGGCATGTAGCGCAGGATTTCCGGCTGGAGAGAATACTGGATCCGCTCTGAACCCGAGGACCATAACAGTACGCTATTTACGGCATGCCGCATAGTGCCGCTGCCCTCCTGAAGTACCACCAGCGCTAAGTCCTTGGTTTCAAAGAACGCCTCATCGTATTTTGCTATGGCATCTTTAAAGCTTGCGGTTTGACTGGCTGCCGAGTACTCTGCAGAATCAAGAGAATAGATTTCTTTGTTGGTGGTGTAGTATTTCTGCAGTTCTTCAGTGTCGGTGATCCACTGGGCGTTGGGGAATTTCTGCCATCTGGCGCTTCCGCCGGTACGGATGTACTGGACATCAAAGGCAATGGAAGAAGCGGGGTAATAGTTCAGTGAGGCAGGACAAAATTCAGCGTATAATGAAGAGTATCCGGTTGGATAGTGTAGATAAATTCGGTTACTGCCGGCCTTGGCGTAAATTTGCTGCCCCACCCTCACATTGCTGCCGCACCAGTCCTCTGTGGGCAATTTGGTATTATCTACACTTTTGACCTCGCCAGCCAGCGTGAACCCGGCCGGACGGTAGGGGAGCAAGCCCGTGCCCATGTAAGTGTAGAGTTCTCCCTGGTACATGACACCGATCACCTTGTACGAAGGGGAGACAGTGCGGATGAGATACTCTATGCCGAAGGTATCCAGATCTGCAATGGTAATCTCGCCGTCTGCCAGCGCCGCTTTTACTGGCTTTTCTGTTCCGTCGGAGAAGGTCACAATGACTAGGTCACTGCGGATACTGGGGAACAGGTACTCATAAGTGCCGTCGGAATAGAACAGCTCAAGGGCAGAGGCGGTAGCGTATTCTCCCGTGGTGGCCAAGTCAGTGATGGAATGAATTTTTTTGCCGCCGTTACGGCCTGTAAAAGGCTTGCCAAGCAGGCCGTCCAGCATTTCCAAAATGGTGCTGTTTTCGCCTACATAGCATACAATTCTGTTTCCTCTGCGGTACCAATGGGGGGAGGAGACCCAATCGACTGTGAGGATGGTTGCAGTGCCATCCCCGTTTTGTTGGGTAATGGTGTAGCCGTCGGAGGAGATCCTCTTTGCATCGGCAGAAGCCTGCTGCGCATCGGCGTACCGGTAAAGTGTTATCATGCCCGCATCGGCTATACGCAGGGAGACGGCTTCTCCACTCAGATATGCCTGCGCGGAAATCTGCTCATAAGAGAACTCTTTTTCCGTGAGCGCTGCTTTCAGATCCGCTGCATGATCGGTACTGTTGGGCACGCCGGTGATCAAACCGCCCCCATATTCCGGGAGCTGCGCCAGGTGCAAACCGGTGCCGACGATTTTTGCCCGGTATACAGACTCAAAGTCTGTCTGTTCTTCCAGGGTGATGTAGATCGTGCCGGCGTAGGGGCGATAAGACCCATTTTGTACAGTAAAGCGAATCTCTGCATTGGTTACCACATTGCCGTCCACGTCATCCGGCGACCAGTAAAGGCATTTACTGCTGGGGATGGTGATACTGGGGCCGGCGTAGTTGGTATCATGAAGGTCCTCCAGCGCGCCTTCCGAACAGACGGCAGAGATTTCCATATCCGGCATGTCGAAAGTGAAGGAGAATGCCGGAATGCACCAACTGCGTTCGGGGTTAAATCCCCATGTCGCGCTGCCCATGGCCGACTCCGGCACCAGAGAATAGATGCTCCACAGATGGTCGCCCTGTTCAGGGTCATGGGTCAGCTCTACCAGCCAGATGTCGCCGTCCACCCGCAGCAGGAACATGCCTGTGCTCAGCGGCTGATAGAGGATTTCGTCATAAAGGGCGTGGATGTCGATGGAATAGAGGCCTTTGGGCTGGAAAAGGTCGGCCCATTCCTCGGGGGTATAGGGAAACGCCTGCCATTCCCACTTGGGTACAGTGATCATATTATGGGCATAACTGCCTGTGCCAAGGGGTTCGCCGGGGGCTTCCACAAGGGCTCTTTGGCGGTAAACAGTTGCAAAATAGTCCTCACCCACGATATACTGGCGGCCGGAATCTCCCCCAACGGCGGCAAAAGAGCTCAACGGGCTCATATACAGGCATTGCCAGGATACATAGGTCGTGCCGGGAATCAGTTCTGTGACCTTTTCTCCCTTTTGCGGTGCCAGCTTAAACAGCCAGCGCAGGAAGGTATCATCAGAATACGGGTCGTTCTTTTCCGAATAATCGCAATAGCCGTACGCCAAATATACGTCGCCGTTTTCCTGCTGCAGGAGATAGTACAGATGCTCCCCGTTATAAACAAGACGCCAGGCTTTTACATTGTTTCTGCGAATGGAAGAAGCAGATGCGCCGCCTGCCCACTGGCCGTCGTTGTTGCGGAACAGCTTGTCGAAGTTCTTGCGGGTCAGCTTAACCGGCGTGGGTCTGCCCAACTGCGTCCATGCGCTCTCGCTTTCATGTTCTCCCATAGACATGAGGCAGTGGTATTCATCCAGCATGTATGCAGGTGTATTTTGCTGGGCAACCACCGAGAAGCCGAACATCCCGTTCTCATAGGTTACCTCGGTTACACCGTATGTCTGCATGACCGGGAACGGCTCTGCGCTGCGGAAGGTGACTTCCTCCTCCCCAAAATACGCCAGTCCATCGGTCATCTCAAATACCAGATTACCGTTTTTGGCCCGGAAACCGGCGGTAAAGAGCAGATGGGTTTCGCCTTCGATGTCTATTGCTTCCTCCGGGGTACATCCGTAAAACTCACTGAATCCGGCAGGCCCTCTTACGCGCCATAGCAAGGAAAACTCTGTTTTCTCCCCGTTTTTGAGAATTTCGCCGGTAATGGAGCCGTCCTCACCCACTTTGAAGTGGGCCTCAACGGGAGATTCTTCTCCGGTATCGGGGACATATTCCCAATAGGTTCCAGGGACAAGCAGCTCCGGAATGTTTCTACTGTCCTTTGCGCCGGTGGGATTTGTCAAAAAACACACCGCCAGAACGATGCCGGCAACCACAGCGATCACAATCAGCCAAAAGGCCGGCTTTTTGTAGTTCATTACCTTTTTGATGCGGTCCTTCACACCAACCTCCCCAAAGGCAAGGGGACAGGCGGCGATTCTTCTGCGGTGGACACTGCAGTTGAGCAGGGCTGTGGAATAGGCACGCAGTTCGTCCTTTTCCATTTTACCGATGACCTTTTCGTCGCAGGCCGCTTCGATGTCCCGGCATAGCAGCACATAGGCCACCCACAGCAGAGGATTGAACCAGTAGACAGAGAGGATCATAAACCCTATCGGTTTCCACCAGTGGTCACGGCGGGCAATATGGGCCTGCTCGTGGGCAATCACATAGGCCATATCCCCAGAGTCTATGGTGTATGGCAGATAAATCACGGGCTTCAGGATGCCAAGGACAAAGGGCGAATCCACCCGCTCGCTCTGCTTGATGTTTCCTTCCAGGCGGGTGGCGGTTGCCACGCTGCGCTTTAGCAGACACCAGCTGATAAAGGCATACAGGAGCATCAGCCCCACACCGATTGCCCAAACCCAGGCAAGCAGTAACGACCAGATCTGGGTGGGGTTGGCGCTGACACCCGGGTCGGGGGTCATAGAGGTGGATAGAATAGGGTTAACTACACTGTCAATGACGCCTACGCCGCTTTGAATCTGGGGCGTTGCCGTGTAGATAATGTCCGGGGGGAGCGGCTGCGCGCTGGGCACAAGACTCAGTACACTTTCAATGGACACGGGAAATACAAGACGCAGCGCTACCAGCCCCCAGAGGATGCAGAAAACCCATTTGGGCGCCTTGCGGAAGAGAAAACGCACAGCCAGCACCGCCAGTACCAGATAGCTTGCCGTCAGACTGAGGTTACACAGTTTCAGGAACAATGCTTCCATAATAGCACCTCCTACTTCTCAATGATCCGGCGAATCTCTTCTATTTCCGCATCCGACAGGGCCTGCCGCTTGGCAAAGGCGGCGATGAATGCGGGAAGCGACCCTTCAAATGTCTTTTCTACCATTTCTTCCATTTCCGCAGCCTGGATCTCCTCCTTGCTGACAAGTGAGGTGACTGTGGCGTTCTCGTTTTTTACCACACCCCGGTCGCTGAGCCGCTTGATAACCGTATAGGTGGTGGTTCTGCTCCAGCCCAGCTCCTCATGGCACAGCTTTGCCAGTTGGGTGCTGTTGATGGGCTCGTGCTTCCACAGAATCAGGCAGAAGCGGTATTCACTTTCAAATACTTTCGGTGTTGCCATGGCAATGCCTCCTAACGTCTAATGTGTTAGACTTCACTTGAAGTCTAACACATTAGACGTATTGTGTCAATAGAAAGCTGACAAAAAAGGCATTTTACATAAATTGTTTACGGACTGTTTACATTACCGGACTTGTGCAGCTTAAGGTATTTTTGATAAGCGCCCGGCGTTGTTTTGTAATGCCGTTTAAATTCCGTGTAGAAGGAACGGATGTTAAAGAAGCCACAGGCGTAGGCCACCTGTTCGATGCTCAGGCTGCCTGTCTGCAAAAGCTGCACGGCCTTTTCCAACCGAAAACCGGTACAGTAATTGCTGAAACAAGTGCCTGTGATCTCATGAAAGCACCGGGAAAAATAGTACTTGGTATAGCCGCATGCGGAGGCGATGTCCTCCAGGGAAAACCGGCTGGCGTAGTGTTCCTCCAAAAACGCATTTGCCAGCCCGAGAATTTTACTGCTGCGCCCGGCGCTTTTTTCTGACGTGTTTTGGGCTTTCTCCCGGGAGATCCGCCGCAGAACCGTCAGCACCAATTCACCGCAGGCGGTATTCATGGCCAGGGCGTACCCGTATTCCCGCGCGGCATCTTCTTGCATGATGGTGCAAATGCACGCTTTCAGAGCGTCGTAATTTGCGTCTGCGGGCCGGCAAATATCTTTTTCCAGTTCCCTGTCCACAAAAGACAGGCTGGGATAGATTTTCATAATGCAGATCCGGTTGTGGCGAACAGGCTTCAGTGTGTGCAGTGTTCCCGGGAGGATAAGGCAGATATCGCCCGGGAGCAATTCCTGTTCTCTTTGCGCGATTTGTACGGTAATGCTGCCCTCCATTAGATACAAAACCTCCAGCTCCTCATGAAAATGAAGCACAAAGTTTGCCTGATGATTTTCTATGGATAAATACGGATACTGTACACTTGCTTTATGCACGGTTTCATAGGCTGTTCCCATAACAATCCACCCCCTTCTACAGTATACACTTTTTTTCATAAAACGCAATATTATTCCATAAAAAAGCAATGTATAGCCTTAAAAACGCAATAAAAAACAAGCTATAATAAAACTGGAGGAGGTGTTTCCATGAAGGAACAATTAATTAGGCTGGGCTTCTGTCCTACGCGCCGGGATGTGTTCAGTGCGGAGGAAGCAAGGAAATTTAAAAGAAGGATTCGGGAAAGCATCCAGGAATTTCCGGTGGTTATAGCGGATCTGGAAGGCATCAACGAAGAAGGCTTGCTGTTCCAGGACCGGGACATTCCGGCAGCAATCGATTTCTTCCGGCAGGAAAAAGTGGATGCGCTGTTCTTTCCCCACTGTAATTTTGGATCTGAAAACCGGGTGGCACAGGTTGCCAAGGCATTGGGTGTCCCTGTCCTTCTATGGGGGCCCCGGGATGACGCACCGGACGCTTCCGGTTTGCGCAGCCGGGATACGCAGTGCGGCTTGTTTGCTACCGGTAAGGTACTGCGGCGGTATAACATTCCCTTTACTTACCTGACAAACACCTGGGTGGACAGTCCGGAGTTCAAGGTGGGCTTTGAGAAGTTTCTGTGTGTGGTAAATATTGTCCGGGTAATGCAGAATTTGAAGATTTTACAGATCTCTACCCGCCCGGAGCCTTTTTGCAGTGTTGTCTGTAATGAAAGCGAGCTGATTGAGAAGTTTAATATACACTTGTATCCCGTAACACTGCAGGATGTCTTGGAGGAAATGAAAGAAGTTTGTGCAGCACAGACGCCGGAGCTGACAGATACCGTTTCCTTTATTCAGAGCATCGACACGGTTGGTGACATGGAGAAAATCAGAAAGCTGGCGGCGCTTAAATTGGCTATGAAAGCCTTGGCGCAAAGATATGACTGCAGCGCTATCGCTATGCAGTGCTGGTCTTCCCTGCAGGATATGATAGGCATCATGCCCTGTCACGCCAATGCTTTGCTGACGGATGAGGGGATTCCCACCGTCTGTGAAACCGATATCCACGGGGCAATTACCGCAATCATGATGCAGCATGCTGTGTTGGGCGGTACAGTACCCTTCTTTGCAGACCTTACCATACGGCATCCGGAGAATGATAACGCAGAGCTGTTGTGGCACTGCGGTAACTTCCCCTATTCGCTGGCAAAGAACAAGGCGGAGGCAACCGTAGGGGGTAACGTATACAATAACAATCACTACGGCGTATGCCAGTGGGAGCTGCAGGAGGGCGATTTGACCATCGCCCGGTTTGACGGCGACCACGGACAGTACCAGCTGCTCATCGGAGAGGGACATACTACCACAGGTCCTAAAAATGTGGGAAGCTACGTTTGGATGGAAGTGGATAACTGGCGCAAGTGGGAACATGCTCTGGTGGAGGGGCCCTATATCCACCATGTGGTGGGAATTTACGGTAAATACGGAGAGATTCTGCTGGAAGCCTGCAAATACCTGGGGCAGCTTCAGCCGGATGTAATAGAACCGAGCATAGAGACACTAAAAGAAAGATGGATGTAAGGCGTATGTACGCTATAAAAAACCGAAAAAACGAAAGGAAGAGGAATATGAATTCTTGGCTCAATAACGCAGTTATCTATCAAGTTTACCCCCAGTCCTTTTACGATACCAATGCAGACGGCATCGGTGATCTGCGGGGCATTATTGAGAAGCTGGACTATATCCGAGACTGCGGCTTCAATGCCATTTGGATAACCCCGTTTTGTGAAAGTACCTTTTATGACGGCGGCTATGACATCACGGATTTCTACAAGGTAGATCCCCGGTACGGAACCAATGAGGACTTCCGGGAGCTGTGCCGGCAGGCGCACGCCAGGGGGTTGCGGGTGATTTTCGATTTGGTTACCAACTATACATCTTCAAAGCACCCGTGGTTCGTTGAATCGTCCAAAGCGGAGCCAAACGAGTATTGGAATCGCTACATCTGGACGGACGGAGCCTTCGATTACTCGGACGGCATTTCGGGAAATGCCCAGCGGGACGGAAATTACATTGTCACTATGTTCTATACACAGCCCTCGCTGAACTATGGCTTCGCCAAACCGGACCCCAGAAAGCCGTGGCAGCTGCCGGTTACCCATCCGGACTGTATCGCCACAAAGCAGGAACTGCTGAAGATCGTTGATTTTTGGATGGACATGGGTGTGGATGCGTTCCGGGGAGATATGGCATCCACGTTGGTTGGAAACGACCCTGACCGCAGCGCTACCTCCGCCATCTGGCAGGAGATTCGCGCCCATGTGGAATCGCGCAATCCCGAGTGTGTGCTGATCTCCGAATGGGGACGCCCGGACCAGGCCATCAATGCGGGCTTCTCCTGCGATTTTCTGCTACATGGCGGTATTCCGTACGTCTCACTATTCCGGTACGAACGGGGAAGAAATACCCACAAGCAGTTTTTGGGCAACAGCTATTTTAACCGGGAGGGCAAGGGTGACCTCCAGCTGTTCCTAAAGGATTTTGAGAAATATCTGGCAGATATCGGTGACCGGGGTGCCATCGGACTGATTACCGGCAATCATGACATGCCCCGGCTGGCCTACCGCCGCACACCGGAGGAAATCAAGGCGGCAATGGCCTTCCTGTTTACCTTGCCGGGTGTGCCGTTTGTCTACTACGGCGACGAGATCGGTATGGACTATAACGACAAGGTCGAGACCAAAGAGGGCGGCTACAGCCGTACCGGCGCCCGGACTCCCATGCAGTGGGATAACAGTAAAAATCACGGTTTCTCAACCGGTGACTCGGAAAGTCTGTATTTGCCCACAGATAACCGTCCCGGCGCGCCTACGGTAGCGGATCAGGCGGCGGATCCGGAGTCCATCCTGTCGCTGGTGAAGGCCCTTACGGCGCTGCACCAGAATAACCCTGCTCTGCATGCGGACGGGGCCTTCCGGGTGCTGGAGGCCGGGTATCCCTTTATCTACACCCGCAGCGCTGGGGATAAAACCGTCTTTGTGGCGGTCAACCCCTCGGACAATACGTACAAGCGGGATCTTCCCAAGTTCAAAACCGTGTACCTGCAGCAAAATGTGGATTTGCAGGACTGCCTGGAAATGGGCGGCGTGAGCTTTATTATAGCGGAGCTTGATGACTGACCTGTTTCCGCGGCTTCAAAATGAAAAGAGCCGGGCGTGCTTGCAGCACGCCCGGTTTTTTGCCGTTAAGGACGCTGTTTTGCAGCGCCCTTATTTTGGTATGGTGATCGTCACGACAATTTGGTCCTCCGTCTCTCGGCGTTCCGAGACCGCGGAAATCCCGGACAGCTGGATCCGGGCAAGGGATTGATGCAGTCCGTTTAAAAAAGCTCCCACGTTGGCCCGGGCCGGCTTTTCCTGGGTTTTGGAACACAGTTCCTCTATGTACCGCTCTGCCCGGGCAACACTCATATCCAGCCGGGCAATCATAGAAATGGCCTGCAGCTTTTCCCCCTCTGTGGGCAGCTTTAAAAGCGCCCGAGCATGGCGCTCGGTAAGTCCTGCCTCCCGGAGGGCGGTCAAAACTTGAGGGCTGTGACGCAATAGCCGCAGCTTGTTGGCGATGCCACTCTGGCTTTTGCCCAGCAGGCGGGCTGCCTGCTCCTGGGAAAGCGACATGGAATCCATCAGCAGGGAAATACCCCGGGCTTCTTCGATAAAGTCCAGATCCTGCCGCTGGAGATTTTCCACCAGCGCGGCAGTGCTGGACTCCTGGCTGTCCATATTCATTAATATACAGGGAACTTCTGTCAGCCCCGCCAGCATCCCCGCCCGCAGCCGCCGTTCGCCGGCAATCAGTTCGTAGCTGTTGCCGACGCGCCGGACAGACAGCGGCTGCAGGATGCCGTGGCTGCGGATACTTTGCGCCAGCTCGTCCAGCGCTTCCTCCCGAAAGACCTGTCGGGGCTGGGCGGGGTTGGGGCGGATGGCTTTTACAGGCAAAAACACCACCCGTCCCGTTTCCATATAGGTTTTCAGTTTTTGGCACTGCATTGCCATTCCTCCTTGGTAGATGGTATATCCATTGTACTGCCACGGGTTTTAGAAAAACCTCGAAACCGATGGGGATATGCGGAAAACTCCTCGACAATATCCCTGCGGGTGTGGTAGAATAAAGAAAATATACAAGGAGTTGGAGTTATGGAAGCACGAAAGCTGTATTATGAGGACTGCCATTTGCGTACATTTTTTGCCTGTGTTACCGGGTGTACCCCCGCAGAAGGAGGTTTTTGGGTGACGCTGGACGCCACGGCCTTTTATCCCGAGGGCGGCGGACAAGCCTGCGATTTGGGAACACTGGGACAGATTCGGGTGCTGGACGTGCAGGAGCGGGACGGACAGGTATTTCACCTGTGCAGCGGAGAACTTCCGGTGGGGCAGCAGGTGACCGGACAAATTGACTGGGAGCGCCGGTTTGATTTGATGCAGCAGCACACCGGAGAGCACATTGTCTCAGGCCTCATTCACAGTCGCTACGGCTACCACAATGTGGGCTTCCACGTGGGCAAAGACGTGGTCACCATTGATTTTGACGGGCCTGTCCCCCCGGAAGCACTGCCGGAAATCCAGTCTGCGGCCAACCGGGCGGTGTGGGAGAACAAAGCCTTAAAATGCTGGTATCCCAGCCGGGAGGAATTGCCTGCGGTGAATTACCGGAGGAAAAGGGATCTGCCCTGGCCGGTGCGCATTGTGGAGATTCCCGGTATCGACAGCTGCGCCTGCTGCGGCGTGCAGGTGGCGCAGACCGGGGAAATTGGGCTGATCCAGCTGCTGAGCTGCGTTAAATTCCACCAGGGTGTGCGGATTGAGATGGTCTGCGGCAGCAGGGCAATGGCACTGCTGAGCAGCGTTTATGAGCAGAACCGGCAGGTTTCCCAAGCCTTTTCTGCAAAGCTTTTGGGGACTGGTGAGGCAGCCCGGCGGATGAACGAGGCGCTGGCAGCGGAAAAATTCCGGGCAGCTGGACTGGAAAAACGGCTGTTTGGCCACATTGCCAGAGAATACGCCGGCAAGCCCCTTGCGCTATGCATCGAGGAGGGACTCACACCCAACGCCAACCGGGAGCTGTGTGATGCCATCGCCCAACAGGCTGCCGTTGCCGTAACGCTGTCGGGTAGTGACAGTACCGGCTACAGCCTTTGCATCATCAGCCGCACAGAGGACGTGAGGGTGCTGGGCCGTGACGCTGTAAACGCCCTCCGGGGACGGGGCGGCGGAAAAGCAAATGCCTTCCAGGGCAGCGTCGCAGCCGCACGGCAGGAAATTGAAGCCTACTTTGCACAACTGTAAATCAAACCGGGCAGAAGGAATCTGCCCGGTTTTTGTGGTCAGTGTCAAAACTTTTCCAGAAAATGTGCCTTATTTTTACAATTTGGCTACTTTACAAGGGGTTTTCCTTATAGTATAATGATGTCGTATGGGGTTGAGAACCCCTGCAAGAACAGTCTATTTTGCTGCGAAAAGCAGTATTAAAAATTGGAGGAAATAACCATGTCTGTAAAAGTTGCTATTAACGGTTTTGGTCGTATCGGCCGTCTGGCTTTCCGTCAGATGTTCGGCGCTGAGGGCTTTGAAGTTGTTGCAATCAACGACCTGACCTCTCCCAAGATGCTGGCTCACCTGCTGAAGTACGACTCCACTCAGGGCAATTACGCTGCTCAGGGTCACGTTGTTGAGGCTGGCGAGGACAACATCGTTGTTGACGGCAAGAAGATCACCATCTACGCTAAGGCCAACGCTGCCGAGCTGCCCTGGGGCGAGCTGGGTGTTGATGTAGTTCTGGAGTGCACCGGCTTCTACACCAGCAAGGCTAAGGCTCAGGCTCACATCGACGCCGGCGCCAAGAAGGTTGTTATCTCCGCTCCCGCTGGTAACGATCTGCCCACCATCGTTTACAACGTAAACCACGAGACCCTGACCAAGGAAGACAACATCATCTCCGCTGCTTCCTGCACCACCAACTGCCTGGCTCCCATGGCTAAGGCTCTGAACGACCTGGCTTCCATCGAGTCCGGCATTATGTGCACCATCCACGCTTACACCGGCGACCAGATGATCCTGGACGGCCCCCAGAGAAAGGGTGACCTGCGCCGCTCCCGCGCTGGTGCTATCAACATCGTTCGCAACTCCACCGGTGCTGCTAAGGCTATCGGCCTGGTTATCCCCGAGCTGAACGGCAAGCTGATCGGCGCTGCACAGCGTATCCCCACTCCCACCGGTTCTACCACCATCCTGAACGCTGTTGTTGCTAAGGAAGTCACCAAGGAAGAGATCAACGCTGCCATGAAGGC
>JAZTZS010000024.1:0-37385 GCA_045637585.1 Faecousia sp. | reverse complement strand
GCCTGTGGTATATTTCTTCGGCGGGCGGACAACATCCGCCCCTACGATCCATCCTCCGCACTGATGTAGATTTCTTCCCCTTCCTGCTGCGCTGCTACCAAAATAGCGCAGGCTTCGTCACTGTTTCCTTTTTCCAGTGCTGCAATGGCATCGCTCAGGCGGTTGAACAGAGCAAAATACATCTTTTCAAAATTCGGCATGAAATCACCTCCTTTACAGCCATAATATCTGAAAATAAGATATAACGCAATATCTTTTTTTCAGATATTATATCTTAATAGTGGGTGATTATTATGCGTTATGAAGTCCTGAAATTTGAGAGAATTCGGAATCTCCGCATTGATGGCGGCTATACGCAGCTGCAGATTGCGGAGCTGCTGAATGTCAAACAGAACACCTATTCTCAGTATGAGATCGGCGCGCTGAATTATCCTATTGAAGCACTGTTAAAGCTGGCAGACTTTTACAACGTCAGTGTAGGCTATCTGCTGGGCAGAACCAACGTAAAAAAGCCCTATCCCAAAGATCTATAGATGCAAACTGCTCCCGTTTTTTGACGGGAGCAGAGCTTATTTCTGTCCCCGCAACTCGATGATGCGGTCGCGGAGGACGGCGGCATATTCGTATTGCATGATCTTGGCTGCGGCCTTCATTTCCTTCTCCAGGCGCAGGATCTCACGCTCCCGTTCGGCCTTGGTGAGCTTGACACCCTCCTTGCCAACCGCCTCGGACTGGCTGTGGCTGATTTCGATTAGCTCACGCACATCCTTCTTGACGGTCGTGGGAACGATGCCGTGGGCCTGGTTATAGGCATCCTGAATGCTACGGCGGCGCTCCGTTTCCTCAATGGCTGCCCCCATAGCGGCGGTGATTTTGTCAGCATACATAACGACCCGGCCTTCGGCATTTCTCGCCGCACGGCCGATGGTCTGAATCAGGCTGGTCTCACTGCGCAGGAAGCCCTCTTTGTCCGCATCCAAAATGGCCACCAGTGAAACTTCGGGCAGATCTAAGCCCTCTCGCAGCAGGTTGATGCCTACAAGAACGTCGAATTTTGCCATGCGCAGGTCACGGAGGATCTCGGTACGCTCCAGGGCGGCGATGTCTGAGTGCATATAGCGCACACGGATGCCGGCCTGCTGCAGATAGCCGGTGAGGTCTTCCGCCATACGCTTGGTGAGGGTAGTGACCAGGACTCTTTCGCCCTTTTCCACCGTAGCATTGCACTCGCCGATGAGGTCGTCGATCTGTCCTTCGATAGGTCTTACGAAAATTTGGGGATCCAAAAGGCCCGTAGGGCGGATGACCTGCTCCACGGTCTGTCCTGCACGGCTCTTTTCAAAGTCGGCCGGAGTGGCGGGAACATAGACCGTCTGCCCCACGCGGCTCTCAAATTCGGGGAAGGTCAGTGGGCGGTTGTCAAAGGCGGAGGGCAGGCGGAAACCGTAATTTACAAGGCTTTCCTTGCCGCTGCGGCCGCCTGCGTACATGGCCCGCACCTGGGGCAGCGTCACATGGCTCTCGTCCACGAAGAGAAGAAAGTCTTCGGGGAAATAGTCTAAAAGGGTCATCGGCGGCGTGCCGGGGGCTCTGCCGGAAATTACTCGGGAATAGTTCTCAATTCCACTGCAGAAACCAAGCTCCTGCAGCATTTCGATGTCATACATAGTGCGCTGGCGGATGCGCTGCGCCTCCAGGAGCTTGTCATTTTCCTTGAACCAGCGCTCCCGTTCCTCCATCTCGTCCTCAATGGCAAAAATGGCCCGGTTCAGTTTTTCTCGGCTGGCAACGTAGTGAGAGGCCGGGTAGATGGCAACGTGATCCACCACCCGCTCGGGGATGCCCGTCACGGCATTGATCTCGGAAATGCGGTCGATCTCGTCACCGAAAAATTCCACACGGATGGCTCTGCCCGACCAGTAGACGGGGTAGATTTCCACTGTGTCGCCGCGGACGCGGAAGGTATTGCGGGCGAAGTCGATGTCGTTGCGCTCGTAGCGCATCTCCACCAGCTTTTTCGCCAGCTCCTCCCTGCTCTTTTCCATACCCGTACGCAGAGAGATGACCATGTTTTTATAGTCGATGGGGTCGCCCAAACCGTAGATGCAGCTCACCGATGCCACCACGATCACGTCCCGACGCTCAAAGAGGGCGGAGGTGGCGCTGTGGCGCAGGCGCTCGATTTCCTCGTTGGTGGCGGAGTCTTTTTCAATATAGGTGTCCGTGTGGCCAATATAAGCCTCAGGCTGGTAGTAATCGTAGTAGAAAATGAAATATTCCACCGCGTTATTGGGGAAAAACTCGCGGAACTCGGAGCAAAGCTGTGCAGCCAGAGTTTTGTTGTGCGCCAAAACGAGAGTGGGGCGGTTCAAGTTGGCGATAACATTTGCCATGGTAAAGGTCTTGCCCGAACCTGTAACACCCAAAAGAACCTGTTCCTTCAGGCCGTTACGGATACCCTCGGTGAGCATTTCGATCGCTTGGGGCTGATCTCCCGTAGGCGCATAGGGTGCGACTATTTCAAATTTGTCCATATTGCACCTCCCGATGATGCTGTGACGGACGGATGATATCCGCCCCTACTACGGATTACAGCTGCCGCAAGGCTCGTAGCCGTAGGCGATGAGTTCTTCACGGCTGCCTGTGTAGCTTTCCCGGTTTTCCTTCTTGATGCTGTCCGCACCGGCACAATTTTCACGATGGAACTTTTTCGTGCTGGTGTTTAGAATATAGGCCTGCTCCTCGCCTTCCTCAAAGCTCTCGTCCAACCAATTGTCCCCGGTGGCATAGTCGATAACCACGCCCGGTTGGTTGTTATAAGCATAGATATAGAAACAGATGCCCTCGCCGTTGTCCTCTACGGAATAGCCCTCCATATAGGCACCGTCGGCTACCAAATTGTCTCCCTCAAAGACGGGAGTTACGCGGTACATGACGTGATTTCCCGTTTCACGCACATAGTCGCCCACCATTTCTTCAAAGGGGAGCATGCCCTGCACGTTGAAATAGCGGGTGCCTGTGATGAGATTGCGCTCGTTGGCATTTTCGCCTGTGAGCTGGAAGGCGATGAGATGACAGCGGTTGTAAAGGGACTTGCCGTCCACAAAATCATACTGCACAGACTGCCAGCCTGTGGGCTTCACCTGGCTGATATTGCCCCGATCCTCTGTGGGCATAAGATCCGTTCCCACGCAGGCCATGGCCACACCGCAGCGTCCCAAAGCATCCAAAGGGGAATAGCTTTCGTAGCTGTCTGTGGTCAGCTCCCCCGGAGTGAAGAGCGGCACATTATCTCCCACCACAATATAGGGCTCGCCTGCAAAGTCGGGCAATTCGCCCTGCACGGAAACAGGCGCCTGGGTAGTGGGCACGGAAGTGGAAGGCTCTTCCACCACGAGCTCCACGGGAAGTGCACAGGCACTCAGCAGGAGAACCAGGCTTAAAACAAAGACAAGAAGTGTTTTTTTCACGGCTTATAGACCTCCTCGGTGATGCATTCATGGGAATTGCCTGCAAAGGCAAATTCTTCCGCTTTTTCTCCCTTGGGAAAGGGATATTTTTTATCCGCAGGATAGACCTTCTCCCAGCGATAGACGGTGAGTTCGTCAATTTTTCCCGCCGCAGGCAGGAGGCTTACATTTTCAGCAAAGCACCAGTCCTCTGCCCCTGCTTTTTCCAAAAAAGCCTCGTCTACAGTGACATTTTCAGGCAGAATATCAAAAAGTTTTGCGGAATAGGCGTTCATCCACAGACGGCCTTCGCCCACTCGCTCCAGCAGGCGTTCCGACAGCTTGCGGTCAGAGCTCTGCCGGCGGCGGTTAAAGCTTATGCCGTCCTTTTGATCCAAGCATACAATCAATTTCATATGGGTAAAAGCATTTCCTTTCCTAAATATCCGAATCAAGCTTCCGTCAAGCTGCGCAGATAGTATAACATATACCGTGACAAAACTAAAGTTTTTCCTGCAAGATTTTTATGTATGCCGAAAATGCGCCGACAAGAGAAAAAGCGGTTGCAATTTCAGCCGACTGTGTTATAATGTTTTCCGGAGAGGTATGGGCTTGTAGCGCAGCTGGGAGTGCACCACATTCGCATTGTGGGGGTCGGGAGTTCGAATCTCCTCAAGTCCACCATATATGAAAAATCCGAACTGCTTCACGATAGGAAGTGCGTTCGGATTTTTGTTTATATTAAAGACATTACATATATATGTTTACGCCCAGAGGATTTCACCGTCCTCTGGGCTTTGTTTGCTGTATAGGTGTTGTGAATGTTTCAACCTTTGATCCTCAGTTTTCTTTGATAAAAAGTGTAACCCTCATAAAATCCCATCCGCTGTCAATCAAGTATCGATGGTTTTCCGCCTGTATTGCGGTATGCTCTGGGAGACATTCCGATTTCTTTTTGAAAAACACGGTTGAAATTACGGATAGACCCAAACCCCAGTTCTGCCGCGATCTCTGCAACTGACAAGTCCGTTTCCAAAAGCAATGCTGAAGCATCATAGACCCGCAGGGCATTGATATATTCCGGCAATGTGGTATTCAGTGTTTTGGAAAAAACATGAGAAATATAGTTTTCGTGATAACCTACTGTTCTTGCGATCTGTGTTCTTGTCAGCGGCTGGCGATAATGCGCTCCAAGATATTCCAGTATCGTGCGGACCACCTCATTCTTATCATCGGCCGTATCCCGCAGACGGAGCAGCGGCAGCAGTTTTCCAAATATCACCTGCATATATGCCTGCATAACCTCCGGAAAAGCGGTCATTCGATCCTCATATGCCCGTTCGAGCAGATGCCATAGCCCGGTATGATCCCAGGTGCCCCTACGCAGGTAACAGGTCTCCGGCTCCTGCTTTGAGATAATATGGGCAAAGGGTCCCATGCAGGGCTTTACCGGCAGGATAAGCAGATAACTGTAGGTGTCCTTGCTGTTTTCATAGCTGTGTATTTGATTGGGAAAGGCAATGAAAATATCTCCAGCTGATAGATTCACGCAATCCTTTCCGCAGTGCGCAGTACTGCTGCCCTCCTGTAGAAAAACGATTTCTACCGCATTGTGGATATGGGGAGGAAAATCCAACTCGTTAATATGGAAAGCGAAGTAAAAACCGTTACGTCTTTCATAAAAAAGCTTCATACTGCCTTCACCTTACTTTTTGTCCTGTTTTTCTTGGGTTATTTCTTGTATTGTAACACATTATGGCTTAGAATACAACTATAACACAAACAAAGGAGCAGTTGAAACATGAGCCGCTACATTCGCTTTCGCCATCAGCCTGTGCTTCCCCTTGGCAAGAACGGCCGTTTGATCACCGGTTGCGCCGTACACAGAAATCTCAGCAAAACGATTGCTGCGGAAGGCACGGTTCTTTTAAAAAACGACGGGATCCTTCCTTTGTCTGAAGGCACAAAAATCTGCACCTTCGGACCGGGGTTCTGCGATTTTCTCTTTGGTGGCGGTGGCGCTGCCTGGGTGGAAGCCAAAGGCAACATTTCCTTTTCCGACGCTTTGCGGTATGCGCACAAACAAAATGCGCTGCAGGTATTCCTGCCTTTACTGGACCACTACAATGCCTTCACAAAGAGAATCGATGATTTCAGTGAACCGAGAAACTACAGCTTCTCTTCCGTTATATCCCTTCCGGAGCTGCCAGAAGCCCTTTACGATCAAGCAAAAACATTCGGCGGTGTTGCGCTATTTTGCATCAGCCGTTTTTCCGGTGAAAACAACTGGGCAGACCGCAGCGGCCAGGAAGGTGACTTCCAGCTTTCAAAAGAGGAAGCGGCCTTATTTGAACGGTTGTGCTGTGACTTTGAGAGAATCATTGTGGTTTTGAACACCTGCGGTCCTGTATCTACAAGACAATTCCGGAACAATCCGAAAGTATCGGCGATTCTCTACCCCATGTTCAGCGGCGGCACTGCCGGAGAGGTTTTGTGCGATCTGCTGCTTGGCAAACGCTACCCTTCCGGTCATTTACAGGACTCCTTTGCCGATTGGATCGAAGACTACCCCTGCACCGCAAATTTCTCGCAGAACGATGACTATGTAGACTACGAAGAGGATATTTTTGTAGGTTACCGCTATTTTACGACTTTTGCCCCTGAAAAAGCAGTTTATCCCTTTGGTTTCGGTTTGAGTTATACCAACTTCCTTGTCACCTGCCAGCATGCCGCTTTATCCGGAAACACGGTTAAGCTCACCACTTCGGTGACAAACACAGGCAATTTCCCCGGTAAGGAAGTGGTACAAGTCTACCTTTGCGCACCTCAAGGCAAGCTGGGCAAAGCCGCAAAGGTCCTGACCGCCTTCCGAAAAACCAAGGAACTGCTTCCCGGTCAAAGCTGCACCGTAGTCCTTAGCTTCAATCTTCGTGATTTTGGCTCTTTTGATGACCTTGGTAAGATCCGCAAGAGTGCTTTTATCCTGGAAAAAGGGGAATACACAGTAGCCTTGGGTACAAATGTCCGGGATTGCGATGTCGTTCTCCGCTTCCGGCTGGAGGATGATATTATCTGCCGCCAATGCCGAAGCTATATGGCCCCCAGCAAGCTGAAAAAACGACTCACAGCAGACGGAACCTATGAACCACTGCCCTCGCCGCATATGCGTCCGCAGCCTGCTCCTTCATATACTACCAAGACGGAACCGGAGCAAATCACTTTGGATACAGCGTTGGCAGAGAATAAGGTGGATGCCCTACTGGCATCCCTATCCAATGCACAGTTAGGCGATCTGCTCCACGGCCATCCCATTCCCAATGTTTCCGAAGCAGGCGGTCTGGGCGCTTCCATCGCCATCCGTCAACCCAACTCCAAGATTCCCTTGGTTCCTACAGCTGACGGCAATACCGGTTATCGTGCCGCCTATGGAGTTGGAGTCTTCTCCACATTTTTCCCCTGCACCACAGTACTGGCTCAAACCTGGGCTCCAAAGTTAGCAGAGAAGATGGGCAAGGCAGGTGCATTGGAACTGAAAGAAAACAATGCCGGTATTTGGTTGTCTCCTGCGATGAATATTCATCGGAGTCCCCTGTGCAGCAGAAATTTCGAATACTTTTCTGAAGATCCTCTTTGTTCAGGTTTGTTTGCCGCTGGCTTTGTAAAGGGTGTGCAATCTCAGAGAATTGCCGCCACCATCAAGCATTTCTGCTGCAACAACAAGGAAACCAACAGAAAAAATTCCGATTCCCGTGTTTCCGAGAGAGCACTGCGGGAGATTTATCTGCGTGGTTTTGAGATCGCTATTCAGAAGGCTGCTCCCTGGGCTGTGATGACCGCTTACAATTTGGTCAACGGTCAGCGGAGCAGCACCAACTGGGACGCCTTGCAGGGCATTTTAAGAGAAGAATGGAAGTACGACGGCTTGATTATGACTGATTGGAACGTCTACTCCGCCATTGAAGATGAGCTTCTTGCCGGAAGCAACGTGAAAATGCCCTTCCCTGTCACTGAGAGTACTGACATGTTTGATTTTGACCAGGCTGTTGCTGCGGGTATTCTTACCCGGGAACAACTGCTCTACCACGCAAAAATAGTACTGGAATTTATGGATCACTTTGAATAAGCAAGCCTTTACGTTTTTTCATACTTGCCCCATCAGGAATGGTCTTTTGACCATTCCTGATGGGGCATTTGTACTACATAACGGACTATTCGTGTGACAAGGGCGGAACTGAGATTCTGCCTCTGCAAGAAATTGAATCTGCTTTAAGTTCGAATTTAACTAGTATGTGTCCACCAATAAAAATACAGGCTACCCAATGGGGTGGTCTGTTTTTTTTCTACAGAAATGAGGGAATCGACCCCATTTGAATGCAACAGTCCGGTGGACTGTTGCGCGCGACGGCTCGAGGTCGCGCAACTATTATTTTGCCAAAGGCAAAATGCATGTCGAGTCCCGTAGTCTCCACCAAAAAAGTCATCCTGATTGGGATGGCTTTTTAATGTGATATTCAGAACGGGACCTCGAACCCACCTATATTTTGCCTATCCTTTTGACGGTCCTTCCGCTTTATGAAGCTATTATAAAAAACAGGACATCCCTCAAGGGATGTCTGTTTTGATAACCGCATTATTCTCCGTAACCCATAGGGTTCTGGCTCTGCCATTTCCAGGCATCCCGGCACATATCCGCCAGATTTTTCTCTGCCTTCCACCCCAGCTCTTGGGCGCTCTTGGCGGGGTCTGCATAGCAGGTGGCAATGTCTCCGGGGCGTCGCTCGGTAATTACATAGGGAACAGGTACATTGTTGACCTGCTGGAACGTATGCACCATTTCCAGCACGGAATAGCCGGTACCGGTACCCAGATTGAATACCTCACAGCCACTGTTTTCGGCAGCATACTTCACAGCGGCTACATGTCCCTTTGCCAAATCCACCACATGGATATAATCCCGCACGCCGGTGCCGTCCGGGGTGTCATAATCATTACCGAAAACACCCAGCCGTTCCCGGCGGCCCACCGCCACCTGCGTGATGTAGGGCATCAGATTGTTAGGTATGCCTCTGGGATCCTCACCGATCCGGCCACTGGCGTGGGCGCCAATGGGATTGAAGTACCGCAGCAGCACGATGCTCCAGTCCGGTTCTGCATGGGCTATGCCGGAGAGAATCTGCTCGGTCATATATTTAGTCCAGCCGTAAGGATTGGTACACTGGCCGGTGCGGCTGCTCTCCTGCAGGGGCATTTCATTGTCCGCAGAGTAGACGGTTGCGGAGGAAGAGAAAATTAGATTCTTCATCCCCACTTCCTTCATCACCTTGGTCAGCACCAGCGTGGCGTTTAAGTTGTTATCGTAATAGGTCCAGGGCATGGAAACACTCTCGCCTACAGCCTTGAGCCCTGCAAAGTGGATGACACAACCGATTTCATTCTCCGCAAATATTTTCTTCAGCAGCGCTTCATCCCGGACATCGCCCTCGTAAAATTTCAGGGTCTTTCCGGTGAGCGCCTGCACCCGGTTCAGTGACTCGGGATTGGAATTGCATAAATTGTCCACAACCACCACGCCATAACCGCCCTCCAGCAGCTCCAGACAGGTGTGAGAGCCGATATAGCCGGCACCGCCAGTTACCAAAACATTCATTGTCTTACCTCCAGCACATATGTATTACTTCTTTTATTCTACCGCTAACCAAGGGAAAATGCAACCGGAATCTATGTTTTTCCGTCTGCGGATTTTTCTTGCTATTTTCCCGCAGAATAGATATAATAAATACTGAGATCGTATATCCAAGGAGCTTTTTCTTATGGCGCCGAAAAAACATATTCTGCTGCTGACTACCGGCGGCACCATTGCCTGCCGCCCCGGCGAGGAAGGGCTGGAACCGCACCGTTCCGGTGTGATGGTGCAGGAGATTAACCGCCTGCGCAGCAATTATGACATCTGCGTGGAGGATGTGATGTGTCTGGACTCCTCCAACATCCGCCCGGAGGAATGGAGAAGCATTTCCCAGCATATTTTCAAAAATCACAGGGATTTTGACGGCATTGTAGTCTCCCACGGTACAGACACCATGGCCTATACCGCCTCCGCCGTAACCTTTATGCTACCGAACATTGACATTCCCGTGGTATTTACCGGCTCGCAGCTGCCCCTTTCCGATATTCTGTCCGACGGGCCGGACAACCTGCGCACAGCCTTTGCCATGGCAGCCTCCGGGCATCCCGGCGTTTTCATCGCCTTTGACCGGAAGGTCATGCTGGGCTGCCGCGCGGTCAAGGTGCGGGCATCGGATTTTTCCGCCTTTGAGAGTGTCAATGCCCGTTACGCTGCCCATGTGAGCAGCCGCGGACTGGTTGCAGATCCCCGGGTGCTGCCCGTTCCCCAGGGAGAGCCTCAGCTTTTGGACAGCATCAGCAGCAACGTATTCCTGTTGAAGCTGACGCCCGGACTGTCCCCGGAAATTTTCGATGCACTGCTCTCCATGGGTTATAAAGGCATCGTCATTGAGGCTTTCGGTCTGGGCGGCATCAACATTTTGAACGAGGGCCTTTCCGGCATCCACCGGGCTGTGGAACAGGGCGTCAGTGTGGTAGTCACTACCCAGTGCCTGTACGACAGTTCCGATTTGCAGGTCTATCAGGTTGGCAGCCGCCTGCTGGAGCTGGGTGTGATTCAAGGCCGTGATATGACCTCAGAGGCCGCCATGACCAAGCTGATGTGGGCGCTGGGACAGGGCATGCCCCAGCACGAAATTGCAAACCTGTTTTCTAAGAATCTAGCCGGAGAAATTACCGTTATATAAGGAGGACTTTCTATGGACCCTATTTATGTTACCGGACACCGCAATCCGGATACCGATTCCATCGTTGCCGCCATGGCCTATGCCGCCCTGCGGAACGCCGTTGGTGACCGGGAGTACGAGGCCGCTTGCCTCGGCCATGTATCCGATGAAACCCATGCTGTTTTGGAGCGGTTTGGCTTCCAGCCCCCCAAGCGCATTACCAGCATGTTTACCCAGGTGCGGGATTTGGATTTTGATACACCCCCCTTCTTGAGCCCGGCAGTTACCGTGGGCCGGGCATGGCGGATTTTGCAGGAGCATAAAAACATATCCGCCCTACCGGTTGCCAACGAAGATGGCACCCTGTACGGCATGCTCTCCCGGGAGAACGTGGCAAGCTACAATATGGAGCAGGTGGCATCATCCGTACTGGAAAGCGTGCCCCTGTTCAATGTACTGTCCGTTCTGGAGGGCAAAATTCTGAATGTGGCCGGCGAAAACACCGATACCGTTGCCGGCGAAGTAACCATTGCCCTGCCCCAGAGCCGGGATAACCTGCTGTTCAACAGCCCCGATGCCATCGTACTTTGCGGCCACCAGCCGGATATGATCCGCCGGGCACTGGAAATGAACGTGTGCTGTCTGGTGCTGTGCCAGGCGGAGCTGGATGAGGATCTGCGAAATCTGCCCACCAAAACCTGCATTATTTCCACGCCCTTTGATGCCCACCGGGCATCCCGTCTGATTTTTCAGTCCTCTCCCATCGGGCGTATCTGCCGCACGGAGGATCTGGTCTGTTTCCATCTGGAGGACCGGGTGGATGAGGTGCGCGAGCAGGTGCTGAAATTCAGAGAACACTGCTATCCCATTCTGGACGAGCAGGAAATGGTTGTGGGTGTGCTGACCCGGTACCATCTGCTGCGCCCTCGGAGAAAGCGCGTGGTACTGGTGGACCACAACGAAGCCTCTCAGTCCGTACCCGGTCTGGAGGAAGCAGAAATCTTGGAGATCATCGACCACCACCGGCTGGCAGATATCCAGACTGCCAATCCCATCTACGTCCGCAACGAGCCGGTGGGCTCTACCAATACCATCATTGCCAGCATGTTCCAGGATAAGGGCCTGATGCCCTCGGAAAAGATGGCCGGTATGATGGCCGCCGCCATCATCTCCGACACAGTTATGTTCAAATCCCCCACTTGTACACCCCGTGACGTGCGCACTGCCGAGCGGATGGCCCGCATTGCCAATGTCTCTCTGGAGGATTTGGGTAAGGAGATTTTCTCTGCCTCGCTGGAGAACCGTTCCACCGAGGATCTGCTGTTTTCCGACTATAAGGAGTTCCACATCGCCGGTCACGATCTGGCTGTGGCTCAGGTCACCTGTGTGGACAGTCCCAAGATGCTCGAGCGTAAGGAAGAGTTCCTGCAGCTGATGAAAAAGACCGCCCAGGAAAAGGATTTCTCCATGGTGATCCTCATGCTCACTGATGTGCTGAAAGAAGGCACCCAGATCATCTACTTGGGCGATACGGACACCATTCGGCAAGCCTTCAGCGTCACCCCCAAGGATAACACCGTATTCCTCCCCCGAATCATGAGCCGGAAAAAACAGGTCATTCCCATGCTCTCTGCCCTTTGGGGCTAAGCCGGTATACACCGGCAGGCAATGCCTGCACGGAGTCGTTGTGTTTGTTATTTATCTGCCTGTAAACCGGAAATATTAGGGGTAGAAAACCGCAAAAAACTGTGATATACTACTATTTTAGAAAACAAAACGGAGGTCAGTATGGGATTTGAAGGCCTTTTGGGCAACGAACGGCTGAAGGAAAACCTGCGCATGAGCGTAGGACGTGGCCGCATTTCCCATTTTTACCTGATTTCCGGCCCCGCGGGCTCCGGCAAGCACACCCTTGCCCGTCTTTTGGGCGCGGCTCTGCTGTGCCGGGAAACGAAAAAGCCCTGTCTGCAATGCAGCGCATGCCGGAAGGTGATGGCCAATACCCACCCGGACTTTATCACCGTCGATGACCCGGAGAAAAAAACCGTTCCCGTAGATTTGATCCGTCAGGCCCGGGCAGATATTTACGTCCAGCCCAATGAGTCGGAGCGAAAAATCTATCTGTTTCCCCGGGCGCAGGATATGGGCATACCCGGCCAAAACGCCCTGTTAAAGGTACTGGAGGAGCCCCCTGCCTATGGCGTTTTTCTGCTTCTGACCGACAATCCGGAGGCCCTTCTGCCGACCGTCCGCTCCCGCTGCACAGAACTCAAGCTGTCTGCCCTGCCGGAGCAGCTGCTGCGCAGCCGTCTGGAAAAGCAATACCCCCAGGCCGATGCACAGAGCATTTCCGCAGCCATCTCCCGCAGCGGCGGGTATTTGGGGCAGGCTCTGCAACTGCTGCAGGAGGGAATTTCCACCGACCCACAAGCCAAAGCCTTTGCGGAAAGCTTTGCCCGGCGGGATACACTGGGTTTACTGCAGGTGCTTGTTCCCATGGAACGGTGGAAACGGGATCAGGTGCTTCCTGTTTTCTCCAGCTGGATAAATCTGCTGGAAAATGCGCTGGCCTGCCGTTGCGGCATGACGGCTGCCTCTCCCATAGCAAGGACGCTCAGCGCCGGGCGCAGTCCCCAGGAGCTGATGCAGGCCATCGCCGCACTGCAGAAAGCAATGGAATATACCCAGGGCAATGTGTCTGTAGCCGCCGTCTGCGGCTATCTGGAATGGGCCCTGCGATAAATAAAGGAGTTTACACATGAGCGAATACCAAGCAGCGCCCGAAGCGGTGGAAACCGTTGAGGTTGTGGACATTCAGTTCCGCCCCGGGCAGAAAGTTTACTTTTTCGACCCTGCTGGCCACACCTGCCACAAGGGTGACCATGTAATCATCGATACCGCCAGAGGTGCCGAATACGGCATTTGCGCCGCCGGCAACCACCTTGTATCCAGCAAAGATACCGTCGCGCCTCTGCGGCCTGTTCTGCGGATGGCAACGGCACAGGACGAAAAGACCGCCGCAGAAAATCACGCCCGGGAAAAGCAGGCCTTTGAGGTGTGCCTGGAGAAAATTCAGGAGCAGCAGCTGGATATGCAGCTGGTGTCCGCTGAATGTGCTTTTGACGGCAGCAAAATCCTGTTTTTCTTCACTGCAGATGAACGCGTGGACTTCCGGGAACTGGTAAAGAGCCTTGCCGGTATTTTCCGTACCCGCATCGAACTGCGGCAAATCGGCGTCCGCGACAAGGCCAAGATGGTTGGCGGTCTCGGTATCTGCGGCAGACCCTTCTGCTGTGCTCAGTTTTTGGAAGATTTCGAGCCCGTTTCCATTAAGATGGCAAAGACCCAGAATTTGAGTCTGAATCCCACCAAGATTTCCGGCACCTGCGGCAGGCTCATGTGCTGCCTGAAGTATGAACAGGATGCTTACGAGGATCTGCTTAGCACCAGTCCCAAGGCCGATTCCTTTGTGGATACACCTGACGGCCGGGGTACTGTTGTGGAAGTTGACCTGCTTCGCCAGCGGGTTAAGGTAAAGATGGAGGACCACCCGGAGGTAATTGACACCTATGCCAACACGGACATTGCCGTTCTGCGCAGCGGCAAGGCCAAGAAGAATGACCCGCCCATTCCTGCGGATTTAGCGCCCATCTCCGGTACCGGTAAGCGCCCACAGCGGGAGGAGCCACAGCCGGAGCAGCCCATTCTGGACTCTATCCGTTTCCGCTACTCCTCGGAGACCATAGCAGAAGCACACGCTGCACAGGAAACAGAAGAAACTGAAGAAACAGTCCAGCCGGAGGTTCCCGCGGACAAGCCTAACCGTCCCCGCCGCAGAAGCCGCAAGCCCCGTCCTGCCGGCAACAAGCCCACAGCGGAACCAGCAAAAGACCAACCGGAAAAGGTGCCGCAGGATAACCAAGCCTCTGCGGAGCAGGCCGGCAACAAGCCCAAAAAGTCCTCGCATCGCCGCCCGCACTACCGCCACCGCAAGCCCCGTCCCGCCGGCGGCAATGCGCCGAAAGAATAATGTTTACGAGTGCGTTCTTTGAACGTACTCGTTTTCTTTTTGCAAATTGAAAATTATTTCTGCATGAATGTGGGGCATTGCTATTTTAAGCAAAGGCGTATATAATAGAAGTACTTATTTATTAAAGGAGACCTTATGATTCAAACCATTGACCTGTCCCCCGGAATTACCCTGCGCTGCTACTGGGACAGCCGCTTCAAACAGGGCTGCCTGAGCCTGCAATTTGTGCGGAAAATGTGCCGGGAGGAGGCCTCTGCCAATGCCCTTTTGCCCGCTGTGCTTTTGAGAGGCTGTAAAACCGCCCCGGACCTGCGGGATATTACCCTGCGGCTGGACGATTTGTACGGCGCTTCCGTAGGTGCATTGGTGCGGCGTGTGGGTGACTACCAGACCACAGGGCTGTACTGCAGCTTTATGGAGGACCGGTTTGCCCTGTCCGGCGATGCCATTCTGGCCCCTATGATTGACTTCCTGCGGGAACTGCTTTTGGAGCCGGTGCTGGAAAACGGTGTTTTCCGCCAAGACTATGTGGAAAGTGAGAAGCGTAACCTTATCTCTGCCATAGCCTCCCAGCGCAACGACAAGCGGGTGTATGCCGGCAGTCAGCTTCTTACCCATATGTGCAGCGCCGATTCCTTTGGCATCCCCCGCCTGGGCGACATCCCCCAGGCTGAGGTTATTGACGCCGCCAGCCTTTACCGCCACTATCAAAATATTCTGCATACCTCTCCTGTGCAGCTGTTTTATGTGGGCTCTGCCGCACCGGAGCAGGTATCTGCCCTTTTACAGCCCTTGTGCAGTGTGCTGGGTGCAAACACAGCCGTGTTGCCGCCCCAGACCGGGTTCTGCGACCCCGTCGGCGGCAGCCACACCCAGTCTATGGAGGTCAGCCAGGGCCGGCTTTGTATGGGCTTTGTCACGCCCATTACTCTGCGGGATGTAAACTTCGCCGCCATGCAGGTATGCAATGCCATTTGGGGCGGCGGTATGACCAGCAAGCTGTTTATGCAGATTCGGGAAAAAATGTCCCTGTGCTATGACATAGGCTCCGGTTATCACGGCAGCAAGGGCATTGTCACCGTATCTGCCGGCATTGACTTCGACAAGGAGGAGCTTGTGCGCCACCAAATCCTTGCCCAGCTGGAGGCTTGCCGAACTGGGGACATCACAGACGAGGAGCTGATTTCCGCCAAGCAGGGCCTTATCACCCAGCTGCAAAGCACCCATGACTCCCCCGGTGCTATCGAAGGGTATTACAGCTCCGGCATACTCAGCGGTCTAAACATGACCCCGGCAGCCTATATCCGGGCTGTTGAGGCGGTCACACGCTCCCAAGTGGCGCAGGCAGCGCAGCGCCTGCAGCTGCACACCGTGTATTTCTTAAAGGGGGTGCAGTAATGGAAAAACGGCTATATCCAGCCCTTGACGAGCAGGTTTACTGGGACCGGCTTCCCAATGGGCTGACCCTGGCCATTGTGCCCAGGTCCGGCTTTACCAAAAAGCTAGCCTATCTTGTCACCGACTACGGCTCCATTCACCGGGACTTTACCTTAGACGGAAAAAGCTATCAGGTTCCTGCGGGCATTGCCCACTACCTGGAGCACAAGCTTTTCGATATGCCGGGACGGGATATTTCCGCAGAATTTGCGGCACTTGGTGCCATTCCCAACGCCTTTACCAGCTTTGACATGACCGCCTACCACTTCTGCTGTACCGAAAACTTCCGGGCATGTCTGCAGCTGCTGCTGGAATTTGTATTCACCCCCTACTTCACCCAGGAAAGTGTTGACAAGGAGCAGGGTATCATCGGTCAGGAAATTGATATGAATGAGGACAGCCCCGACACCCGGATTTTTGAAAATCTGATGACCGCCATGTACGAAGCACACCCCGTTCGGGAGCCGATTCTGGGCACCCGGGAGACCATTTCCCATATTACGCCGGAGCTGCTCACCTACTGCCACAGGGCCTTTTACCGCCCGGACAATATGCTATTGTGCGTTGTGGGCGATGTGGACCCGGAAGAAGTGAAAGCACTGGCAATGGCCGGCTCGCCGGCTGTCAGTCCCGCGGTTACTGCATTGCGGCAGTGGCCAGAGTCCATGGCCTGCACTGAAGGCTATACCGACTCTGCTATGGAAGTGGCCATGCCCATGTTCCAGCTGGGCTTTAAATGCGAGCCGGCAGACAAAGGCATGGCTGCTGTCCGCCAGGAAATCATCGGCGATTTGGCAGCAGAGGCGCTGTTCGGCGAGTCCTCAAAGCTCTATCTGCGGCTTTATCAGGAGGGACTTATCGACAGTTCCTTCGGCGGCGGTTTTGAGACCGTGGAAAATATGGCCATGCTCACCGCATCCGGCGACAGCTGGGAGCCGCAAGCCGTCCAGGATGCGATTTTGGACGCAGCACACACACTGGTCGCAGAGGGCATTCCTCCCGAGGACTTCCTGCGCATGAAGCGCAGCGCTCTGGGGCGCCGTATCCGGAGTTTGGACAGCTTCGATTCCACCTGTTTCCGGATTTGTTCCTATCACTTCTGCGGTTTTGATTATTTCCGGTTCCCGGAGGTCTACCGGGAAGTGGAAGTTTCCCATATTCAGGAATTTTTACAGCGGGTGGTCACCCGGGAGCGGATGTGTCTTTCGGTGATCTGCCCCATACAGGAGGTAACGCAATGAATTACACCACCATTTCCTTTCCCAGCCTCGGCATAGAACTGAATCCACCCAGAAGTATCCCCGTTACAGACAGCTTCAGCATCTATTTTTACGGCGTGATTATCGCCGTGGGCCTGTTGCTGGCAGTCCTCTATGGCCTGCGCCGCAGCAAGCAATTTGGCTTCAGCCAAGACGATATTGTAGACGGCGTGCTTTATATTGTACCCTTTGCCGTTCTCTGTGCCCGGGCCTATTACTGCATCTTCTCCTGGCAGGATTACGCCGACAACCCCATTGAAGTGCTCTACATCTGGAATGGCGGTCTGGCCATTTACGGCGGCGTGATTGGCGCAATTCTAGGAATCCTGGTATACTGCAAGGCCAAAAAGCTCTCCGTGTTTGCCCTTTTAGACTTGGTCTCTCTGGGCTTTTTAATTGGGCAGAGCGTTGGCCGCTGGGGCAACTTCTTTAACCGGGAGGCCTTCGGCGCCCCCACGGACAGTTTCCTGCGAATGGGTCTGCTGGATAGCTTCACCGGGGAGGTCACCTACTATCACCCCACTTTCCTGTATGAGTCCGTTTGGAATCTGGTGGGCTTCGTGGCCCTGCATTTCCTGTCCAAGCGCAGAAAATATGACGGTCAGATCGCCCTGGGCTATGCAGCGTGGTACGGCTTGGGCCGGGCTATGATTGAGGGACTGCGGATGGACAGCCTGTACTGGGGGTCTTTCCGGGTCAGTCAAATTCTGGCTGCCATCAGCTGTATTGGAGCTGTTGCTGTGCTGGTATGGCAGTATTTCCGTCCCCACAGCCCGGAAAAGCTGTTTGTGAATCGGAAGGCAGCCGTCCAGGAAGGTCAAAACGCACAAAACAACAACCCCTAATTTGTGCATATCGACAATTGAAAGCATTTTGCTTTTCGATTAAAATAAACGTGGGTTATGCTGTGTGTAACCCACGTTCCCATTATAACCCCGCCGCTTCGCGGCTGATCTGATACAAAACGAAAGGACGTTTTCCTATGCAGAAAAAAGGTATTGCCGTAGCAGGCAACATGATCGTAGACCAGCTTTACCCCATCCAAGGAATTCCCAATCCCGGTGAACTGACCACCATTACCGCCAATGTGTCCAAATCCATCGGCGGCTGCCTGTGCAACGACATCGTGGATCTGGCCAAATTGGATCCCACCCTGCCTTTGGTGGCTCTGGGCCGCACCGGTGACGATGAAGCCGGCGCTTTTGTCATGGAAGCCCTGCACCAACACAGCAATATCGACACCCAGCACGTTAAAATCACCGGCACCACCTCCTTTACACTGGTAATGGCCGATGAGATTACGAAGCAGAGAACCTTCTATCACTGCCGCGGCGGTAACGCAGGCTTCTGTGAAGAGGATATCCCCTGGGATAAGCTGGATGTGGACATGCTACATATCGGTTATATTCTGCTGCTGGACGCTCTGGACGAAGAGGACAGCCAGTACGGCACCAAAATGGCAAAGCTGCTGCACACTGCCCAGGAGCATGGCATCAAGACCTCCATCGATGTGGTCTCCGAAGCCGGCGACCGGTTCCGCCGTCTGGTATGCCCCGCCCTGCGGTACACGGACTACTGCATTATCAACGAGGTTGAGGCCAGCGCTACCACCGGTATCGAGCTGCGCACGGAGGACGGCAAGCTGCTGAAGGAAAATATGCCTGCTGCCCTGCAGAAGATGAAGGAGCTGGGCGTTTCCACTTGGGCTGTTATCCACTGCCCCGAGGTAGGTTACGGTCTGGATGAGAACAACAATCTGGTTGAGGTGCCCTCTTTGAAGCTGCCCGCAGGTTGGATTGCCGGTACCGTAGGTGCAGGCGACGCTTTCTGCTCCGGTGTACTGTACGGCGCATGGAAGGGCATGGATTTGAAGCCTGCCATTGAGCTGGGTACTGCCTCTGCTGCCTGTTCCCTGTCTCAGCCTGGCGCAACGGAGGGTATGCGCACATATGAGGAAGTCATTAAGGTCTACAACGACCTGCGATAAGAAAGAAGGATTTATTATGAATGCAATTATGTACGGCGGCGGCAACATTGGCCGCGGATTTATCGGCGCGCTGCTGAGTCAGTCCGGTTACCGGGTAACCTTTATCGATGTGGCTGAGCCTGTGGTGAAGCACCTGCAGGAAAAGGGCTGCTACCCTGTCCGCTATGTCTCCAGCCAGGGTCATGAGGACGTGCTGGTGGAGAATGTCACTGCTGTCAACGGCAATGATACCGAAGCTGCCTCCGATGCCATCGCCGCTTGCGACATCATGGCTACCGCTGTGGGCGCCCGGATTCTTAAGTTCATCGTCCCCAACATCGTAGCCGGTTTGCGCAAGCGTTGGGCTGCCGGCAACCGCCCGCTGAATATCATTGTCTGCGAAAACCTGATGGATGCCAACAAGGTTGTTGAGGCCATGATCAAAGAGCAGCTCACCGCTGAGGAATGTGCAAAGTTCGATGAGACCGTGGGTCTGGTAGAGGCCTCCATCGGCCGCATGGTGCCTGTACAGACCGAGGAAATGAAGGACGGCGAGCCCATGCGGGTATGCGTAGAGCGCTATGGCTTCCTTCCCACCGACAAGGCTGCTTTCAAAGGCGGTGTGCCCGAAATCAAGAACATGGTTCCCTTTGAGCCCTTTGATTTCTACCTGAAGAGAAAGCTGTACATCCACAATATGGGCCATGCCACCTGCGCATACTTAGGTGATTTGCTGAACCTGCAATACATCTACCAGTCTATTGACGTGGCAGACGTGCGGATTTTGGTGCAGAACGCCATGCTGGAAAGCGCCATGGCTCTGTCCAAGAAGTACGGCGTTCCCATGGAGGATATCGTTGCTCACATCACCGACCTGTTACACCGGTTCACAAACGCAGCCCTCATGGATACCTGCGCCCGTGTCGGCGGTGACCCCGGCAGAAAGCTGAGCCCCGACGACCGGCTGATTGGCTCCTCCGCACTGGCTCTGGAGCTGGGTATCACCCCCGCATACATTGCTGTTGGCGCTGCTGCCGGCCTGTACCGCTACATAAAAGAGGCTGAGGGCATGGAGCAGGGTGAGGCCGCAGCCAAGCAGGTTCTGCTGGAGGTCTCCAAGCTGGATGCAAGCAGCCAATTGGCCCAGATGATTCTTGCCATGTACCAGAAGATTCTGGACGGTGCCTCTGTCACCGACCTGCGTCACGCAGCCGACGCTGTCAAGGCCGCCAGCCTGACTGCAATTATCTAAAGAAACACTTACCCCGGTGTGTTTCAAACACACCGGGGATTCCTTATACTATAAAAATCCCGGGGTCAACACCCCGGGATTGTTTTTTACCGTCCCCAGACAAGAACACAGAACAAAATAAACAGGAAAAATACGGCAATAAACACACCGGCAACCAGCAAAGCTGCTTTCAGCATACCGCGCACAGCCGCCCAGGTCTCCCCTGGGGTCAAATCCAGAGGCTGCCGTTTGGGATCGACCGGCTTGGCATCCTTACGGTACCAAGGCATTCCCTCCACATTCATGTCGGCAATTACGCGGCCGTCATCTTCTTCTATTTCCGGCTTTTTTTGTTCCAACTGTGTAACTCCTCACTGTTTAAGCCTTCTTGGCAGGCTTGATATTCTTTACGGCTTCCTCTACCAGTGCTTCCAGCTCCTTGTTGCGCTCAGGGCTGTTGTACAGGTGGCAGGCGCAGTAGTGCTCAGGCTCAACCTCCTGCCAGTCGGGAGCAATATGCTTGCAAACTTCCATGCACTGGCTGCAGCGGGTATGGAACTTACACCCGGAGGGGGGATTTGCAGGAGAGGGGATATTGCCCTCCAGAATCACACGGTTCATCTGGTAATCCGGATCAGGAACCGGGATTGCAGAGAACAGCGCCTGGGTGTAGGGGTGCAGAGGCTTTGCAAAAACCTTATCCGTTTCTGCATACTCCACCAGATTGCCCAGATACATAACGCCCACGGTATCGGAGATATGCTCAACAACAGACAAATCGTGGGAGATGAACAGGTAGGTCAGATTGTACTTTTCCTGCAGATCCTTCAAAAGGTTAATAATCTGTGCCTGGATGGAAACGTCCAGTGCGGAAACCGGCTCGTCACATACCACAAACTCAGGATTCATTGCCAGCGCGCGGGCAATGCAGATACGCTGCCGCTGACCACCGGAGAACTCATGGGGATAGCGGTTCTTGTGGAAGGGCCGCAGACCGCAGTTTTCCATGATGTTGTCAATATAATCGTCGAACTCCTCCTTGGGAACCAGCTTGTGCTCCCGGACAGCCTCACCAATAATTTCGCCTACAGGCAGACGGGGAGACAGGCTGGAGAAGGGGTCCTGATAGATAATCTGCATTTTGGGACGCAGTGCGCGCAGCTCGGACCGGGACAGGTCATAAACCTCCTGCCCGTTAAACAGCACGTGACCGGCAGTCTTTTCGCCGGACAGACGCAGGATCATACGGCCGGTGGTGGTCTTACCGCAACCGGACTCACCCACCAGACCCATAGTGGTACCACGCTTCAGATTGAAGGTGACGCCGTCTACAGCCTTTACGTGTCCAACGGTCTTGGAAATAACGCCGTCCTTAATTGGGAAGTACTTCTTCAGGTCCTTGACCTGCAGAATATACTGGGGATCATACTCGGGAGGCGTGGATTCTTCATGACTGTTTTTGTCTTTCGTTGCAGTCTTTGCTGCCTTTTTGGGGAAGCTCTCCGCTGCCTGCTGTGCAGCAATCTTGCCTTCCTCCATTACCTGATCGTCTGTTTTACCAGCTTTCCAGAACGGCATACTTATTCACCCTCCTTTTTGTCGTAGTAGCGGTAGCAGCTTACCTTGTGGGTCTCAGACAGGCTGATTTCACAGGGATAATCGCCACTGCAGCCCTCTACGCACATCTCGCAGCGGTCCTTGAAATAGCAGTAGTTAGGCATATTGATAGGATTGGGCACCTTGCCGGGGATGGAATAGAGCTTATCTACCTTCTTGCCAACCACAGGCTTGGAAGCCATCAGACCAATGGTGTAGGGGTGGCTGGGATGATGGAAAATCTCATCTGCAGTACCCTTTTCCACCACACGGCCAGCGTACATAACGACCACGTAGTCTGCCATGCCTGCAACGACACCCAAGTCATGGGTGATCAGCATGATGGAGCTGTTGATCTTGTCCTTAAGGCTCTGGAGAATGTCCAGAATCTGTGCCTGGATGGTCACGTCCAGTGCAGTGGTAGGCTCGTCAGCAATGATCATCCGGGGATTGCAGGCCAGAGCCATAGCGATCATAACACGCTGACGCATACCGCCGGAGAGCTCATGGGGGTACATCTTATATACGCCCTCGCTGTTGGCAATGCCAACCATTTCCAGCAGTTCAATGGTACGGGCTTTTACATCCTCTTCGCTCTTGCCCTCGCCATCGTGGAGCATGATAACCTCATTGACCTGGTCGCCAATGCGGAAGACCGGGTTCAGCGCGGTCATGGGCTCCTGGAAGATCATGGAGATGTAGTTGCCCCGCAGGGTCTGCATCTTCTCATCGGGAACTTTGGTAATGTCATAGGCCTTGTCGCCCAGATTCAGGCGGATTTCACCGTCTACAATCTGACCCTGGGGCCGCTGCAGCAGCTGCATCAGGGAAAGGCTGGTAACGGACTTGCCGCAGCCGGACTCGCCAACCACGCCTACCGTCTTACCGATGGGCACTTCAAAGCTAACACCGTCCACAGCCTTAACGGTACCGGCATCGGTAAAGAAATAGGTGTGCAGGTTGTCAAACTCCACCGCATTGGCAGGATCCTTCATGGTTGTGGTGTATTCGGCTTCCTGTACGTTTTTCCGCTTGCGCTTTTTCTCAAACTCGTTGGTAGCGCGGCGGTTCTCCCTGGAAATCCGGCGGGATTCCTTGGCGGAGAGGTAGCCTTCTATTTTCTTTTTAGCCATATTCTCTCCTCCTTAGCGCTTCATTTTCGGGTCAAATGCATCCCGCAGGCCGTCGCCGACAAAGTTGAAGGCCAGAACGGACAGCACCAGGCAAATGCCGGCAGGGATCCATACGAACCAGTAGCTGGTCAAAACGTGAGAGTTAGAAACGTCGTTCATAATGTTACCCCAAGAAGCAAAGGGGAACTTAACACCCAGACCCAGGAAGGACAGTGTTGCCTCGGTGATAATGGTAGAGCCCAGGCTCATGGTACAGGTGACGATGAGCTGCGGGATAACATTGGGGATCAGGTGCTTGAAGATGCGGCGGTAAGTGCTCAGGCCGCTGGACTCTGTGGCAGTCATAAACTCCTGCTCACGCAGGGACAGGATCTGACCACGCACCATACGGGCGATGCTCGGCCAGCCCAGGAAGCCCAGAATCAGCATCAGGAACAGCATACGGATCTGGGGATCCAGACGGATACCGTCCATGGCCGCGCCCAGAATAATCAGCAGCGGCGTAGAGGGGATGCAGTAGAAGATATCCACAATACGCATGATTAGGTTGTCCACCCAACCGCCGAAATATCCGGAAATACCGCCCAAAATAATGCCGATAAAGGCAGAAATGAACACAACGATAAAGCCGATGACCAAGCTAACCCGGCCGCCGTACATCAAACGGGTCAGCATGTCCATGCCGTTCTTGTCCGTACCCAGAGGGTGCTCTGCATTGGGGAAGGAATAGGCATCGTAAACCAGCGTTGCCGTACCCCGCTTAATGGACCACAGCTTGTTGGCAGCGTCATAAACCATTTCGTATTCGCTCTCAACGCCGTCCACATCCGTGAACGTAAAGGTCTCCAGCTTCTCTTCGATGGCCTTGCTGACCTCGGCGCGGAACTGGCGGGAAATGCTGGTACCCGCTACCTTGGACTGGACAACCAGACGGCTGACAAAAGCGACGTCGGCGCCATCTAAGGTAACTGCGCCATCTTCATCCATGGCATAAGTCTTGCCGTCTGCTTCAAAGGAGGCTTCTTTGTTTGCATATGCCTGCAGCGCGTTAAAGCTGAAGTCAAAGCTAAATGTGGCGTTGGCGTCGGCGGGATTGACGATATCCTTATAGGCTACGCCCAGCAGGGTGTCTCCGTTGGATATGGTATACAGGTCCTCACCCAGCTCTGCTACCGTATAGGTCACATCCTTGTAAGTGAAGCTGTCCTCGTTTTTCGCCTGCACCAGTGTAAACTGTGCCTGCAAAACCGCGCCAAATTCCTGGCCGTCAGCAGTCAGATAACGGAACTCGGTATTTTCCTTGGCGCCCACGTATTCCTTCATTTGGATATCCTCACGGTTGAACACCTGGTCCTGTCCGTAGGGCGAAACCCAACCGCCCACGAAGGAGAAGGCAAACATCGCCGCCAGAATAATCAGTCCCAACACAGCCAGCCGGTTCCGGAAGAACCGCTTTGCGGTGATGGCTCCGGGGGAGAGGGTTTTTACACGACGGTCATCGCTGAGGGAGTAATTCTCTCCATTGTCGGCAGTGGCATCGGAATTTTTCTTGATATCTTCCATATTGTCACGCATAATGATACCTCTCCTTTCTTAAGAGTAACGTACCCGGGGGTCAACCACGGCATAGAGAATGTCGGAAATCAGGTTGCCCAGCAGGGTCAAAATGGCCATAAAGGTCAAATAGAAAATTGAGAACGGAATGTCACCGGCTGTCATAGCTGTATAAGAAGTATAACCGATACCGTCGATGGCAAACAGAGTCTCGGTAATCAGTGCGCCGGAGAACAGGCCGGGCAGGCTGCCACCCACGATGGTGACCAGAGGAATCAGGGTGTTGCGGAAAGCGTGGTGGTAAATAACCTTCTTTTCGCTGAGACCCTTGGCCCGGGCAGTACGAATGTAATCGGCATTCAACACTTCCAGCATATTGGTACGGGTATAGCGCATCAGACCGCCGATGCCAAGTACCACCAGAACAAAGATGGGCAGCACCAGATGGTGCGCAATGTCCAATATTTTTCCGAACTCAGACAGCTGGTGGTGATTACGGCCTACCATACCAAACAGGTCAAACCAGCCCAGCTTTACAGAGAATATCAGCTTCAGCAGTGTTGCAAAGAAGAATGTGGGCAAGCTGATAGTAGTAAGCGCCAGCGCGGAAATGGTATAGTCCGTCTTGCTGTACTGCTTGGTTGCGGCAACGATACCAAGAGGAATGGCAATCAAAAGCTGGAATACCAAGCTGATGGCACCCATAATAAAGGAAACCCAGACAACACTGTTGAACTTCTCCAGAACCGGAACAGTAAACTTCCAGCTGTCGCCGAAGTCGCCGGTGACCAGATTCTTCAGCTGCATAAGATAGCCCTGGAACAGCGGCAAATCCAGTCCGTATTGGGTATTAAGCTGGGCCAGCCATTCCTCATAGGGCTTCGAACCGGGCGCCTGAGACAGCTGAATTGCCATGGTCTCCACGTAAGAAGCAGGCAAGCAGCGCATCATTATAAAAATAATCAATATAACGAACAACAGGATAACAATTGATAGGAACAGACGCTTAATAATAAAGTTGCGCATATTCTCCCTCCATTTATTTTTGCGGTTATTAAGGGATGGACAACCGCTTATTTTTTTAAAAATGCAGATTCTGCATATCAGGCAGCCGTTTCGGCAGCTGTTTCCATGCCAAAACGGCCGGCTCATATGCAGAATGGCTTTCGCCACAGATTGCCGTGCAACCGGTTAGGATGCACGGCAACCTGCAACGATCAAGGATAATGCATTAAGTCAAACAGTTTGACTTAGTTCATCTCCAGCTTTTCGATATCGTTTGCCCAGCCCCAGAAGGTGGTGATATCGGGAGTCACAGTCTCCATGTTGACGCGCTCGGTGGAGAAGATGATGCAGTTCTGTCTCTGGTACATGGGAATTTCAACAGCCCAGTCAGCAACGATGTCCAGGCACTCCTTGTACAGAGTCTTACGGTAGGTCTGGTCGGTGGACTTACGAGCCATCATGATCAGGTCGTCCAGCTCAGCGTCCTTGATCCAGTAGGACTTCTCGTTGGAGCCGCCCTCGCTGTGGTAGATCTGGTACATATCGGGGTCAACAGTTGCCTGCCAAGCCATACCGAACATTTCAGCAGTACCGGCGTTAACAGCGTTGGTCATCTCGGAGAAGTTGGCCATATCAGTAACAATCAGGTCGAAGCCGATCTCCTTCAGGGAAGCAGAAGCCTGAGTCAGAGCCATGAATACGGGGTGGTCGCCGATACCGCCGCCGCCAACCATAACTTCATAGTTCATCTTTGCGCCCTCGGGAGCAGCAGTTACCTTGCCGTCAGCGACGGTGTAACCGGCAGCCTCGAAGAACTTCAGAGCAGCAGCCTGTGCAGCAGCGTACTTATCCTCAGCGCTCATACCCTCGGTGTAGATGGGGTTGCCGTCAACATCCACGGAGAAAGCGACCTTGTAGCCCTCGTCGGTAACACGGGGAGCAGCCCAGGAGGTGTCGGAGATGGGGTAGTTAATAACGTTAGCAAACTCGCCGTAGTAGGAGTCGATTGCAACGTCACGATAAACGGAGATAACAGTTGCGATAGCCTTACGCAGGTTCTTGGAAGCCTCGGAGCCGCTCTCGCCGCCAACGCAAACATTCTTAGCAGCAAAACCAATGTAGCCGTAGCCCAGATTTGCAACCATGTTGGTAGTGATCACATCGCCGGTAACTTCGCCGCCGTTAGCCTCAGCGATAGCCTTGGCAGTCTCAGCAGAGTAGGAGGGGTCGGTGATGTCCAGGGTACCGGTTACAACACCGGGAACCTTATCAGCATCCTGGCCTTCCTGGAACTTGATGTAGTCGATCTTGGGCTCGCCCTTCCAGTACAGGGGGTTGGCCTTCAGGGTGACAACACCGTTCTCGTAGGACTCGAAGGTGTAGGGGCCAGCACCGACAGGGTTGGAGGTGACGGACTTAACATCAGCCAGGTCGCCCTTGTTGAAGCCGAACTGATTTGCTTCGTAGTTGTACAGGGACTCTTCGCCGTAGTAGTGCATGGGAACAACGGTCTGACCCATCTGGTAGATAGCGTTGGCGCTGATCTCGGTCAGAACAATACGCATGCTCATGTCGCCGGTTCTCTGAATACCGGAAACGTTGGCAGCGGACTCACCGGTCTGAACACCGGCCTGGAACTCTGCAGCAGCATCGCCCAGCTCGTTGGTGATGAAGGAAGTGATGCTGGTGCCGGCAGACTCATAGTTGATGCCGTCGTCGGACAGGTCGTAGCCAAAGTTGCCTACGATCGCGGCGAAGAAGTCAGCAGCGGTAGCCTCAGCAGCCAGGCCCTCGTAGCCCCAGGCGGCAGCTGCGGTAGCAACGCTGTCGCCGTAGCCAGCGCCGATGCAGTAGTCAACGATTTCCTGTGCAAACTTCTCGCCAGCAGCGTTGAAGGCAGCCCAGAAGGTCTTGTACTGATCCTCAGTGTAGAAATCGGTAGCAGTGTAGCCGTCGGGACCTGCAGCCAGGATCAGGTTCATACGGGAATCCATACCGGAGCGGTAGGCTTCCAGACCCTGAATGGGCAGGGAGTAGAAGGTGGAAACACCATCATAGGTGGGGTCCAGCATGACGTACAGAGAGAAGATAACGTCATCGATGTCCATGGTGGTGCCATCGGAGAACTGAACGCCCTCTCTCAGGGTCACGTCATAGTAAACAGTGCCGTCAGCATTCTCGGTGACAACGCAGTCAGCGATGCCGTCGTAGGTGTAGTCAGTGCCGTTGTAGGGACGAACTTCACCCTCGATACCCTTCAGCACCACTGCGCCTTCACGGTCGGAGCCCAGCAGGCCAACGTTGACCAGGCTGAGAACGTCGTTCTCGTAGGCATTGGTGTAGAAGAAGGGGGAGAACTTGCCGTCGAAGTTCTGGGTACCGATGACCAGAGTCTTCTCCTCGTCCTTGTCAGGGGTATTGTTTGTGTTGGGTGCTGTCGTTGTATTGTCGCCATTGGGTTTGGTTTCGTCCGGCTGCTTGTTGCCACAGGCAGCAAACATGGATACAACCATAACCAGTGCCAGCAACAACGCAAGCAGCTTGGTAGTTTTTTTCATTATGTTACCTCCATAAAAATTATATATTTCACCAAATGCTTTTCATTTGGAAAAATATCAGTCTTTTTCTCCCTCCGCGGGAGCGGTTCTGGCCTTTTTCCGCTGGGGCAGCAGGCTTAGATCCAGCAGCCACCCAATGGCAAGGCTCACAACACAGAGCACCTCTTCGCCGGTACAGCCGCGGCGGATGCAGTAGATGATGCCGCCGGCGCTGCCGATTCCCATAAAAATGCCCAGCCAAATACTGGCCCGGGAGATGCGGCGCTCTGTCTTATCCCGGTGTTCCCGGGTAAATTTGGGTTCCGGAAAGCCCAGCCGTCTGGCAGCTGCCAGCAGGTGGTACAGCGGCACATAGGCCAATGCCACCGGAAGAACCACATAAAAGGTTCTGCTCAAATCGGAATTGGTAAACAAAAAGGGCGAAAGCAGAACCACAGTGACAACTGCCACCACAATAATATGCAGCCGCAGCCGGCGAATACAGGCCTCGCTCTCCAGAAACCGGTAATACACGCCCTGATATACCCGTTTGGACTCCACCCGCCCCGATGGGGTAACAGAATCTTCGATCCGGTAATCGGACACGTATTTTTTTCCTGCCATGTATTCACCACCAGTAAGTCTTTTCCCAACATTTCCCACCATTGGCATACAAATGGCTTCCAGTCATAGACTTATAAATGTCGCAGGTATTATACCATATTTGTTTTATATAATCAACAAAAAAATTGAAAAAACTCTTTGGTTTTCGTCATCTATCCCATTTTTGTATCTTTTGTCATAAGTAGTTTTGATTTTTTTGTTTTTTATTCGCATTTTACACAAACTACACCGACACAGCGGCAATTTTAGAGCCCTGCTTTCTGCGCATTTCCGTTGTGGACAGACATCATATGACTTTTTGTCCCTGTATAGTGGATTTTTATACAAAACCCACTGTATATACAAGTGCCGGGACTGTCAAAACAGTCCCGGCACTTTGTTATAGCGGTGTCTGCTTTATTTTCGCGTATCTGCGGGGATACTGGGGCGGTGTCCGGGAAATCTTTCGCAAAACGATCACAGAATGGGCAGTATCTTCTACCGGGAAGGTCTGTACCCTTTCCACTGACAGACCCAGTCTGGCAACGGCATTTTTCGCCTCAGCCAGTTCTGCCTGCGCCGCCGTTCCCTTCATGGCCAAAACCAATCCGCCCACCTTAACATAGGGGGCTGTCAGTTCCAGCAGGATATTCAGCCGCGCCACCGCCCGGCTGGTAGCCACATCATACTGCTCCCGCCTTTGGGCAACCGCTTCCTCGGCACGGCCGGTAATGCAGCGGGCCTCCACGCCCATGCTTGGCAGCACCTGCTCCAGCCACGCCATGCGCTTTCCCAGAGAGTCCAGCAACGTCAGTTCCACCTCCGGGCAGGCAATTTTTACCGGCACGCCGGGAAAGCCCGCTCCGCAGCCCACATCAATCAGCCGCTTGCCCTTTAAATCCGTCAAAGTCAGCAGCGACAAGCTGTCCAACAGGTGAAGCCTTGCCACCTGCTCCGGCTCTGTGATGGCAGTCAGGTTCATCACCTTGTTCTGCTCCACCACTGCCCTGCCAAAATCACACAGCGTCTTAACCCGCTCCGGGGACACTTCCAGCCCCAGCCTGGGCAGACCCTCTGCCAGAACCTTTTCCATACTATCCATTGCTCTCACCGGTTGTGGCAGGTACCGCGTTGGCAATCCCCGACAGGTCTACCTGCGTCTCGTCCATGGGGTCAAATTCCGGCTCATCCTCCATCTGCTGAGGCAGGATGATCTCCTGAATATACAAGCTTACCAGCAAATCCGTTATACTGCTGCGCTGGGGACCGTTCTCCTCTGTCTTTACATCGGCAGTAAGGGCTGCTTCGTCTTCCTTAGGATCGAAAACTCCATTGTATGCTGCAAGATCTTGCTGCAGATACTGGCTCTCGCCCTTCCGAATTTCCGCCAGTGCTGCTTTTCCTTCGCTGTCACTACGGGATTCCATTGCGCTGATACAATAGCGGTAAGCCATAAAGTAGCCCGCATACTGATATTCCTTCTGGGAATTGGCCCGGCAGGCCAGAAATGCTGCCAATGCCGCATCCTGTTCATTGGCAATGCACATCCGCTTTGCCATCTGGCGGCACATGGCAAAGGGCAGACCCACAGCCGGTGTCTCCGGATTTACCGCCGCTTCACCAGTAAGCGCCACATGGAAGCCTGTCATGCCCTTGTCTGTAAAGAAGTGGCTCCAGCCCAACTCCTTCACCGGTACAGTAGACCCGGCAAACGCGGCACTAAACTCCCGGTAGGTCAGGGTCTGGAAGCCCTCGCCTGCCTGCTCTGCCAGCGCGGAAAACGCCGGATACTTAAGTTCTCCCGCGCCGTCCCGGTTTGCCTGTTTCGCCAAGGCGTTGGCCTGGTCCCGATAGTAAATAGTCGCTTTTTCCAGCTCGTTCACTGTGTAGTCACTAACCTTCAAGCGGATATCGTCTGCCAACGGGGCCGCATAGTTGTTAAGGCCGTAAATGCCGGTATGGAGCAGAAACACCAGGCTCCCTGCTGCCAGCACCCAGCCAAACCACTGGATGGGGTTCCAACGCAGAACAATCATCAGTACAATGCTGGCTGCCAGCAATACGCCCAGTACCAACAGTACCAGCTGCCACACACAAAGCGCTACGCTCTCGCTCCACTGAGCCAAAAAGGTCTGTACCATGCGGGTGACGTAGGGATAAATCATATCCACCAGCACCCAGTGGGACGCGGCAAACTGCTGCAAGCCCCAGCCGCAGAATGCCAAAATGGCCGCAACCAGATAACCTCGCCAATATTTCAAAGGAAACGCCTCCTTATTCTAAGAGTTTACACTACAGAACATGATCTCATTCTACAGTATAGCATATTTTTTCAGCCTTGTCTGCCCCTAATTTCTTAATTTTTTGTGACGCACAGCCAAGGCGTAGCCATGTCCTGTTTTATGCGCAGCTCTTAAAAAATATCTATCAGGAAAATTTCCTGTAGCAAATTACACCAGTTCGCCCAAAACACCATCTTTATACAGGGCGGTGATTTTTACAGCCTTTACCTGATTGTGCAGTTCCGCTCCCAATGCATATACTTTACAGTAATTGGGTGCGTGGCCCGTGTAGTAACGGCCCTCCGATTCTTCAAACAGCACCGCCTGTTCCGTTCCAATCAGCGTCTGCGCGTAGGCAGCAGACATTTCCGCCGCCACGCCTATCGCCTCCCGGCTGCGGCTGTCCTTGGTAGCATTGCTGTGCTGGCCGGGCATTTTATCCGCGGGCGTTCCGGGCCGGCGGGAATAGGGAAAAATGTGCATGTCCGCAAATCCGCATCTGCGGATAAAGGCCAGCGTTTCCGAAAACTCCGTCTCCGTCTCCCCGGGAAAGGCAACAATCAAATCCGTGGTCACTGCACAGCCGGGGAACGCCTTTTTTAACAGCTCCACGCTTTGCAGATACCGGGCAGTGTCATATTTTCGATGCATCCGCGCCAATACCGTATCGCTTCCGGACTGGAGGGACAGATGAAATTGGGGACACAGGTTTGGTAATCCTGCCATCCGCCTGCAAAATTCCTCCGTGACAATCCGCGGCTCCAAAGAACCCAGCCGTACCCGCATTTGGGGCACCGCGCCGCAAACCGCCTCCAGCAAATCCCCAAGCCCCGGCTTTCCCGGCAGGTCTACACCCCAGGAGGCAATCTCGATGCCGGTAACGACTATCTCCCGGTACCCCTGCTCCGCCAGTTCTCTGGCCTGGGCTACCGCCAATTCTATGGGCGCTGAGCGTACCGGCCCTCTGGTGTAGGGAATGATACAATAGGTACAGAAATTCACACAGCCGTCCTGCACCTTCAGCATCGCCCGGGTACGGCCCTCAAGACCGCCTGCAGGGAGAGTCTCAAAGCTGCGGCGCTTCAGGGCATTGTCCAGCACCTGTGCAGATTTCCGGGTTTTGGCAGCCGCCAGCACCTGCTTCAAAAAATCCTCCCGCTGGGCACTGCCGCCCAACACATCCACACCCAGGCCCTCCAACGCCCCGGCTGCATGCTGAGGATAACACCCGCAGACACCCAGCACCGCATCGGGATGCTCCCGGCGGCAGCGGCGAATCATCGCCCGGTTTTTCTTGTCTGCCACTGCTGTCACGGAGCAGGTGTTGATCACATAGCCGTCGCAGTCCTCGTGAAAGCCGCCAACCGTATGTCCCCACCCAACCAGTAACTGTTCCATGGCCTGGGTCTCGTATTGATTCACCTTACAACCAAGGGTATAAAAGCCTATTTTCATCGTTAATACCACCAATATTATATGTCGGGATTTATAAAAATCGTCAGTTTCGTCTATTGAATATCACCAAAATCATGGTATAATTATATACACTTAGCACTGCCAGCGCAGCCAGCGCAGATTGCACCCATTATAAACGAAAAAGTCTGTTTTGTACAGTCCGGGAGGAGATTTGATGCAAAAATTTAATATTGCCATCCGTTCCTTCCGTCAGGTGCAGGACTTTGTATCTGCAGCCATGGTTCAGCCCTTTGAAATTCTGGTGGGCAACGACCGCCAGAACATCAACGGCAAGGATTTTATGGGCATGTTCAGCTTGGACTACAGCCGCCCGGTACAGGTAACCGCCTGCTGCTCCGAGGATGAATGTGTGCAGTTTCGGAAGCAGGTATCTGATTTTTTAATATGATGCAGCACCGTCCCGGGAATACCCGGGGCGGTTTTTTAAGCCCTTCCTATCTCACAGCGGGTGTTCCGACTTGCTTTTTAAAAAAGAAGCTATATAATGGGATTTGAAAGGTGGTTTTCGTATGCACATTGATGAACTCTCCTGGATTCAGCTCCTTTGGCTGCCCTTTGCCCTGGCCGTATTACTTACCGTCGTTCCCTACAGCATATCCGGTATCAAAAAAGGCACTGTGCGTTCTGTGATTTCTCTAATTGCCACGTTGGCCGCAGGTGTCTGCAGCGTGTTTGCGTCCTACTGGCTGTCCGGCCTGTTAAAACCCACAGTCCAGGAGGCACTGCACGGCTACATTCCGGAGGAAGTACCGGCGTTTCTTTTGGACGGCATCCTCCGCGCCGCTGTTGCTTTACTCCTGTACCCCATTTTTCTGATTATTTTGACATCAGTACTCAAGTGGATCGGCAGACTGCTCACTGCAGGCTGGCACAAAGCAAGAAATCCCCTCTCCAAAGCAGCCGGCTTGGCCATCCGCTTGATTGATTGCGGCGTTTTTGCGCTGCTGTTAACGCTGCCGCTATACGGCACTTTGGCCATGTATGGGCCGGTGGTACAGGATATGATGGCCTTGGGCGGTGAACAAGCCCAATGGGATGACACGCTGGAGCAGGTGCAGTCGCATCCCTTGGTTTCCATAGCAGGCACAGACGCGCCGCAGGTGCTGTACCAGGTTTTGGCCCAAGGTGAGGTCAACACCCAAATCACCGGGCCGGGGCTTGGAGAAGCCCTGACTGATGTTATGGCATTTACACAAACAGCAGCAGAAAACCCCGAGGGACTCACCCGGGAAGATTTGCAAAGTCTGATAACTTCTTTGGTAGAAAATCCGGCTGCCCTGGCGTGGCTGGAAACTGAGGGTGCAGAGCTGATAAAAAGCCCGGAGATATCCCAGTGGCTGGAGCAGGCAGGTGACTCTGTACTGACAGATGTGGAAGATCTTCTTGGGCAGCTCGAGCTTACCGCCGAGCAAAAACAGCAACTGGAGAAGCTTTTGAACAGCTTCAAAAACGCGCAGGCAGAAAACGGCTGAGTGTAAATTATAGATGGATTTTTGCGTTTCTGCCCGCCGTATCTCTTACTTTTTGGAATGTGCCCGCTTGCCGGGCACATTCTTTTTGCAGCCTCCCGGGAAAACATAGGCTGCCGGGCCTTGTCTCAGCCCTTTGGCAATTGACTTTGCCCGGTAAAAATGCTACCATTAAAAATTATAACACCAATTTGCAGGAGGTATCCTATGCAGTATATTCTTATGGCGCTGATGACGGCAGGCATTGTGGCAGCAGACCAAATCACAAAGTATCTGACCGTTGCAAACATCCCCCTGCACGGTGCGGTGGAAGCCATTCCCGGACTTTTCCACCTGACCTATGTGCAGAACACCGGCGCCGCCTTTTCTTCCTTTGCCGGTATGCACTGGCTGTTTGCCCTGATTTTTCTTCTGTTCGCCGCCGCCATCGTCTGGGAGTTCTCTACAAACCGGATGGGCTTTACCTCTTTTGAACGCTGGTGTATTATAGCGATTTTTGCCGGCGGTCTGGGCAATATGATTGACCGCATCCGTTTGGGCTATGTGGTGGACATGATTGCCGTGGATTTTATAGATTTCCCTGTGTTTAACATCGCCGACTGCTTTATCACCTGCGGCTGCATTGTTCTGATGCTGCACCTGATTCTCTGGAATAAAGGATTTTGGAAGGATAACAAATGATTCTGTACGCCGATACTGCCGGAGAACGGCTGGATGCATACCTTGCCCGCTCCGTGGAAAATTTAACCCGCTCCGGTGCTCAAAAGCTGCTGGAGGAGGGCTGTGTACTGCTGAACGGAAAGCCCGGCCGTAAAAACGACCGCTTAAACCCCGGCGATGAAATCAGCCTCACCATTCCGGAGCCCCAGGCTGTGGATATTGTGCCCCGGGAAATGCCTTTGGATATTGTCTATGAGGACGGGGATGTTCTGGTCATCAACAAGCCCAAGGGGCTTGTTGTGCACCCCGCTGCCGGCCACCAGGAGGACACCTTGGTAAACGGGCTGCTCCACGCCTTGGGCGACGACCTTTCCGGTATCAACGGGGAACTGCGCCCGGGTATTGTCCACCGCATCGACAAGGACACCTCCGGACTTTTGGCCGTTGCTAAAAATGATTTGGCGCACACTGTACTGGCTTCCCAGCTAAAAGACCACACCATGGCCCGCACCTATGAGGCCATTGTCTGCGGCTCCCTCCGGGAGGATTCCGGCACTGTGGATGCCCCCATCGGCCGCCACCCCACAGACCGAAAAAAGATGTGCGTCACCCCGCGCAATTCTAAAAATGCCGTTACCCACTGGGAAGTGGTGGCCCGCTACCGGGGCTACACCCATGTGCGCTGCCGGCTGGAGACCGGACGTACCCACCAGATTCGTGTCCACATGGCCCATATCGGCCACCCCATTCTGGGCGATACGGTCTACGGTCACAAAAAACCGGAGCTGGGTCAGGACAGTCAGTGCCTCCACGCAGGTCTTTTGTGCTTCCGCCATCCCCGGGACGGCCGCCCTGTTATGGTTATGGCCCCCCTGCCGGAGTACTTTACGCAGGTTTTGAAAAAGCTGGAGAGGATGCTGTAAACATGGGACTCTATGACGATATTTTGCTGACTGTGGATTTCGACCGGACACTGACCGCTCCGGATGCCACCATACCCGAACGGAATCTTACGGCTATCCGTTACTTTATGGAAAACGGCGGCGCCTTTACCGTCAATTCCGGACGGAGCTTTCCTATGACCAACTGGTTTCGGGACACTGTTCCGGTCAACGCGCCGCTGCTGCTCTATAACGGCAGCGCCGCCTATGACACGGTTTCGGGAAAGCTCATCAACTGCCACGAGATTCCTCTGGACCAGGAGCTGCTTATCCGGGATTTGGAAACCCGGTTTCCCGGCTTGATTCTGGAGCAGCAGGGAACCTATGCCCATCATATTTTCCACAAGGACGCCGGTTGGGAAGCGTATATAGCGAATAACAAATGCACCTGGGAATATGCTGACCCTGCCAATGCGCCAAAACCCTTCCTGAAGCTGGCGCTTTACGGACAGTTTCGGGAAAACAGCGTCGCCTCCATGTACGAAGCAACGGAAGAGGAGTTGGCTCTGTTTGACGAGGCCACTGCCTACATAGAAGATACCTACCCAAATGAGCTGGTCACCTTCCGCGCCTGCGCCCGGATTCTGGACATCCATGCCAAGGGCGTTTCCAAGCTGAATTCCGCACGGAATCTGCAAAAGCAGCTGGGTAAGAAAATCCTGGTCTGTGTGGGTGATGCGCACAACGATACCAATATGCTGGACGGGGCGGATTACGCTTACTGTCCTGCCGACGGGGTAATCGCTGACCGGTACGAAAATGTGTGCAAATGCGCCGACGGTGCTGTTGCCGATGTGATTTATAAAAAAATTCCGGAGATTCTGGGACGGAAAGGGTAAGAACCATGGCTCTATTTCAAGATGTGCTCATCACCGCCGATTATGACTACACACTCACAGCCCCCGATGGCTCTATCCCGGAGCGAAATCTGGAAGCCATCCGGTATTTCACCGAAAACGGCGGCAGCTTTACTGTCAATACCGGCCGCAGCGCGGTGACGGCTGCTGAACTGATGAAAAAAGTACCTGCCAACGCGCCCTTTCTGCTGATGAACGGCAGCGGCGTGTATTCTCATGGGGAATTTATTGAATTACATCCCATTGCACTGGAGCCATGGAGTGTCCTGTGCCGGATCGCCGAAGAATTTCCTCAAGTGGCTATCAACGTGCAGGGCACCCATGCCCACTACATCCTGGACGCCACAGAAGAGGATGCCGCCCATCATGCTAAAATGGGCTGGGCTTTTCGCGCCGTAAAGCCCGGTGACGATGTGGGTGTTTTTGCCAAATTCAATGTGCAGGTCAAGCAGCAAAAAGCGCTCTCCCAGGCTCTGCGTATCCAAACACCGGAGGAGGTTATCCTGTTTGACCGGATCCAAGCCCGGATTGAAGAACTGTGGGGAGAGCACCTGGTTGTTTTCCGGGCAGGCCCCATGATCCTCAATGTCCATGCCAAGGGGGTCTCCAAAATCCAGTCCGCACGGAATCTACAAAAGCAGCTGGACAAGAAAATTCTGGTGTGTATTGGGGATGCGGAAAACGATATTTCCATGCTGGACGGGGCAGATTATGCCTTCTGCCCTGCCGATGGAGTAGTGGCGGACCGGTACGAAACCGTTTGCAATTGCGCTGACGGTGCGGTTGCGGATGTGATATATGAAAAAATCCCGGAAATTCTAAAGAATCGGGCTTGACAGAATCCGTTTCCTGTGCTAATATCTTATAGCTGAATCCCTCTGGGATAGTGGATTTGCGGGTGTAGTTCAATGGTAGAACACCAGCCTTCCAAGCTGGATACGCGGGTCCGATTCCCGTCACCCGCTCCATTAGAAATGCGCCAGTAGCTCAGCTGGATAGAGCAACTGCCTTCTAAGCAGTAGGTCGGGGGTTCGAGTCCCTCCTGGCGTGCCAGTTTTACTGCGCAGGCAAGTTGTTCCACAGAGGTTGCAGTTTCGCAGAAGTCCAATCGG
>JAZTZS010000023.1:0-30198 GCA_045637585.1 Faecousia sp. | reverse complement strand
CTCCAGGAAAGCAGCGCCGAAGCAAGCGGAGAAGGTGGGGGTGGGCTCGGTGATGCCGCGCTCGGTGCCAGCCAGCTTGGAGGTGAAGCCGGACAGGAAGTAGTACTTGGTCTGCTCGGGGGTCAGGATGGAAACGGGAGGCAGAACGCCGAATGCGTCAGCGGACAGGAAGATGACGTTCTTGGCATCGGGACCTGCGGAGACGGGACGGACGATCTTCTCGATGTGGTTGATGGGGTAAGAAACGCGGGTGTTCTCGGTGACGGAGCCGTCAGCGAAATCGCACTTGCCTTCTGCATCAACGGTAACATTCTCCAGCAGAGCGTTGCGGCGGATAGCATTGTAGATGTCGGGCTCGGAATCCTTGTCCAGGTTGATAACCTTAGCGTAGCAGCCGCCCTCGAAGTTGAAGACGCCGTTGTCGTCCCAGCCGTGCTCGTCGTCGCCGATCAGCAGACGCTTGGGGGCGGTGGACAGGGTGGTCTTGCCGGTGCCGGACAGACCGAAGAAGACAGCGGTGTTCTTGCCGTCCATATCGGTGTTGGCAGAGCAGTGCATGGAAGCAATGCCCTTCAGAGGCAGGTAGTAGTTCATCATGGAGAACATACCCTTCTTCATTTCGCCGCCGTACCAGGTGTTCAGGATGACCTGCTCACGGGAGGTGATGTTGAAGATAGCGGCGGTCTCGGAGTTCAGGCCCAGCTCCTTGTAGTTGGTGACTTTCGCCTTGGCTGCGTTATAGGAAACGAAGTCGGGCTCAAAGTTAGCCAGCTCCTCAGCGGTGGGGGCGATGAACATATTCTTAACAAAGTGTGCCTGCCATGCCACTTCCATAATGAAGCGGATAGCCATACGGGTGTCGGGATTGGTGCCGCAGAATACGTCCATGACGTACAGCTTCTTGTTGCTCAGCTCTTCAACAGCCAGACGCTTGCACTCGTTCCATGCTTCCTGGGAAGCGGGCTTATTGTCATTCTTAAACTCGTCGGAAGTCCACCAAACGGTGTCCTTGGAGTTTTCGTCCATAACGATGAACTTGTCTTTGGGGGAACGGCCGGTGTAGATACCGGTCATAACGTTGACAGCGCCCAGCTCGGTCAGCTGACCCTTCTCGAAGCCCTCCAGAGTGGGATCCATCTCAGCCTCGAACAGCTGCTCGTAAGTGGGATTGTAGACAAGCTCGGTAGTACCGGTAATGCCATACTTTTCAAGGTTGATTTGCATGTATATTTCCTCCTAATAATGGTATGCGGCAAAGCCGCTAATTTATGTTACAGGGCAAGGGTTTGATAAAATCCAACCTCCACCAACTACATTTTAACATATAGAGTCCCTCTTGTCTATTGTTTTTTTCGGAATTTTTCTACTTTTTTTCAAAATTATTTGACAGGAAGAAACCCCCTTGGCTCTCCCTCTGGGAGAGCTGTCGGCGAAGCCGACTGAGAGGGCCCTCTCCGGCTGCCCTTACGGGCATCCACCAGAATCGTGGTATGATTGCCCCCGGCAATCATAATCATTAAAAGATTCGCTGCGCTCTGCGACACTCCCAGAGGGAGAGCCAAGGATAAGAAAAGGACGCGTATCCAAAAAGGATACGCGTCCTTTAAACTTTTTACAAACACCACGTCACGCGCGGTGGAGCAATTAGTCCTCGTACAGACGCAGCAGATAATCGCACTGTACGATCTTTTCTGCAAAGGCAGAGCGGGTACAGTAGTAATGGTTGGCAGCCTCATAACCCACGGCACTGTTACGCAACGCGATCTCCAGCGCTAGCTGGGTCTGGGCAAGCTCGTTCTCCACAATGGCGCGCATGGCCTGCTTATCTGCCGCGCCGTCCCGCAGACGGATAAAATCAATGTGGTTGCGGGAGCTGGCAAAGAGGGTGTAGCCGTAGAAAGCCATATCCTTAAACTCGCAGGAGGGCATATCTTTTATGTATTCCAGACCCTCTTCCCATTTATCACACAGCTTACGGTGCTGCTGCTGATAGATGTCCACAGGGAACTGCGCCCGCCACTTTTCCAGTTCATCAAAGGGGTAGCAGGTCATAGTGGCTTTCATGCCGGAGGGCTGCGGGTACAGAAGATTTGCCGCACCCGTATTGCCGGGACCGTAATACATATTGGATATGCTGAAGGGGTATTCTGCAAAGGCCTGGCAGAAGCAGTCGGAGGCCTTCTTTACCAGGTCTGCCCACTGGCCGTAATTTGTAGAGAGCGTCCGGGCCACTGGGTCAGTCTCGGGGTTATCTATATCTTCAAAGAAGTAGGAGGCGGCGATATGCAGATTGTCGGAGATGTAACCGCCGTGGGTCCAGGAGAGCATGACGTTTTCCACACCTGCATCCACCAGATTGGACATATGCTGCGCCACATTCCCCAACACCGGCAGGAACGGCGCGGTGGCACACTCCCAGGAGGTGTTAACCTGTACCTTTGCCATGGTGGGCATATCCAAAGAGCGAGCGATCTCCCACTGGGTGCGGGTTATTTCGCTGGGACCCACCAGAGACAGGGAGTAGTCACTCACTAGGCCGTCAACACCGGCAATATTAAATTTCATCGCATTCTCGCTTACCTGCAGATAAATGGCATCCTTGGGCAGCATGGAGATAAGCCGTTTCACGCCCTCTTCCCCGAGAACCTTTATAAAGCACCAGGCGTAGACGATGATGCTGATTTTATCGTTGACCTCACGCACACCCTGGTACATGGCGTTGATAACGTCCGCCAGGGTATCTTCCGGCTTCCGCTTGGCGCACACGGGGCACATGTCTACCGCTTTGTGGTTGGTGCCATGTTCATAGGTCGTTCCGTCGGCGTAGCAGGTGGTGCTGTTTTCCGACAGAGTCAACAGGAAGAAGCCACCCAGATTGGGTGCGGCGGTGCAGATGCTGCGCATGGCATCCCGCAGGTATTGGTGCACATCCGGGTGAGAGGAACAAAGGGTCGCCACATGGGGAGAGGATTTGAGGTTGGTTCCCCGCAGGTCCGGACGCTTTTCATAAAATTCGGCAGGCAGCTGCCGGGGCTCGTTCATGTAGAGATAGACCTTGATACCATAGCGGGCGCAGCGGTTGCACAGATCTGTAAGTGTCTGCATCCGCTTTTCCCAGCCCTCACTCAGCTCCGGCATGAAGGCATGGGGCGCCAGCTGGGACAGCAGACCCTGAATCCACACACCGTTCACGCCGGCGCGGCCATAGGCGGCCAGCAGCTCGTCCGGGAAGGAGATGCGGGTATCCTGCTCCAGCACATCGGCATAGAGGCTGCTGAAGGAGTAGATGTAGCGGATTTTAAATTTGGTCTTTTTCTTGATGTCCATAACATCAAAGGCAAACTTTCCGGTGCGCAGCGCCTGATTCTCCAGTACATACAGACCCCGCAGAGCACCGGTTGCGGTGCCGGCGGTAATGGTGATGGCGTTTTCGGTTACCTGGACCTGGTGGTACTCCTCGTCGGTGATGGTATCGTCCAGCTGGATGCGGATACACTTACCGGCAGGCGCGGCGGCAAATTGCACGCCGTACTCCGCGGCAAAGGCCTTGAAGTCGTCTATCATGCACTGCAGCAGCGGGTCACTGTCAGGATAGGTAAGACACCAGCTGCTGTCCACCACCACATCCCCTGCAGTACCGGCGCAAAGAGGGGCATAGCGTTTGTTGTTGTAGAAATCAAAGGGCTGCTCAAAGCCGCTTGCTTTCAGAGGAGCCACAAGCTTTTCCATAGCTTCCTTGATTTGGCTGGTGCGGGCGGACTCCTCCGCAGTCAGCTCCCGGAAGTAAACAGGCTCGCAGTCGCATTTTTCGCCCAATTTGTAGTCCAGAAAGTCATCTTCCTTGAGAATGAATTTCAGCCGCTCCTCGGTATAGTCCAGAAGCTGCAGAATCTGTTCATAGGGCAGCAGATTCCAGACGGCGCGCAAAATGGAAATATATCCCCGGTCATGCCATTTGTCCAGAAATGCCTGCCCGCCCAGACCCATATCAGAGGCTGCTTTGGCCACATTTTCTTCGGTGGTGCGCAGCACCTGGGCTAATTTGGCACAGGGCACACTCTCCCAGAGCCGGAAAATCACAGTTTGAAAGGCCGTGGGAAAATGGGAAACCGCCAATGTCTTGCCCGGTGTGGGCGCAGGATGAATTGCCATATCAATACCCTTCCTTCAATGGTTGTTTTTCTGTTTGCAGTTAAGTCATTATACCTTTTATCCGGTGAATGTCAATCTCTTATTACAGGAATTTTGTGATAACAAAATAGCCCAGCACCAAGATGCCCAGCACAATCCGGTAAATGCCAAATGCGCCGAAGCTGTGCTTTCTTACATATTCCATAAGCCCCTTGATGACCAGCAGGCTCACAACAAAGGATACCGCGCAGCCAACCAGCAAAACGGCGATTTCCGTACCGGTAGCACTGACGCCGGACATGAGGAATTTTAAAAATTTCAGCGCGCTGGCGCCCAGCATGGTGGGAATCGCCAGGAAGAAGGAGAACTCCGCGCCGGCAGACCGGCCTACGCCCAGCAAAATGGCGCCCAAGATGGTGGAACCGGAGCGGGATGTACCGGGGATCAGGGCAAGGCACTGGAAAGCGCCGATAAACAGGGCGGTGCGGTAATCAATATCGTATACGTTTCGGACACGGATACCGCCAGCGGCATTGCGCTTTTCCATAAACAAAAAGGCCACGCCGTACACAACCAGTGCAATGGACACTACTACATAATTATAAAGGTGCGCGTCCATCCAGTCGTCCAGCAGAAGGCCGATAACCGCCGAGGGCAGCACCGCCACGATCACCTTGAACCACAGCTGCCAGGTCTGCTTTTTCTGCAGGGCGTCCTTTTTGGGGGAGAAGGGGTTGAGCTTGTGGAAAAACAGCAGGATAACTGCTAAAATAGCACCCAGCTGGATCACCACCTGGAACATCTCGTAAAAAACCTCCGAGACCTTCAGCTGGATAAACTCGTCCAGCAGGATCATGTGCCCGGTGGAGGAGATGGGCAGCCACTCGGTAATGCCCTCCACAATACCGAAAAGTACCGCTTTGAGAAGCTCTATCACTGTTTGCATACTGTACAGTCCTTTCCTTTTGAGTTTACATCTGTGTTTCGTCAAAATATACAGGGGCGGGCATTGCCCGCCCCCGGCAAACGTTAAGCAACAGCCAACACGCCATATAATGCTCGCTACCATCATACCCTGTTTGGGAGGGATTTGCAAGAAAAATTTGCCTGTTCACATTTCACCCCCGAACTCTTTACAATTTGTTCACGCGAATCCGGTTTTTTGCGTTATAATGAAGAAAAAAGAAAGAAATACAAAGGAGGACTCTGCCATGGCAATATCTGTTCTTGTGGTGGAAGATGACCGAAATATCCGCGACCTTCTGCAAATGTATCTGGAAAAAGAGGGCTATGCCGTAACCGTAGCATCCGACGGCGGACAGGGCCTTGCCAAATTCCGGGCAATCAAGCCGGATATGGTACTGCTGGACGTGATGATGCCGGTAATGGACGGCAGGGCTGTCTGCAGGGCCATCCGCGCAGAGGGACAGACCCCTGTGATCATGCTTACCGCAAAAAGCGAGACCGATGATAAGGTTGCCGGCCTGAAATCCGGCGCCGATGACTATATTACCAAGCCCTTTGAAATGAAAGAGGTGCTGGCCCGCATGGAGGCGGTGCTGCGCCGTACCGACCGTACAGCTGCGGAGAAGAAATCCCGCCGTCTGGTATTCGATAAGCTGATTATCGATATGGACGCCTTTGAGCTGACGGTGGACGGCAAAAAGGTGGACACACCACCCAAGGAAATGGAACTACTTTTCTATCTTGCCTCCTCCCCCAACCGGGTCTACACCCGCAACCAGCTGCTGGACGAGGTGTGGGGCTTTGACTACTTCGGCGACTCCCGGACTGTGGATGTACACGTCAAGCGCCTGCGGGAAAAGCTGGAGGGTGTTTCCGAAAGCTGGAGCTTGAAAACCGTCTGGGGTGTGGGCTATAAATTCGAGGTGCTGTAGGCATGAAAACCACCTTCAGCCGTACCTTTTTCCCCGCCGCCATTATATTGCTGACGGCTTTGCTTCTGGTGGGTCTGTCCATTCAGGTGCTGATTAAGGACTATCTGGAGGAGCAAGCGCTGATTCGTCTAAAGGGCAACGCCACCACCATCTCCGAGCTGGCCTCCGCCTACTATACCGACACATCCCTGTCAAGCCAGGAATTTCTCATTCACCTGTCCGTGGCCTCCGAGGTTTCCGGCGCGGATGCGGTCATCTGCGATGAAAACGGCCGCCTTGTGATGTGCGCAGATAAGCCGCTGGGCTGTGAGCACCAGGGCATGACCGTCTCCCGGGACTATCTGAAAAGCGTATATGCCGCCGGCTATACCTCTCATACAGGACACGTGGAGGGGCTGTATCCGGAAGCCCGCTATGTGGCTTCCGTACCCATTACCGACCGGGTCACCGGCGGGCCTGTGGGAATTGTGGTGGTCTCTGCCCCCATTGCGGAAAATCTGGCCATACTGGAGCGGATCTCGGACGTGTATGTGCTGGTATCACTGCTTGTGCTGCTGGCGGCGACGGTGATCATGTCGCTGCTGACCCGGCGGGTGACCTCTCCGCTGCAGGAAATGGCCCGGGCAGCCAGCGCCTTCGGCCATGGCAGACTGGATTCCAGAGTTGCCGTAGAGCAATCCTCTCCCGAGGAGGTGCAGCAGCTGGCGCTGGCGTTTAACAATATGGCCTCCTCCCTGCAAAAAAGCGAGTATCAGCGGCAGGAATTTGTTGCCAACGTATCCCATGAGCTGAAAACCCCCATGACCACCATCTCCGGCTATGTGGACGGTATGCTGGACGGTACCATCCCCCCGGAAAAGCACCCCCAATATCTGCAAATCGTCTCTCAGGAGACCAAGCGTCTGAGCCGTCTGGTGCGCAGCATGCTGGAAATCTCCCGGCTGCACGAGCAGAGCGGTATTCCGGAATCCAAAAAGACCCGGTTTGACGCGACCGAATGTGTGGGGCAGGTGCTGATAACCTTTGAACAGAAAATCACCAAAAAGGCACTGGATGTGCAGGTGGATATGCCGGATCATCCGGTCTACACCCGGGCCAGTCAGGATGCCATTACCCAGGTGATTTACAATCTGGTGGACAATGCTGTGAAATTCTGCCCGGAACAGGGTGTGCTGGGTATAAAAATCCAGGAGGGCACCGAAAAAATCTACATTACTGTAAGCAACGACGGCGATACCATCCCGCCTGAGGAGCTGCCTCTGGTGTTTGACCGGTTCCACAAGCTGGATAAGAGCCGCTCCCAAAACCGGGACGGCTGGGGGCTGGGACTGTATATTGTAAAGACGCTGGTTTGCAGCCACGGAGAGGATATCTCCGTCTCCAGCAAGGAGGGCAAAACCGCATTTACCTTCACCCTTCCCCTTGTCAACTGATTGCAATATCTTTATCACGAGGTTTTTATGGACGAACAATATTGGAATGATGAACCAAATCAGAATATCCGGCAGCAGGACACCTATCAGACCGGCCGCACCCATCCCCCAAAAAGTCACGGCGGGGTGATTGCGGTTCTGCTGGTTGCCATTATCTTCCTGGGCGGTCTTGCCAGCGCCATGAGCGTACTGAATATCCGGCTGACCCGGCAGCTGCAGAAGCAGGATCCGCAGAACGCCATGTCCTTTTATCAGGCGCCGGAGACCACCGACGTTACGGAGGATGTTCCTGCCACCCAGAAGCAGCCTGTGGCCGATTCCGACTGGACACTGGATATCAGCAAAACCCCGGAAGCTGTACCGAACATCCCTCAGGAGGGAGGGCTCTCCCTGCAGGAAATTTACCGCCGCTGTATTGACGCTGTGGTTTCCATCACCTGTGTTTCTCAGAGCGGCGCATCCTCGGGTACCGGCGTTGTGCTGAGCGCGGATGGCTACATTCTCACCAATCACCATGTGGTAGCCGATGCCCGGCAGGTGGAGGTGCTGTTCTCCTCTGCCCAGACGCTGCCTGCTGAAATTGTGGGGCTGGATGAGATTTCCGATTTGGCGGTGCTGCGGGTACAGGCCACAGACCTGACACCTGCGGAATTTGGAGACTCCTCTATGCTGCAGGTAGGCGATGCGGTGGTTGCCATTGGCGACCCGCTGGGCGTGGAGCTGCGGGGCACCATGACCGACGGCATTGTCTCGGCCATCAACCGGGATATTGCCACCGGCGGCCGCACCATGACTCTGATCCAGACCAATGCCGCCCTGAACTCCGGCAACTCCGGCGGCCCGCTGCTGAACTGCTACGGGCAGGTAATCGGCATCAATACTTTGAAAATCGGAGACTATATGGACGCCTCCGGCGTGGAGGGCCTGGGCTTCGCCATTCCCAGCACCACCGTCAAGGACATCGTAGACCAGCTGCTGCAGCAGGGCTACGTCTCCGGTAGACCCACCTTGGGCATCACCGGCGAGGAAGTCTCTGTTATCCACCAGATTTATTCCCATCTGCCCAGGGGCATTTATATCACCGATGTCACCCCCGGCAGCGATGCTGCAAAAAAGGGCATCTCCGTAGGCGATGTTCTGATGGCTGTGGACAATACCCGCATCACCGATGCGGAGACCTTAAAGACTCTCATCTACCAGTACCAGCCCGGAGATACCGTAAAGGTGGTCATTTACCGGGCCGGCTCCCAGTATGCGCTGGAGCTGACTGTGGGCGAGAGTGCGTGATTTTACAAAGGAGCGTTCCCGTTATGGAGCCTTACCGTATTTCCTTTTCCGTTACCCCCGGCCTTGCGGACCAGGCAGGGCATCTGAAGCCCTCTGCAATGCTGTATTTTGCCCAGGAGGCCGCCGGCAAGCACTGCAGCCTGTTGGGTGTTGACCGGCAGGCGCTGGAGCCCCGGCATCTGTTCTGGGCGGTGATTCGCCACAAGGCGGAAATATCCCGCCTGCCCCGTGTGGGGGAGACGGTCACGGTGGAAACTTGGCCGATGCCCACCACCCGGTCTGCCTATCCCCGCTCCACTGTGGGCTATGATGCCCAAGGCAATCCGCTGTTCCGGATTATCAGCCTTTGGGTGCTCATGGACACCCAGACACGGGCAATGGTGCTGCCGGGCAAAAGCGGTATCACGGTGGACGGTATTCTGCAGGGCGGCGAACTGACACCGCCTGCTTCCATTCCTGTGCAGACGCTGCCAAATACATACACAAGAACCATCCGGCCGGAGGATTTGGATGAAAACCTGCACATGAACAACACCCGGTATTTAGAATGGGTGTGGGAGCTGCTGCCCCAGACGCTGCTGACGGAAAAAACCCTGCAAGGCTTCACCATCTGCTATCTGTCCGAAGCCCGGCAGGACCAGTCTCTGACCCTCTCCTGGGGTCTCTCCTCCGAGGGCAATTTACACCTGGAAGGCCATCGCCAGAGGCCGGAAGCTCCGGGCACACAGGCCCGTGTATTCGCTGTGCAGCTGACATTTTAATGGTTGTTCTGTAAACCAAATGTCCTTCCTGTCTGTACATGTTGATATCGGTCAATTTCCTGATTACCCCTGTGAACCCATTGGTTTACAGGGGTTTTTCAGCCCTTAGCCTGTGGATAAACCTGTGGACAGTGTGGATAACTAGTAAACGGCCCATAGGGGATTTTGTCCATAATTTTTGCATTATGTCAACTAGTGTTCCGTCTCCGGAAGGAGGTCTTTTCTGGGCGACAAAGAGACAAATTTTCCCATAATTGGGGGAGGCGTCCGTCCAGTTTTCCAACTGCAATAAAAAAGACCACGGCAGGCGCAGCCTACCGTGGTCTATCGTTATTTTATTGGCCTTCCATTTCCTTCAGGGCGTCCTTGCGGCTGAAGTTTGCACGGCCCTTCTCATCGAAGCCCATGAACTTCACCCAGGTCATATCGCCCAGATTCAGCACGTCCTCAACCTTTTCCACACGGCGGTTCTCCAGCTTGGAGATGTGCACCATGCCGTCATGGCCGGGGGCGATTTCCACAAATGCGCCGATAGGCAGGATTCTGACAACCTTGCCGTAGTACAGCTTGCCAACCTCGGGAACGAAGCAGATGTCGTCCACCATCTTCTTGGCAGCATAGGCAGCGGCAGAGTCCACAGCGGAGATGAACACGGAGCCGTCGTCGTCGATGTCCACCTTAGCGCCGGTGTCAGCGCAGATCTTCTGGATGGTCTTACCGCCGGAGCCAATAACCTCGCGGATCTTGTCCACAGGAATCTTCAGGCTTAGCATCTTGGGTGCGTACTCGGAGACCTCAGCGCGGGGCTCGGGGATGCAGGGCAGCATGACTTCTTCCAGAATGACCATACGGGCCTTGCGGCAGCGCTCCAGAGCGTCTGCGATAATCTCCATGGTCAGACCCTTATTCTTCAGGTCCATCTGGATGGCGGTGATACCCTCAGAGGTACCGGCAACCTTGAAGTCCATTTCGCCGTGGAAGTCCTCAACACCCTGAATGTCGGTGAAGGTTCTCCACACGCCGGTCTCGGCGTCGGTGATCAGGCCGCAGGAGATACCGGCAACGGGGCGCTTGATGGGCACGCCGGCATCCATCAGAGCCAGCGTAGAGCCGCAGATGGAGCCCTGAGAGGTGGAGCCGTTGGAGCTGAGCACCTCAGAGACCACACGGATTGCATAGGGGAACTCCTCAACACTGGGGATCACAGGCAGCAGAGCCTTCTCAGCCAGAGCGCCGTGACCGATTTCCCGGCGGCTGGTGGAGCGAGCAGCTCTTGCCTCACCGGTGGAGAAGGAGGGGAAGTTGTAGTGGTGGATATAGCGGCGGGTTTCCTCGGGGTAGATGGTGTCCATCTTCTGGGCAGCAGACAGGGTGTTCAGGGTGCAGATGGACAGAACCTGCGTCTGGCCACGGGCGAACAGGCCGGAGCCGTGTACTCTGGGCAGCAGGCCCACCTGGGCATCCAGAGGACGGATGTCATCCATGCCGCGGCCGTCAACGCGCTTGCCTTCCAGCAGCCACTTCTTGACAACCTTCTTCTGCATCTTGTACAGGCAGACCTCAATGTGGGTCTCGAAATCTTCGTACTTCTCGCCAAACTTCTCCTGGAAGTCCAGTCTTGCGGCGGTCAGACGCTCCTCGCGGATGTTCTTATCGTCGGTATCCAGAGCGTTTTCGATCTGGGGCAGGCCGTAAGCCATCAGGTCGTCCAGCAGGTCGTGGTTCACAGCGGCCTTCTCGAAGGTGAACTTGGGCTTGCCGATCTCGGCAACGATGGAGTTGATGAACTTAACGATTTCCATGTTGGTCTCGTGGGCAACACGGATGCACTCGTAAACGATGTTTTCGGGTGCTTCGTTGGCTTCGGTCTCGATCATGACCACCTTCTCGAAGGTGGAGGCGATGCAGACAAAGCAGTCGCAGGCGTCACGCTCAGCGGCGGAGGGGTTCACCACATACTTGCCGCCTACATAGGCAACATTGGTGGTGGCAACAGGGCCGTTCCAGGGCACGTCGGAAGTGGCGATGGCGATAGATGCACCCAGAGAGGCGACCACTTCCACCGGGCACTCGTCGTCGTTGGCAAGAACGGTGCAGGTGACAACGGTGTCGTTGCGCAGCTCCTCGTCGAACAGGGGGCGCATGGGACGGTCGATGATACGGCTGTTCAGGATGCCCCGGTCGGAGGGCTTGCCCTCACGGCGGTTGAAGGAGCCGGGGATGCGGCCTACGGCGTACATTCTCTCCTCAAACTCGATGGTCAGGGGGAAGTAGTCGATACCGGCCTTGGGAATGGGGTTGCAGGTGCAGGTGGTGAGAACCACAGTGTCGCCGTAACGGCAGATGCACTCTGCGTTGGCCAGCTCTGCCACCTTACCGGTCTCTACGGTAAAGGCGCGGCCGCCAATTTCCATCTCATATACGTGATGGTTGGGGTATTGCTTGCGAGTAATCATGGTATAACCTCCTAAATTTTTTGTGTTCGGGAGGTTTAGCACTTGAAACTGGCGGCCAGCGCTCCGGCGCGGCGGCTCACCGCCACTTTCAACTGCTAAAGTGTCTCCCGATGTTTTTGTTTGAAAATGCACGATAGGGCGACGGGTATCCGTCGCCCTATTTTGCAAATTACTTACGGATACCCAGCTTGGCAATCAGAGCACGGTAACGGTTGATGTCCTTCTTTGCCAGATAGTCCAGCATGTTGCGGCGCTTACCAACCATCATCAGCAGACCACGACGGGAGTGGTTGTCGTGCTTGTGTACGCGCAGGTGATCGGTCAGCTCGTTGATACGGGCGGTCAGAATAGCAATCTGAACCTCGGGGGAGCCGGTGTCACCCTCATGGGTAGCGTTTTCCAGAATAACCTGGGTCTTCTTGTCCTTCAGAATCATTGTGTTTTCCACCTTTCAAAATATTTCCCGAGAGCCAAGTAGGGGTCAGTGGAATCCCTTGCGGGTTTCTCCCTCAACTGAGCAACGGGCATAGTAATTACGTCTGGCAAAGCCAGCCCGAGTATCATATCATGAGTTTTCCCAAAAGTAAAGGAAAATTTTCAATAATTTTCAAAGAAATCCCGGACTTGCGCCCCATTTTTTTGAATTTCCGCCTGCAATTCCGGAAGCGAGGCAAATTTTTGCTCCGGCCGCAGGAACCGGTAAAACTGTAGGGTCAGGGATTTGCCGTAAAGGTCGCCCTGGAAGTCCAAAAGCCACGTCTCCACGGTTACGTGTTGCCCGCTGACTGTGGGCCTGGTGCCCACGTTGGTCACGGCCATGTAGCTTTGTCCGTCTGCAATGGCTTTGCAGGCGTAAACGCCGTGGCGCAGATGCACCATATCCTCCGGAAGGGTCAGATTGGCGGTGGGGATGCCGATGGTGCGTCCCAGCTGCCGCCCGGGGACAACCGTTCCGGTGAGCCGGTGGGGGTGCCCCAGAAACCGGCAGGCAGTCTCCATTTCCCCGCTTTCCAGGAGCCTCCGGATGTGGGAGGAGGAGATCAGCGTGCCGTCCAGCATTTGCGCGGGCACCACCGTACAGGGGATGCCTTTTTGGGCGCAGGCTTGGGACAGTAACGCAGCCGTTCCCTCACCCCGGTTTCCGAAGCGGAAGTCATGACCGCAGACCAGACCGGCGGCCTGGTATTTTTCCAGCAAAAGCTGCAAAAAGTCCTGCCAGGGCGTGGTCATCATCACCCGGTCAAAGGGCAATTGGAGAACGGTGTCCATATGAAATTGCAGGAGTAACTGCTCCCGGTCAGCGGGGGTGCTGATAAGCGGTGGCATTTGGCCCAGCACCAAAGCATCCGGGTGGGAGGAAAAGGTTACCACCCCGGCATAACAGCCTGTCCGGTTTGCAAGAAGCCGGCAGGCGGCAAGCAGCGCCTGGTGACCCAGATGCACCCCGTCAAAAAAACCCAGGGCAAAGATTGTTTTTTTCATAGGCAGTTTTTCTGTTACACTTCAAAAAAGCTCTTTATAGTTGACATAACTCCGGAATTTGCCTTTGCCAGCATGAGAAATTCCCCGGCTGGGCTATAGGCGCGGTAGGTACCGTCCGGCAGGCTTACGGAAAAAGCGTTGCCGTTGCGGCAGCGGAGAGTCTGCTTTTCCGTCAGGGTTACGGCAGGATACCGGGAGAACATGGTATCCACCGCCCGCAGGTACGCTTCCGGCGAATCGGTCTCCAGCAGAGTCTGCAGAGGGACAGCTTCCCCTATGGTATAAGCCCCGGCAGCAACCCGCCGCAGGGATTCCATACAGCCGCCGCAGCCAAGAGCCTGCCCGATGTCCTTGCACAGGGTGCGGATATAGGTGCCCTTGGAGCAATGTACCCGCAGGGTTGCCCGGCAGCCGTCAAAGGAAAGACACTCCAGCGCGTGGATGGTAACGGCGCGGCTCTGACGGACCACTTCCCTGCCCTGCCGGGCCAAATCGCAGAGCTTTTGCCCGTTTATTTTAATGGCGGAGTACATAGGGGGAATTTGCTGAATTTCTCCCCGGAATTGGGGCAGAACCTCCAGAAACTGCGCCTGCGTGACGGAAACTTCCCGTTCTTCTAGAACCGTACCCGTGATATCCTCAGTGTCGGTGGAGATTCCCAGCCGGAGGGTGGCCGCATAAACCTTGTCGGCGTGTTCAAAAAATTCCACACCCCGGGTGGCTCTGCCCACAAACACCGGCAGAACGCCGGTAGCCATAGGGTCCAGCGTGCCGCCGTGACCGATACGCCGGGTGTTGAAAACCCGGCGCAGCCGGGCGGTTACGTCCTGGCTGGTCCAATCCTGGGGCTTGTCTACAATTACAATACCGTTCATAATTCTCTCTTTCAATGGGGGGTGGACAGTTGTCAGTTCCTGCGTTTACAGCACGGCGTCCATTGCCTGCCTGACCTTTTCCACAGCATCTTTCATGGTGCAATCCAAGGATGCCCCGGCGGCACCCTTGTGTCCGCCGCCGCCGAATTTTGCACAGATGGCGGCGGCATCGTAGCCGGGCACTGCCCGCACAGACAGCTTTATCAGCCCGTCGGGATTTTCCCGGAGGGTGGCGGCGATTTTTACCCCCTCAATGGAACGGGGGAAGCCGGAGATATTCTCCAAATCGTCTTCGCTGAGCTCCAGCTCCTGTTCTTTGGCAAGGGGCAGGGCGCAGATCGCCGCCGTACCGCCGTGCAAAAACAGGGCGTTTTCCACCAGCCAGCCCTGCAGCCGCAGCCGGCCCAGAGAGTTGGTCTCAAACAGGGCTTGGTTGATGGCAAACAGGTTGGGGCTGACCTTGGCGCAGGCAGCAGCCACAGCAAAGGTGTTGGCGGTGGTATTGGCGTAGCGGAAGCAGCCGGTATCCGTTGAAATGGCGGTGTACAGGGCCTCTGCCATGGGAATGTCCAGGGTAACGCCCAGCTGCTGCAGTACGTCGTAGACAATCTCGCCGCAGGCGGCGGATTCCCCATCCACCAGCTCGTTTTGGGCAAAGGATGTGGCGGTACTGTGGTGGTCGATACGCAGCTGGATATCCCCGGCTAGGGCGGCAAAGGCTTCCGGCAGCATACCGGGGGATGCCACATCCACACACACAAGCATATCCCCCGTATCCGGGGCGGCCTTGGTCAGACCCGTGTGCAGATGTGCGTATTTTTCCGTAATATCGGGATTTTCCAGAATATGGGCGGTTTTTCCCAGCTGACGCAGACCCCGGCACAGCAGAGCGGAGCTTCCCAGGGTGTCGCCGTCGGGGCGGCGGTGGGTCAAAATGGAAAAGCTGTCGGACTGGCCCAGAAGTGCCGCGGCCTCAAGCCTGGTCATCGTCCTCATCCTTTTCCACCTCCAGGGAGTTAATCAGCTTCAGCATTTTTGCGCCGTAGGTGATGGAGTCGTCCAGCGCCCATACCAGCTCCGGCGTGTAGCGCAGCTGCAGAGCGCGGCCCAGCTCCCGGCGCAGATAGCCGCCGGCGGATTTAAGACCCTTCAGAGCGTCCTTGGCCTTTTCCTCCTCCAGAAAACTCACATAGACCTTGGCATAGCGCAGGTCTGGAGTCGTCTCCACATGGGTGATGGAGATCATGGTGTCCTGGACTCTGGGGTCTTTCAGGTTGCGCAGAAGGGAGGCAAGCTCCTTCTGGATTTCTTCATTGATTCGTCCAATGCGATTGGATGCCATAGTTACATCCTCCTTGGTGTCAGAGTTCGTGGCTCTCCCTCCGGGAGAGCTGTCAGCAAAGTTGACTGAGAGGGCAAAACAGCGACCCTCTCTGTTTGCCCGTGGGGGCAGCCACCTCTCCCAAAGGGAGAGGCGAGGTTTATAGGGAAGGCAATCAGCCGTGCCGGGTCGCGGCACGGCTGAAAAGGATTATCGCTTAACTTCCTCCATGGCGAAGCACTCGAATACGTCGCCTTCCTTGATGTCGTTGAACTTGGCAATGCTCATGCCGCACTCATAACCGGCGGCAACTTCCTTGACAGCGTCCTTAAACCGCTGGAGGGAGCCAACCTCACCCTCGTGGATAACCACGTTGTCCCGCAGGATTCTGACCTGAGCATCCCGGGTGATCTTGCCGTCCTTGACCATACAGCCACAGACAGTACCCACGGAGGAGACCTTGTAGGTCTGGCGAACCTCGGCGTGGCCGATGACAACTTCCTCAAATTTGGGAGCCAGCATGCCCTTCATGGCGGCTTCAATCTCGTCGATGGCATCGTAGATGACCCGGTAGAACCGCATATCCACAGCGGTACGCTGGGCAGAGGCCTGTGCACCGGCATCGGGACGGACGTTGAAGCCGACGATGATGGCGCCTGCAGTGGAGGCAAGCAGAATATCGGACTCGTTGATAGCGCCAACACCGGTGTGGATGACCTTAACCCGCACTTCCTCATTGGAAATCTTCTCCAGGGAGGCCTTCACAGCTTCGGCAGAGCCCTGCACGTCGGCCTTGACGATCAGAGCCAGCTCCTTCATCTCGCCCTCCTGCATCTTGGCAAACAGGTTATCCAGCGTGACCTTCTGCATGGCGTTGGCGGCGGCATCCTTGGCGGGCTGCTTCCGCTGCTCAACCAGCTCTCTTGCCATACGCTCGTCGGTGACGGCGTTGAACTCGTCGCCGGGGGCAGGGACTTCCGCAAGGCCGGTGATCTCCACAGGAACGGAGGGACCGGCGGTTTTCACAGTGCGGCCCTTGTCGTTGGTCATAACACGGACACGGCCCACGGCGGTACCGGCGATGATGATGTCGCCCTGCTTCAGCGTGCCGTTCTGCACCAGCAAGGTTGCGATGGGTCCCCGGGTCTTATCCAGACGGGCTTCGATAACCGTACCCTTGGCGCGGCGGTTGGGGTTAGCCTTCAGCTCCTGCACCTCGGCGGTCAGCAGCACCATTTCCAGCAGATTGTCAAGACCCATGCCGGTCTTGGCGGAGATGGGACAGATGATGGTATCGCCGCCCCATTCCTCGGGAATCAGGTCGTACTTGGTCAGCTGTTCTTTGATTTTGTCGGGGTTTGCGGTGGGCTTATGCATCTTGTTGATGGCTACGATAATGGGAACATTGGCGGCCTTGGCATGGTTGATGGACTCGATGGTCTGGGGCATGATGCCGTCATCGGCAGCCACCACCAGAATGGCGATGTCCGTGGACCTTGCGCCGCGGGCGCGCATACAGGTAAAGGCGGCGTGGCCGGGGGTGTCCAGGAAGGTGATGGGCTGACCGCCGCACTCTACCGTGTAAGCACCGATGTGCTGGGTGATACCGCCGGCCTCGCCGGAGGTGACGGAGGTATTGCGGATGGCATCCAGGGTGGAGGTCTTGCCGTGGTCAACGTGACCCATGACTACCACAACGGGGGCGCGGGTCTGCAGCTCTTCGGCGGTATCCTCGTGATCGTCGATGATCCGCTCCTCGATGGTGACGGTGATTTCCCGCTCTACCTTGCAGCCAAGCTCCGTTGCCACAAATTCGGCGGTGTCGAAGTCGATGGCCTGGTTGATGCCTGCCATCACGCCGTTTTTCATCAGGAGCTTAATCACCTCACCGGCGGTTTTCTTCATCCGGGAGGCCAGCTCACCGACGGTGATTTCATCGGGAATTTTTACGGTGACAGGAGCTTTCCGGGCGACCTCCATCTGGAGGCGGGGCAGCTTCTCCTGCTCTTCGTTACGGGCCTTGTTGCCCTTGAACTTGTTGTCCTTTTTGGTTTGCTGCTGCTGACCCTTTTTAGCGCCGATGCGCTGCTTGCCGCCCTGGTAATTCTGCATCCGCTCGGATACCATGTCATCCACCCGGTCATCAAAGCGGGCAACGTTTACCTGTACAGCAGAGGTGTCTACCACCCGGCGCTCGCGCTTGCGCTCCGGCTCTGCGGGCTTGGCAGGCTTCTGGGGCTGCGGGGCGGGCTTGGCTTCGGGGGCCCGGGCAGGTTTCTGAGGCTGCTGGGCAGGTTTGGCCTCGGGTGCCTTGGCTTTGGCCTGGGGCGCGGAAGACGGCTCAGCCTTGGGCTCAGGCTTGGGTTCCGGTTTGGCCTGAACGGCAAACACCTGCTCCAAAGAGGTGATCTGGTGGGTCTGGGTCATGTAGTCGAATACCACATTCAGCTCATCCTCAGTCAGAACCTGGGCGTTGGATTTGGGCTTTTCAAAAAACTTGGAGATGATCTCCGCAATTTCCTTAGGGGTTGTGCCAAAATCGGTGGCAACCTCTTTCAAACGATATTTCACGATACTCATATATGCACCTCCAGAATCAATGCTTTTTCACGCGGCTGCGGCCAAGCTTCTTGTTCTTGTCGTGGGCTTTGGCCTCTGCCTGACGCTGCTGGATACGCTGGGTCCGTTTGTCCAGACTCTCCAGCACGTCTTTGTATTGCTCCGGCTGCCCCAGTGCTTTCACAAAAGCAAGGGCCAGAGCAGGATCTGTGAAGGCGGCCAGCGCCAGCGCGCTGCGGCCAACGGCCAGACCCATTTCGTCTTTGGTAAAGGGGAGTTTGATGCACTGCTGGTCAGTGCCTGCCACAAAGCTTTTGGCTCTGCGCCAGGTGTGGTCGGAAGCATCCGATGCCACCACCACCAGACGGGCATGCTGGGCACGCGCCGCAGCACCGGCGGGCTCTTCACCCAGTTCAATGCGGCCGGCCTTTCGAGCCAGGGCCATATAGTTCAGGGCTTTATCCATTTGCACTGCCCCCGTCCAACATCTCCCGGGCCAGGCGCTGATAAACCTCCTCCGGAATGGGAACCTCAAGGCTCCGCTCCAGAGATTTGGCCTTCTGTGCTTTCTTCAGGCACTCTGCGCTGGGGCAGATGTATGCGCCGCGGCCGTTGAGCTTGCCGCCAAAGTCCAGGGTGACCACGCCGTCGGTGCCGCGCACCACGCGGATCATCTCCCGTTTGGCCTTCCGCTCCCGGCAACCCATACATTGCCGCTGAGGGATTTTCTTTTGCATGGGATTCCCTCCTTTGCGTGGTCAGCGGATTACTCCGCTGCCGTATCCTCTGCCTGGGATTCAGGCTTAATGTCGATTTTATAACCGGTGAGCCGTGCAGCCAGACGGGCGTTTTGACCCTCCTTGCCGATGGCAAGGCTCAGCTGATCGTCGGGCACGATGACCCGGCAGGCCTTCTGGTTGGGAATCAGAGTGACGCTGATTACGTCAGCGGGGCTGAGGGCGGCCTTGACGTACTCACAGGGGTCCTCGCTCCATACGACAATATCGATCTTCTCACCGTGGAGCTCTTCTACAACGGCGCCGACACGGCCGCCTCTGGGGCCTACGCAGGCACCCACCGGATCCACGTTCTCCATGGCTGCCCGAACGGCGATTTTGCTGCGGGAGCCGGCCTCACGGGCGATGTTGCGGATTTCCACCTGCCCATCGGCAATTTCCGGTGTCTCCAGCTCGAACAGACGGCGTACCACATTGGGATGGGTGCGGGAGACGTGCACCAGCGGGCCGCGGGTGGCCTTGTGCACTTCCAGTACGTATACGCGGATCAGATCGCCGGGCTCGTAAGACTCTCCGGGAATCTGTTCGCTGGCCCGGAGCACCGCATCATTCTGCTCGTTGCCCTGACCGATGCGAACAAAGATATCTCCGGAGGGGTCCAGACGCAGGACCGTGCCGGTGAGCAGCTCCTGGCTCTTGGAGGAGTAGCTTTCATAAATGACACCGCGCTCGGCCTCGCGGATTCCCTGAATCACCACCTGCTTGGCGGTCTGGGCGGCGATGCGGCCGAACTTCTGGATGTCTACGGGGATGGAGATGGTATCTCCCAGCTGAATTTTGTCATTGAGGTTCCGGGCGGCATCGATATGGATTTCCACGGCGGTGTCCTCCAGCTCCTCCACCACGGTTTTGACCTGGTACATGAACAGACCCTTTTCACTCAGGTCTACGACCACGTTTTCTGCGGGGATGTCGCGGTGGTCCTCCCGGTCCTTCCGGTAGGCGTTGGTCAGAGCCTGCTTCAGCCGCTCTACCATATAATCCACAGGGATGCCCTTGGTTTTTTCCAGCTCACGCAGGCTGGAAAAAATCTCGGCGCCGATATCTATCTTGGGCGCTTCGGTTTTTTTGGTTCTTCTCTGTGCCATTGTCGTTCATTTCCTCCTGTATAGAAATCTGTTATTTATTATCTGTTTCAAATGTTAAACCGAAATGGGGTATCTGGTTTTTAAAACTCCACCCGCAGCCGCACCAGCGCGACTTCGGATTTTTCAAAGGTTATGGTCTCTTTACCGGCTTCCACAGTGACCCGGCCGTCCTCATAGCCCCGGAGAATGCCGGGAATTTCCTTCAGCCCGTTTCTGGGACGGTATAGCTTCACCACAATGGGGCTGTCCATGAACCGGGCAAAGTCCGACGGACGCTTCAGCGCCCGCTCAAGGCCGGCGGAGCATACCTCGAAATGGTAGCTTTCGGCGATGGGGTCCTTTTCGTCCAGAATGGGGTCGATGGCCCGGTGGACGGTTTCACAGTCGGCAATGTCCACACCGCCCTCTTTGTCGATATACACCCGCAGGAACCGCTCGGAGCCTTCCCGGACGTATTCCACATCCCACAGGCTGCAGCCGGCCGCCTCAACCAGAGGCGCGGCAAACTGGGCAACTAGTTCGGTAACTTTCAAAGCAACGCATCCTTTCCAGTACAAAAGAGAGGGGCGAACCCCTCTCTTTCCAATAGCTTACTCTAGAATTATTTGTATTATAGCACTATATAATACTGTTTGCAAGGGGTAAATGGGAAAAAAGTTCATCATTTTTCCTTGTTTTTCTGTGTAAACCCACGAAGATACGGCAAATCCGCAGGAAAACTCCGGGATTTGCGTCTCTTTCGGCCTTACAGGGTGAGCAGGCCCTGCATGTAACGCTGGTCCCAGTCATCGTTGAAAAGGCCGGCGGTAAAGCCGCCCAGCGTCAAATCCTCTGCCAACTGTTCCAGCGGGAGCCTTGCCTCCAGAGATTCTAGATAGAAGTCCGGCAGGGCCTCCCTGCCCAGCTGTGCGCCGGCAATGGCGCCTGCGATGGCGCCGGTAGCGGCGCTGGCGCCGGAGTGGTTTACTGCCAGAATCATGGCCCCGTCAAAATCCTCCGGGTTTTTTAGACAGGCGTAAATGGCGCCGGCCAGACACTCGGCACAGGTATAACAGCCCAGCCTTTCCATATCCTGCCTGGGGTCGGAGTCTGCATCTTTGGCCATAGCGATGGCGGTGTTTATCCGCTGGGCAACCAGCTGTGCTTGGGGGAAACGGCTGGAAAATTGGGCCAGCATGGCCTCACAGCCTTGGGTAAACTGCTCCGCCAGCGGACATTCCGGCTGGTGCAGGATTCCGGCAAGACTGTAGGCAAGTACCACGCCCGAGAGGAAAACCTCCGGATTGCCGTGGGTCAGGGCAAGAGATTCTGCGGTGAGGGTTCCCACCTGGTTCGGTGTCATCCGCCGGGGGTCGAAGAACAGGGCGATTGCCACGGCAATGGGAAGCGAGCCGGGGGAGGCGGCGCTGTTGATGGGCTTATCGGGCGTTCCCAGGGTTTCTGCCCGCAGGGCATCCAGCATTCGGGCGTCCCGGCAGGCACGGCGGCGCAGCTCGGGAAGCTGGGAGACCCACAGGGGGCTTTTATCCGGGCTGCGGGGGAAGTGCTGGCGCTTGGCCCACTCCCGCAGAGCCAGGGTCACAAAGCGTACGTAGTTGTCGGCTTTTCCCCGGGTGATGGCAACCAGCAGGGCATTGGCGGTATAAGCGGCAACTTGGGTATGGGAGGACACTTCGGCGCAGCCGCTGAGCAAATCGTAGCCCAACAGGCCGTTGGGACCGTAATCCGTGCAGATTTCTTCCCAGGTTTTATCATTCACAGCGGTGCCCATGGCATCGCCGACCGCCAGACCCAAAAGACACCCGGCGTAGGCGGATAGCTTTTCACCCATATCCATTCCTCCTGTCGATGATACCTTTATTATAGTATAGAAAGGGATAATTGCAAGAAAAAAGTGAAAACCGGATGGAAAAAGCAGGAAAACCCGGCGCAAAAATTTTTTGAAATTTTTATAAAAACCTATTGACAGGAAAGAATTGCTATGCTATACTCTAGTTGTAAATAAGAACTATTCTTATTTAGGAGTTGATAAAAAATGAAACCTGTATCAAAGCAGTTCCGCAAGCGCAATGCGATTCTGGCCTATTTAAAGGATACAGTTGAGCATCCCTCTGCGGAAATGGTGTTTAACCGGCTGAAGCCGGAAATCCCCGACTTATCCCTGGGTACGGTGTACCGCAACCTGTCCTTGTTCAAGGAGCAGGGGACCATTGTGAGTCTGGGAACAGTCAACGGTGTGGAGCGGTTTGATTATAACACCGACCCCCATGTGCACTTTATGTGCAGCAGCTGTGACGATGTGATCGATATGCCCACCATGGATGTGCCCAGCCAGTTGGTGCAGACCGCAGCCAAGGCAACCGGCGGACATGTGGATGCTTACCAGCTGACCTTTACCGGCGTATGTAAAAACTGTCTTGCAAATCAATCAGAAGGTGGTGAAACAGCATGAAGAAATTTGTATGTACCGTATGCGGCTTTGTATACGAGGGCGATGAGCTCCCCGAAGATTACGAGTGCCCCCTTTGCAATGTAGGACCCGACCTGTTCGAAGAAGTCGAAGAGTAATCCCTTAAAACCGGGTGCACGGCACCCACAACATAAAATAATATAAAATTAAATTCAATTTTTGGAGGAAATAGTTATGAAGAAGTTTGTATGCCCTGTTTGCGGTTATGTTCATGAAGCAGAAGCAATGCCCGAAGGCTTTAAGTGCCCCGTATGTAAGGTTGACGGCGCCAAGTTCAAGGTAATGGAAGAGGGTAAGCTGGCAGCTGAGCATGAGTACGGCGTTTACGGTAAGACCGTTAAGAACAACCCCGATATTTCCGAGGAAGACAAGAAGTTCATCTTCGAGCAGCTGATGGCCAACTTCAACGGTGAGTGCGCCGAGGTCGGTATGTACCTGTGCATGGCCCGCATCGCCCATCGCGAGGGCTACCCCGAAGTGGGTCTGTACTGGGAGAAGGCAGCATACGAAGAGGCTGAGCATGCTTCCAAGTTCGCAGAGCTGCTGGGCGAGGATCTGGAGCCCAACATGAAGGCTACCACCCGCGACAATCTGGCATGGCGTGTGGACTGCGAGTACGGCGCCACCTCCGGCAAGTTCGACCTGGCAAAGGTCGCCAAGGCCAATGGCCTGGATGCTATCCACGACACCGTCCACGAGATGGCCCGGGACGAGGCCCGTCATGGCAAGGCTCTGGCTGGCCTGCTGGCCCGTTACTTCAAGTAAGATAACCGACGATAACAATTTACCGCCGGTCCCTATGGCGGGGACCGGCGGAGCATTTAACGGAAGGAGATTTCCTATGAACGAAAAAATTGCAGCATTGCTGAACGATCAGATTAACAAAGAATTTTACAGCGCATACCTGTATCTGGATATTTCCAATTACTACGACGAGCTGGATTTGAACGGCTACGCCAATTACTATATGATTCAGGCCCAGGAGGAGCGGGATCATGCCCTGCTGTTCATGAAGTATATGCAGAACAACGGCCTCAAGGTCACCCTGGAAGCCATCGGTAAACCGGATAAGGCCTTTGACTCGGTTCTTGCGCCCTTGGAGGTTGCGGCGGAGCACGAGCGCTACGTCACCGACCTCATCAATAATATCTACCACGAAGCCCACCAGGCTAAGGATTACCGCACAATGAAGTTCCTGGACTGGTTTGTGAACGAGCAGATGGAAGAAGAGGACAACGCCGGTACCATGATCAGCCGTTATAAGCTCTTTGGCCAAGACCCCAAGGGGCTGTACCTGCTGGATCAGGAGTACGCCGCCCGGGTCTACGCGGCGCCCTCTTTGGTACTGTAACAGGAAAACCGATTTTGACAAATTACCGCACGGGAGTACTCCCGTGCGGTTTGTTATGCAAGCGTTGTAGTCATCTCCACAAAGGTGATGTCTGGGTGGGTAGATACCTCCCCGGTGGGGGCATACCCCAGTTTTTCGTAAAAGGCTACCACATTGCCGCGGGCCATCAGGCGAATGTGGCGGCAACCCCGGACCCGGGCCGTCTCATGGGCAAAGCGGACCAGCTCTGCGCCGATACCGCTGCCGCGGCGGGCATCGTGGACCGCCAGAGAGCAAAGCGTCAGGCTGTCCTCCCCATGGGGTGCCAGATTGACTGTACCCACCAGCAGCTCTCCATCAAAGGCCCCCAACAAAATATGGGACTGCTCCTGGCTGCTGTCCCCATAGACCTCTTCCACACATTCATCACTGATGCCGTCTCCCAGACGCAGGATACAATAGCGCAGAATCCGGGCCTTTTGATATTCCGGCGTGCCGTAGCTGTAGGACTTGTATTCAATGGACATGCTCTGTTCCCCCAAAGGTTTTTTTCTATATTTTATGTTACTACACTGCCGCAGCAAAAGCAAGTCATTGCACCGCTTTTTATTTACCGGGCGGTATCGGCCGGAAGCTTTTTCTAATGAAATTCAACAAAACGGGAGATGGAACAATGCCCATCTCCTGTTTGTTATTTAGGATAGCTGATGTCTGCACAGGCAGCCGTGGAACGGCGCCGCTTGTTCTTTTTGCAGCAGAGAAATCCGTTAACGGCTGATGCTGATACCCACAACGCCAACAATGGCCTCATTGGCAACCGCTTCGATCCGGATGCCGGAAAGTTCCCTGGTGGGGTCAATGCGGATTAGCTTTACCGTAGCGTGGTTATAATCGTTGATGTAGAAGCTCTCGGCCTCGGTGGTCAAAGCGGAGGTCATCCAGTCGTCAATGCTGATAGGGTAGACCAGTTTGGTGGACGATTCCGTGCCGTCAGCATAGGAAACCGTGATCCGGGCGTTCTCCACACCGGTGTGCATCCAGTAGGTGCTGGCAATAAACATCACAGCGATTTCCTGACCCTTGCCTTCTAGGGGGAAGGTGATGCTGGTTGGGAAATTGTCGTAGATGGAAATGCAGGCCAGATTCTCGTTTTCCGCAGGGGTGGCAAAGGGAATGCCGGAGGGGGAGACTACCGTGCCGCCGGAGGTGCGCAGGAAGGTATCGTCGGCATAGACGCCCCGATAACCCCACTGTGTCCAGCTGTGCATGGCGCGGCCGTTTTTGTACAGACGCATGGTGCAGCCCTCGGGAAGCGGATGGATATAGGACTGCTTATGCAGTTCCGTCAGCTTGCAGTTGAAAAATTCGGAAATGTCAACCGGCTCGAAGGGCTTATCCTCCAGAGGAAGTTCCGGCACATCCTCACCCACAATGTCATAATCAGCGGCCAGCCAGGCATCGTACTTGCCGGAAATAGTCCGCAGGAACAGGGTGTGATCCCCCGGGACATTTTTGGCGGAGGCGTAGACCTTGTTTCCTACCACGGTGATATCTTCCAGGGTCTCGGATACGTCGTAAACCTCTGTCAGCGTGCCGCCATTGACTGTAAAGACCAGCCTGGTGCCTGCCAAAACGGTTTCGGGAACAGAAACAGTGGGCACGGCCTGCTTGCCGTGGATGACGCGCAGCTGGAACTTGCCGGTTTTGCGGGTCTTGATGATGAGGAAGCTGTTGTTGACGCCGGCCTCAATTTCATAGGAAACGGGTTCTCCGTCCAGCATGACCAGTTCCACCTGGGAGGAACGCATGGGGATGCGGAAACGCTTGGTTTCAGTGCGGTCGCAGTGGACATTGAAAGTCTCCTCACTGCCCCGTCTGTGGTAGTGCAGGGCGATGTCATGCAGGGTAAGGCTGGCGTGCTCCCATTGGCTGGGCAGGCCGGGCTGGATGTGGACATAGTTGTCCACGGCATTGATGCGGATGCCAAACAGGCCCTCCATCACTGCGCGCAGATACATGCTGGAGGTATCGGTGAAATCGGAGTCGCCCAGGTCGGGGGTACAGCGGGCGGACTGAACATGCGGCGCCATGCCGGGGCTTCTGCCGGTGAAGTAACAGTCGGCCACACCGTCCAGCAGCTTTTTGCCCTCTTCCTTCATGCCAACACGGAAATAGGCCAGCGCCAGGTGGGCGTTTTCAGAGGGGAAGATGCCGCAGCTGGAATACTGCTTGGGCAGCCAGTTGGAGGAGAAGGACAGTCTGCCGCCCCGGCCGGGGGTGGCGATGCTTTTCAGGTGCTTCTCTGTATAACGCAGAGAGCGGTAAGCTTTGCGGTGGTCTACCATGGCGGAATCAATGGCATGGTAAACGGTGGGCAACTCCACGGCAGGGTGAAGCAGGCGGTTGCCGACGGTGTCCAGACATTCTGCGAATACGCCCTCGTGAGGCATCCACAGCTTTTCGTTGTATGCCTTTTTGATCTTCTCCGCCATCTGTTCGAGGGCAGCGCTGTCCCGGCCCAGCTTCTTTGCAAGCTTGGCCAACACCAGGTTCGCGCGGTAGTTATATGCGGTAGCCTGGGCGCAGCCGGCACCGTTATATTGGTGTCCGTCGGAGATCCACGTGTTAAAAATATTCTGGTACAGGCCATCGTTATCCGGGTCAAATACCCGGGACTCAAAGGCCACCATGGCGCACATATCGTCAAAGTGCTTTTCTGCGAAGGCGAGGTTTCCGGACCACTCGATGTAGTAGAGCATCATGTCCAGCGCGCACTGCTGCATATCGTAGGGACCGTAAATGGGACTGTGGTCGGGTCTGAAGTAAGCGGGAAGTCTGCCAACGATGTTTTCAAAGTTGGACAGGTAGCCGGTGTGACCGCTCTTGCCCTCTGGGACAGGACTCTCGTCGTACCAGACCCTTTCGTTTTTCACGTCGCCCCGGGAAATGTAGCTCATCCACATGTCGATGGTTTTTTCCACCCGCTCATTCCAGTGCAGGGCGGAAGGCGCGTACCAGTTGCGCCAGCCTAAAAAGGGCGTATGAATGGAAAAAGCGCCATGGTGGAACGCGTCCTTGTGCCAGGAGGCATCCAGGGCGATGACTGTGGGGGTCACTGTCAGATCCAGAGGCCGGTCGGGGGTATCCACATCAATGCAGGCGAACTTGGCGTAAATTTGCTGTTTGATAAAGCCAATGGGATCTTCCATGGCAAGCCACTTGTCCAGAACGGACTCGTCCTCGTCCCGGATTGCGATGATAAAGCCGTCCAGAGCCTTGCCTGGCTCAATGGGGGCGGAAATTTTCACCACCTGATCGTCTTCGTTTTCCGGGTCGCTGCCCAGGAAGGTGCTAGCATAGATGTCTGCCATAGCCTTGGCAGAGCCCACGCTGAACTGGGCGGGGAAGCTGGTGGCGATCCGCATGGTCTTGCCGTCTGTGTGCCGGACCAAGGCGCGGTTATTGCCGATCTCCACGGTATTTCCCTTGGTGTTATCGGCGGTAAAATAACGGCGGGTGTCACCCTTCATCTCAAAGCGACCCTGCATCTCGGTAATACCGCCGAAGCCTGCGGCAAAGAAGCACCGCTGGTCGGTGGTGATATGGTAGTGGATAAGGAAACCGTCCTCCGGCAGAAGGGGATAGGCTTCAATGTTCACCCGGACATCCGGAAACCAGGAGGAGATGTGTGTCAGCGCATACTCCATCCAGCCGTTTTTGAACTCGGCAAGCACATCCTCGGAATTGTGGAACCAGCGGGAGGTCTGGTCGATTTCGTCCGTGTAGTAGAAACCTGCCCGGCGGCCGGGGGTGATGGCAAGGCCGCTGACCAGCACGCCGGACTTTTCCTGATAAGCGTTGGGCTCCTTGGTCCAGTCGGTGATGGCACCCATAAACTGGGGTGTGTCGCCGGCGAAGGTGAAAAAGCGTGCGGTGTTTTCATCGTTTTTGTGAGAACCGTAGAGCGTGCGGTTAAAAAGCTCGGAACTTCCGCTGATGGCAAAGCCGTTTTCAGTAGGCGTATAGTGTGTTCTTGGGTCCATAGCAGCACCTCTTCTGTTACAGGCCGTCTTTGTTCACGTTGCCGTTGATGGTGATACCGCCATCCAAAACCAAAACGGCGCCGTTCATGTAGGAACCGTCCGTTGCCAGAAACAGAGCGGTGTTGGCAATTTCTTCAGGCTTGCCCCAGCGGTGCAGGGGGGACAGACGGTCGCGGAAGAACTGGTCGTCAAAGTGGGGGTCGCTCAGATTACTTTCGCCTACCATAGGTGTCTGAATGGCGGCGGGGCAGATGATGTTGGTGCGGATGTTGTAGGTGCCGTATTCCACAGCCATAGAACGGGTCATGGACAGGGTGCCGCCCTTGGTGGCAGTGTAGGCATCGCTGCCAGGCACGCCGGTAACGGCCGCGGAGGAACCGGTGTTGATGATAGAGCCGCCGCCCCGCTTTTTCAGCAGGGGAATGGCGCACTTGGAGCAGTAGAAGGTACCGTAGAGATTTATTTTTACCACCCGGTCAAAGATGGCCGGATCCAGCTCTGCAACGCCAGCGTCGCGGCCGCCCAGAAATACGGAGGCGTTGTTATACAGCACATCCAAACCGCCGTACTTGGTGTCGATCGCCTCAAATACTGCCTTGACGGCATCGTAGTTGGAGATATCTACGGGGAATGCTTCGGCCTTGCCGCCGGCGGCGGTGATCTCGTCCACGGCCTTGTTGGCAGCGGCTTCATTCAGCTCCAGAATACAGACGGTAGCGCCTTCTCTGGCGAAAATATCGGCTGCCACGCGGCCGATGCCGCCGCCGGCGCCGGTGATGGCGACGATTTTATTTTCCAAACGTTTCATAGGACAACTTCCTTTCGGTGTACGGAAATTTCATGGTCAAAAGGGGCGCTTCTGCGCCCCTTTGGGTTACATTACTTGCAAATGTTATAGATCTCTTCCTCAATGTAGGGAGCGGTCAGGTGATAGTACTCCCGCAGCCACTGCTGGGAGCCGACCTCGTGTACATTCACATCGGGCAGAGCCATGCGCTTCATCTTCACATTGAGGCAGCCCTCGTCGGCCAGAACTTCCGCAACCGCAGAGCCCAGTCCGCCGGACAGATTGTGCTCTTCCACGGTGATGATTTTGCCGGTCTCCTTGGCCGCCTTGATGATGGCCTCCCTGTCAATGGGCTTAATGGTGTGCATGGAGATCAGGTGGCAGTTGATGCCCTTTTCCCGGGCGGCGATAACGGCTTTCTGTGCCTCGAAGCCGATGGGACCGCAGAAAATAATGGTGCAGTCATCGCCCTCTTCCACAGTGATGGCCTTGCCCAGCTGGAAGTTCAGCCCCTTGGCGTCGGTGTGGTGGATGTCCTTTTCGTTCTTGTAGCCGCAGCGGTAGAACACGGGGCCCTCATAGGCAAACACAGCGTGCGTGGCGGCTTCTGCTTCGATGTTGTCACAGGGAACCACGACGACCATATTGGGCAGAGCCCGCAGGATGGCGATATCCTCGGTGGAGTGGTGGGAAACGCCCAGCGCGCCGTAGGAGACACCGCCGCCGATATTGACGATCTTCACATTGGCGTTGTGGTAGCAGACGTCGTTACGGATCTGCTCCAGGCAGCGCAGGGTGGGGAAGTTGGCAATGGAGTAGGTAACCGCGATGTTACCCTCCATGGCGATGCCGCAGGCAACGCCGGTCATGTGCTGCTCCATAACACCGCAGTTGTAGTAACGGTCGGGGAAAGCTTTGGCGAAGCCCTCAATTTCGCCATAGCCGATATCGGCCAGGACCATGTGGATCCGGGGCTCCTTCTTCGCGATCTCAATCAGCGTCTTATTAAAAATCGTTCTCATTCTTCAGTAACCCCCAGTTCCTTATATGCCGCGGCCTTCTGCTCGGCAGTCAGATGCCAGTAGTGGGAGGCAACGGTGTTCTCCAGGAAGGAAATACCCTTGCCCTTGATGGTGTTGCAGACGATGAAGGTGGGCTTGCCGGGTTCCAGAGGCAGCGCCTTGAAGGTGTTCTCCAGATCCATGAAGTCGTGGCCGTCCACAGTTTTGGTTGCCCAGCCGAACATGGCGACCTTGTTGGCAAAATCGCCCAGGTCACAGATATCCTTGGAGAAGCCCAGTGCCTGAATACGGTTGTAGTCAACGATAGCGATCAGGTTTTCCAGATGATGCTGTCCTGCGAACATGATAGCTTCCCAAGTGGAGCCTTCGTTGCAGTCGCCGTCGGACATCATGCAGTAGATCTTGTGCTGCTTGCCGGCTTCCTTAGCTGCCAGAGCCATGCCGACACAGACGTTCAG
>JAZTZS010000022.1:0-78314 GCA_045637585.1 Faecousia sp. | reverse complement strand
CTTATCCTCATCCCGGAAGGCAAAGAAGTTATGCTCCAGCAGGTTCATCTGCAGGACTGCTTCTTCACGGGTCATGGGTTTGAAATAGAAGCTCTTGACGCGAACGATGCTCAAATCGTCTTCTTCCTCGGCAACGGGAGCGAAGGAGGTCTCTTCCTGTGCAGTACGGGTGAAGGCATCCTGACGCAGGCGGCGAGCCAGACGGGTCTTGTTCTTACGGATCTGGCCTTCGATGGTACCCACTGCGGCATCCACAGATGCGAACATATCCGAAGTGCTCTCGCTTGCCCGGAACCAGGTACCTGCACCGTGAACGGTCAGTTCCACCTTGTTCCGGTTTTTTTCCACAGAAAAGACGACAAGTGCTTCCGCATCCTCCTCAAAGTACCGGGCCAGTTTCATTACCTTTTTTTCTGCATAGGCATGGACATTCTTGGGCAATTTGACCTTCTTCTCGCTAAACTGAAACTTCATATGCGGCAACTCCTTTCGTATCACCGATATATCGGTGTACTTAGACTATACCACGATTTTCCGTTACCGGCAAGGCATCATTGCTGCAAAATATCCTCATCGTCCAGAATTTCCGCCATTGTTAAATTGTAGATATTCTCCGCCTTTTGTTCAAGAAGTTTGCTCAGCCGCAAGGCCTGACGCTGACTGGGCGCCATCAATTCAAGAGTCATCAAGTTGCCCTGCTCGTCGTCCAGCGTCACGCACACGGCATAGTCTCCGTTTTCTTTAAGATAATGTCTAGTTTTCACAAAGCTGCGGCGCCGCAATTGGCGATTAAAGCTATCTATGGCATTTTCAGCCTTCTGCCTTACTGTAAATGCAACAGAATCTTCCGTTAAACCGCCATCATGCCGTCCTTTTTCTGTAATTCCATATTTCTGCTCATCCAATAATGTTAAATGCCCGGAGTTTACCATTTCAGACACAGCCGTACATACGTCAAAATAACTCAGGCAATCATCCTGATAGCATACCTCATAGATTTCCTGTATGGTCATTGGATAGCTCGCGCGAGCCATCACAAACAGCACCAACACTTTCACATCCATCATATCATGGATGAATCCCAGTCTTTGCATTTACATCACCTCTTAACTGTATTATACAGGGAAGCTCCAAAAAATCAAGCACCGTCTGAACATATAACACATACGATGGTATGAAAGGATGATCGCCTGTGAACCACTATAAAATCTTCACCGCAGGACACTCCGCCGCCCTTGATTATGCCATACACGCGCTAAAGCGCTGCAACCATGAAATCGTCGCTTTCCCTGAAACGGCTACCCATTTACTTCTTCCTGTACCCAGTTTTCTCTCCGATGGCAGTCTGCAGGGCGGAGGGAATTTGGAAGAACTTCTTTCCCGGTGTCCTAAATGTATTACTGTAATTGGGGGAAATTTAAAGCATCCGGCTTTAACGCAATACAAGACCGTTGATTTATTACAGGATCCATTATACTTAGCGGAAAACGCCAATATTACCGCGCACTGCGCCATTTCTCTTGCTATGCATAAGCTGCCCTTTATTCTTCCCGACTGTCCGGTACTGATAATCGGCTGGGGCCGTATTGGTAAGTGCTTGGCCCATCTGCTGCGGGCAATCGGTTGCAATGTAACTGTAGCTGCGCGAAAAGATGCTGACCGCGCTATGTTACAGGCGCTTGGGTACAACGCCATATCACCTGACGTCATAAAACCAAATGATTATGCACTTCTATTCAACACAGTCCCAGCAACAGTGCTCACCGACTGTATGGGGGATTCCTTAAAAATTGACTTGGCATCCTGCCCTGGCATAACTGGGGAAGGCATTATTTGGGCCAGGGGTCTTCCAAGCAAGGATGCACCGGCAAGCTCGGGCGCATTGATCGCGCAAACCGTCATTCGTCTTTTGAAGAAAGAGGAGGAACAGCTATGAACATTGGTTTTGCCATGTGCGGCTCATTCTGTACATTTTCATCCGTGTTTCCAGTCGTTGAGAACCTAGCCAAAAAGCATACTATTATCCCCATACTCTCTCACAGCTCGTATAATATTGACAGCCGTTTCGGTACCGCAAAAGAAAATATTGCAACCATGGAAAACATCTGCGGTACACACCCGCTGCACACAATTGCACAGGTAGAACCTATCGGTCCCAAAAAGCTTCTGGATGCCCTAATTATCGCGCCCTGCACAGGCAACACGCTGGCGAAACTGGCACATAGCATCGCTGACGGGCCGGTTACCATGGCCGCAAAGAGCCATCTAAGAAACGGCCGTCCTGTGCTTATCGCAGTCTCAACCAATGACGCGTTGGCCGGCGCTGCTGAGAATATTGGAAAATTACTGAGCAGAAAGCATTACTATTTCGTTCCCTTTGGGCAGGATTCCCCGGAGAAAAAGCCCACAAGCATGGTGGCTGATTTTAAGCAAATCCCCCAGGCTTTGGAAGCAGCTCTGTCCGGACGCCAAATTCAGCCCATGTTAATATAACGTCTGGCCGGCTAATGCCGGGCAGATCCTAGTTTAAAGCTTATCCACTTCGTCCAACCAAATACGTGCGCTGGCATCGCTGGGCATACGCCAGTCCCCCCGGGGGCTAAGCCCAACCAGTCCGGCCTTAGCGCCGTCAGGAACACAGTTACGTTTGAACTGCTGTGTGAAGAAGCGGCGATAGAATGCCGCAAGCCACTTTTTGACGGTAGCGCCGTCAAACTCACCGGCAAACGAACGGCAGGCCATCGTGTATATTTTCCTCGGACCAAAGCCATATCGGAGCATAAAGTACAGGAAAAAATCATGCAGTGCATAGGGCCCAACCAAATCCTCGGTTACCTGTGCAATCTTCCCTTCTGCATCCGGCGGCAGCAATTCGGGGCTTATGGGAGTATCCACAACGTCCATCAGTATAGAACGGGCTGATGCAAAGACAGGCTCTTCCGAAACTGCCTTAATAATCCAGGGAATCTGTGTTTTGGGAACAGAAGCATTGACGCTGTACATACTCATGTGGTCTCCATTATAGGTGCACCACCCCAGTGCCAGTTCACTCAAATCACCCGTGCCAACTACGATGCCACCCACCATACCGGCATAGTCCATGAGAATCTGTGTACGCTCTCTGGCCTGTGCATTTTCATAGGTGCCATTGTGAACAGTTGCATCATGGCCGATATTCTTAAAATGAAGATTTACCGCATCCTTAATATTGATTTCCTTGCAGGTGATACCCAGCGTTTTCATTAAATCCCACGCATTTTGATAGGTTCGATCTGAGGTACCGAAGCAAGGCATGGTAACGCCGTGTACATCCGTCAAGGGTCTGCCAAGCTGACGCATGGCCTCTACTGCCACAAGAAGTGCCAACGTAGAATCCAAGCCCCCGGAAATACCAATAACCGCCGTGGCACCCAGCAGTGACAGTCGCCGTTTCAAGCCAGCCACTTGAATTTCAAAGACCTCCCGACAGAGTTGAAGGCGTTCTTCCTTTGCAGACGGTACAAACGGAAACCTTTCCACCGGATAACGGGAACCATCAGAACGCAGGTTTCCATTTTCCCACTCTAAAATCTCCACATCTGCAATATGACCGTATACCCGTCCCACATCCGCAAAGCTCTTATTCTTTCTGCGTTCACCGCGAACAATTCCCAAGTCGCAATCACGGACAAGCATATAACCCGTATCCAGGTAATTAGCATTCTCACCCAGAATAACGCCATTTTCCGCAACAACGCTATGCCCCGAGAACACCAAATCCTGCGTAGACTCGGTTACCCCAGAGGAGCAGAATGCATAAATACAGTTACAGGCAGCAGACCGGTTTTTAATCATGTCTCTACGGAAGCTGTGCTTGCCCGCCGTCTCATTGGAAGCGGACAAATTCAGAATCACCTCTGCGCCCATTGCCGCCAAAATAGAAGATGGTGACAGCGGGGTCAGTAAATCCTCACAGATTTCAATGCCCACCAGTGCACCGTCACCTATTTGAAACAGCTGTTCTGTTCCAAAGCAGGCATAACCTTCCAATCCAAAAATAGACAGGTTCACATCGGTTTCTTTTATATTTTCCGCCGAAGAAAACCAACGTTTTTCGTAAAACTCATCGTAGTTGGGAATGAAAGTCTTGGGCACCAAGCCCCGAACCACGCCGCCACAGATCACGGCGGCACAGTTATACAGGTTCGCACCCATGTACACAGGAAGCCCCACAACTGCTGTCAATTGCGGATATGATGCAGTGCAGGTAACTATTCTTTGCAGGCCAGTTTTCACCGCCTCCCAGAGACAGTTCTGGAAGAACAGATCCTGACAGGTATACCCAGTCAACGCAAGTTCCGGAAATACCAACAAATCTACGTCCTGCGCATCTGCTTGGTGAATATAATTACATATGTCCTGTGCATTTTTCTCAACGTCACCCACACGCACCTCGGGAACAGCACAGGCAATTCTAATATAATCCAGCATGGAACCCCTCCACCCATTTTTCTTTATCATATCACATTCTTTCCGGATTGCAAAGAGAATATGAAATGAGCGGCGATTTTTTCGCCGCTCTGTATGTTATACGCATGCCATCTTTTGCAGTTTCTCTGCCAGATCTGTCTCTTCCCAAGGAAGTCCGGCAACACCAAAGTGTCCTTCAAGGGCAGTTTTGCCATAAATCGGGCGGCGCAGATTCAGTTTGTTAATAATACCGGCAGGCGTTAAGTCACAGGTTTTCCGCAGCAGTTCCGTCATCTTCTCATCCGCGATTTTTCCGGTTCCGTAGCTGTTAACCCGAACGGAGACCGGTTCAGCCACACCGATGGCATAAGCAATCTGCACCTCTACCTGTTCTGCCAAGCCAGCTGCTACCAGATTTTTGGCCATATAACGAGCCATGTAAGCGCCGCTTCTGTCTACCTTTGTGGGGTCCTTACCGGAGAAAGCACCGCCGCCGTGGGAGAAATAACCGCCATAGGTATCCACAATGATTTTCCGTCCGGTCAGGCCAGTATCTCCATCGGGCCCACCAATGACAAAATTGCCGGTAGGATTGATATGAATATTAGCTACCTTTGCAATGTCAAAGCCATAGTTCTCCAGAACCGGTGCAATCACATTCTTCCGGATATACAGACGCAGCGCATTGATTTCAAAATCCGCACTGTGCATTACGGACACAACCACCGTATCAATTCCAATCACATTGCCATGATCATCAAATTCTGCAGTCACCTGGGTTTTTCCATCCGGACGCAGCAAATCGTTGCTGCGGATGCATTCGGTCAAACGGTTAGCCAGCGCGCGGGAAAGCGCTACCGCAATGGGCATCAGTTCCGGTGTCTGCGTACACGCACCGCCGAACATCATTCCCTGGTCACCTGCGCCGCCTACTTCGTCATTGGTACCCAACGCAATATCTGCAGACTGGGTATGCACTTTACAGAGAATTTCAACAGAATCCGCATCAAAGCCGGTACCCTCATGGGTATAGCCGATAGTACGGATGACATCCCGGGCAATTGCCGCGTAATCCACCACTGCTTTCGTTGTAATCTCTCCGCATATCACGCAGAAGTTCGTGGTAACCATGGTCTCACAGGCCACGCGAGAAGCACCATCCTGCGCAAGGCAGGCATCCAAAATAGCATCGGAAATAGAGTCCGCCACCTTATCGGGGTGACCGCAGGTCACACATTCAGAAGTAAATAATCTTTTTTCCATGTTAAATCCTTTCTATACGTAAACAAAAGCCGAATAACCGCCTCTCGAACCTTTACCCGACTACAGGGAAACGTTCTGAAGGGTCGCACAAAAAACCGCACACCGAAGATTCGATGTGCGCTCTATCGAATCCTCATCTCTCGTTGCCGCCGGATTTAGCACCTTGACTTAACAGGTTGCCGGGTTTCATCGGGCCGTTCCCTCCACCGCTCTTGATAAGGCTTATATGCAGTTCGACCTTATTCTATCGTATTTTTCAAGAATGTCAACCCTTTTTTCTTATTTTTTTAATTAAATTTGTTCATAATTCTTTTGTAGACTTTTTTACCAAAAGCTGTTATTATAGATAGTATCTTATTTAGGAGTTGAGTGGATTGAAGAACTTACGCAAAAGCTTTGACCGCTTCTGCTATGCCCACCGCAGCAAGGGTATCCCCAATTTGATGCTGTACATCTCAATTGGCAGCGCCATTGTCTATATCATGAGCATGTTGGACAGCAGCAGTACCCTCTACGCTGTCCTGTGCTTTGACCGGAATTCCATCCTACATGGGCAAATTTGGCGGCTGTTTACCTATGTATTTACCTATGGTGTCGGTTCGCCCAATATCCTGCTGATAGCCATCAGTCTTTTCTGCTATTACTCCTTAGGACGTGCCATGGAGAACGTTTGGGGAACGTTCCGTTTCAACCTGTTTTATTTGACCGGTATCCTATTGATGGATATATTTTCCATGGTATTTGGAAACAGAGCCGATGTCAGCTATTTAAACCTCAGTCTGTTTTTAGGCTACGCCACCCTATACCCCAATGCGCATTTTTTACTGCTTTTCATCATCCCCGTGAAAGCATGGATATTCGCTGTGTTCGACTTAGCTATCACTGTGTTTGATGTTTTCAGCGGTATTTCCTTTTTCCCATATAACCTATTTCCACTGGTGGCCATCGCAAACTACTTCCTTTTCTTCGGACGCGATATCCTAAACCTGATTCCTCTCTCCTGGCAGGCAAACGCTCAGCGATTGTTCCGAAAAAAGCCTAAGGGTTCCCCGCGGTCTGTTCAGTTCCATTCAGCCGGCTCTTATCAGGCGTCTTCTGCAACAGTAAAAGCCCCATATACCCACCGCTGTACTGTCTGCGGACGAACAGATATAACCAATCCGGAACTTGAATTTCGGTATTGCTCCCGATGCCACGGTTATTACTGTTACTGCCAAGACCACATCAATAACCACACTCATGTTGAGTAATAAAAAGCAGACCAATATTGGTCTGCTTTTTTATATATTTATAATGTAACCACTATGAAAGCTCCAGGGGCAGCGCTATTGTCACAATTGTCCCTGTAGCCGGTCCGGAAACGATGTTGACACCGTATTCCTCTCCATAATTCAGCCGAATGCGTCGGGCAATATTCGGCAGCCCAATACTGTCTTGCTCTTCCTGAGAAATTAAGCTACGTCGCAGTTTTTCAAGTGTATCTGCATCCATTCCTACACCGTCATCCCGTATTGTGATGATCAGCCGTCCACCGACTGCAGCCCCATGAACCCGAATATATCCGTTACCGCCTCTGGGTGCGAATCCGTGAACAATTGCATTTTCCACAATCGGCTGCAGAATAAACTTTACTGTTTTTGCCATCTGAACCTCAGGCGCAATGTCATAGGAGATAAAAAGCATATCCGGGTAACGTACCCGCATTATTTTCATATAGCTTTCCACATACCGCAATTCATCCCGCAATGGAATGAAATTCTGGTCATTCTTTGCAGCAAACCGGAGCATATCCGTCAGATAATTGAGCATTCGGATCGCATCCTCTTTCGCACCGGTATGAATCAAATGGCTGATGATTTCAAATGTGTTGTACAGAAAATGGGGATTTATCTGCGATTGCAGCAGCAGTATATCCGCATGTTGCTTGGAAATTTCCAATTGGTATTGTCTGGCCTCAGCAGCTGCCGTCTCCTCCATTAGTTCTTCGATTCTCCGACTCATTTGATTAAAAGCCAAATAGAGATCGTCAAATTCCCGAACAAAGCTTTTGGACTTCACCTGCTTCGGAAACAGTCCGGAGGTACCGGAAAGCGTCTTTTCCATAGACCGCAGCCCCCTTACAAAGCTGCGCGAGACCCCCAGACTGATAAGCACTACCGCCAACGACACAATAACCAGAAGGTATATACAGGCGCGGGTAGTCTCCTGCCTGTACGCCTCCAAATTGTCAGAATCCACCAGAAATGTGAGCGTCAATCCAATCTCAGTCAATTCCTTTTCAAAAACAATGCTATCTCCGGCATCCGGAACCCTCAGACCAATCATCTGCTGATCATTACTGGATAGTACAGTACCATCTGGTGTATGCAAATAAGCCTTGTACATACCTGTTTTAAAAGAGGTATACGCCTTTTCCAGATACAATTCGTCAATCTTCAAGATCATATATCCTAACGGCCGATACGTGCTGGCACTGCGAATACTTGTCCAATTTGTAATCCAGTGGCTGTCTCTATATTGCTGGCAGTTCCATTGCGTGCTGCCAATCTCATCGACCTGTAACTGTGCATTTTCATCGAACAGCAGTGAGTCAGTTGCAGCAATCACGTAGCCATCTCTGTCAAGCAGGCACAGTGCAATGGGTGTAGTAAACCATTTTTTACCGCTCTCCAGTATCTCTTCCACATTTGTAACAGACAGCGGATTCTGATTTACCTGCCCGCCTTCCAAGTAGTCTTGTATTTCACTGCTATATGCCAGATAAAAAGATGCATAATGAACATTGTTCAAAAACTGCTCTACCTCTATTTTTACCTGCTCCAGCGAGTTTTCAAGCAAAGAAACATATGCCTGCTCAATAAACTGAACAAAATAAACTGCGAAAATAATCGTTATCAGCATGGAAAAAACCAGCGCGATAATCACAAAATACAGGAACAGGCTCCCCCATGCGCTTGTACGTATTCTTTTACCTGTGAGTTTTTGTGCTTTCCCGTTCTGCTTAGCCAGCCTTTGTCTGCACTCCAAAAGCGGTTGTGTCAAGGGACGTGCAATCACCAGAGAAAGAACAAACGCAACGACAGCAGTCAGACATAGCAGTACAACCAGCAAAACCTTCAGACTGTTAATTTCTATTTCATAGGCCTTTGTGTCTGCCTGAGCCACAAATCGCATCCCCGGTGCAAAACTAACCTCCTTTAAGGATGCATTTTCCCCAGCTGTCGTACACAACTGCGCATGAGACAGCTCAGTGGTATTATATACCACGTTATCGTTGCCTGCGACAATTGCCGCCAGCATATGCACAGGTATATGTTCTTCCCAATAGTTATCATTTACAACAACGCACACAGAAACGCGTGTGCCGTCCCGCAGAAATACAGGGCAATGCCAAAAGGTGGTCGCATCCAGCTCCTGAACACTCCCGATTGCCTGTTCTGTTGTTTTGGATGGTACATGTAAACGAGCAGCATCCAGACTATCGCCATATATACTCAAAAAATCACTGTATGAAAACATGCCGAACGCATACTCACCGCTTGTCATCCATAAGTCTTCACTTATTAGAACAATTGTACGTATGGAGGGCACAACAATCCGCGCTTTGTAGCATAAAGCATCCAGTGCCGTCCCCAGATCCGCATGAGACTGAATGTCTCTAGGAACATACTGCTCAAGACACTCTATAAGCTCGGAGTCCTGACAAATCAATTCTCCAGCCGTCTCCAGTGACTCCATCTGCTGCGTCAGAGTGCCTGCTGTCTGCGAAACCTGCACTTGATACATTTCTTCATGGTGCGACTTTAGATATGCAGAAGATATCTTATATAATTGTATACTTAAAATGCCGGCAAACAGAATCGTCAACAGTGAAGCACAAAGTGTGAGTACCAATGAGAACGGCATCACAAAACGAGTTCTTTTGACAGAAATCAAATTCATACCTCCTGTATGCGCTATTCTGTCTCATGACCGCTGTGCAGTACCCTATATTCCCGGGGTACGACATTATATTGCGATTTAAACAGTTTACAAAAATAGCGGTAATTTGGATAGCCAACGGTTACAGCAACCTGCGTAATGCGCATATTGCTGTTTTTCAGCAGTTCTGCCGCCTTCTCCAGCCGCACATCACGGATATAGTTAACCATGGTCTTATCCTCAAGCTTAGAAAATAACGTACTGAGATAGGATGCATTGATATGAAACTTATCCGCCAGTGCAACCAGTGAAATATCCTCCGAAAAATGGCTTTGGATATAACGCTTCACATTTTGAATCTGCTCAGCCGCTGTACTGTGCTCATTTTGATAGCTGAAGAACAGCTCCGCAAAGGCCTGCTGGCACGCGCCGCAAAGCTCCCGAAAATGCTGACACTGCTGAAACTGCTGCAAAATCTCAGCAAAGGAAAGGCTCTCCATATGACTTTCCTTTCTTACAAGATAGGTTGCAACTTCCATATAGATTTCCGCCAAACGGGCAATTACAACATCGGGATTTGTGCGGCGGCTCTGGATTTTTTGAAAGCACTCCTCCAGATACCCCAAAAGGGCAATTTCGTCTTGCTGGCGTATGATATCGATACACTGTTCTGTCCCGGGGAATATGCTTGCATACCCCATGGGTCTGCGCTGCAGCAGAAATTCGAAGGAAACGATCCGCCCCGTAGGCTGATAAAAAAACGCGTGCAGATTCTCTGTAAACTGGCGAAAATATTCCGGCAACTGAGAAAATGTCAAGTTATCCGTCAGGATACACAACAGTGTATTATCCCCCGATTGCTCCTCAAGCAACCTCTTCAGCACCGGTTCCACCAAAGCACAGGCACTGTTAAACAGCAGAACATAGTAATTCCGATAGGGCACAACAAGGGGCTGTGCGCACGCCGTGCAAAAACTCTCTACTTGCTGCTGTAGCGCATCTCTATCCACATATGTATTAAAACGAAGGAACGCCAACGTAAAGGTATCAGTCTGCAATTCCATTCCAAAATACTCACAGATATTAAAAAACGCATCCCCGTTGGAAACCTGCCCGGTCAAATAATCCTGCGCAGCCTTCCAAGGCAGTTCCCTTCGGGAAGCTTCCAAAATCCGTGCTGTTATGGACTGCTGCCGCTGTGCCTGACTGTCTGCATCCAGTTTTCTGGTAATTTTCTCAAATCGCCCGGCAACCTCCTCTGGATTGACAGGTTTTAGTATATAGTCCAGAGCTCCCATCTGCAGGGCAGCACGAACATTTTCAAAATCAGAATATCCGGATAAAACCACAACACCAATCCGGCTATCCCGGCTTTGGAGTCTGTCGATCAATTCCAGCCCACCCATAACCGGCATTACCATATCCGTTAAAACCAAATCAGGCTTTACATCCTCAATCAACTGCAGTGCCTCCAAACCGTTTCCGGCCGTGCCGCAAACAGTGAATCCCATCGTCTCCCAGTCAAAATCATAGGCAAGCCGATCCCGAATCAATTTCTCGTCATCTACAATAAATAATTTATACATTGGCAGTACGCTCCTTGGCTGCAGTGTGCAAATAAATTGTAATTATCTGTTGTAAGTATAGCATATTTCATCGATACCACGCAAGACCTTACCACCATTTTTATCAAAATCAACAAACGCGCATATTTTTCCAAAAAAAAGTGACAAATCCAAAAAATAGCACCTTGATTATAGCGTACATACTTTGTAAAATATGTATAGCAATTTTAAATAAAGTGTTAAGGAGTTGTTTGAAATGGCAAAAGCAAAAAGTGTTGTAAGCCCTGACAATTCACAAGCTTTGACCCCCCCAAAGACTAACCCGCTTGTGAAAACGTTCAGGTATTACGGAGCATACTATGTGATGTTCCTCCCCATACTCGCGTTCTACATTCTCTTCCGATACAGGCCGATGTATGGTGTCCTGATGGCATTTAAGGATTTCAAGTACAAACTGGGTATCCTCGGCAGCCCCTGGGCGGACCCTTGGTATAAGTGGTTCCATAAGGCCTTCCGTAGCCAGATATTCCTGCGTTCTGTGAGAAATACCCTTATCATCAGTAGTATGAAGCTCTTCCTTGGCTTCATGTTCCCCATTGCAATGGCTCTGATCATTGATGCCCTTCCCGGTACCAAATTCCGCAAAACCTTCCAGACTATTTCCTACCTGCCTCACTTTATGTCCTGGGTTGTTCTTGCCGGTATTCTGAAGCAGATCATGTCCCCCACTTACGGCGCGCTGAACGCCGTTATCACATTCTTCGGCGGCGAGCCCTACTATTTCTTTGGTGAAGCAAAAACCTTCCGTTGGTTACTCTTCTGGTCTGACAGATGGAAAGAAATCGGTTACGGTTCTATCATTTATTTGGCTGCCATATCCGGTATTGACCAACAAATGCTGGAAGCCGCCAAGTTGGACGGTGCCAGCCGTTTCCAAACTTATCTGCGTATTATCATTCCCTGCATCATGCCTATCATCGTCATCAATTTGATTCTTGGCTGTGGCAGCATCTTGAGTGCCGGCTTCGATCAGGTTCTTAATATGTACTCCGAAGTCACCTTCGAGACGGGCGATATTATTGATACATATACGCACCGCGTTGGCTTGATAGATCAGCAGTTCAGCTTCTCCTCTGCTGTTGGATTGTTCGGAAGCCTTGTCGGTTGTTTCCTGGTGGTCACAACAAATGCGCTGTCCCGTAAATTTGACAAAGATAGCGCTTTGTACTGATTCCAGAAAGGCTAAGGAGGTAATTTTCTATGGCAAAGTTAGTAAAGCAACGAGACCTGAAAACCCGCGGCGAGCGTATCTTTGACGTCTTCAATGTTATTCTGTGCTGTTTCTTAATGTTTATTTTCGTATATCCCTTCTGGGATACACTGATCCTGTCCATTTCCAATAATGCAAACTCCTCAAGAATGGGTCTGCGTATTCTCCCCTACAACGTGCCGATCTTTGATGCTTACGAAAAGGTTTTTCAACAAAAAAGGTTCTTGACCGCCTTCCGTAACAGTGTGATGCGTAGTGTGCTCGGTACCATATGGAACGTGTCCTTGACATTTATGGCCGCGTACGTGTTTGCTAAGCGCGGACTTCCCGGCAAACCCTTTTTTGTCGGCATCGTCATGTTTACCATGTTCTTTGGCGGCGGTCTGATCCCTACCTATATGAACTATAAGCAGTTGGGCATGCTGAATACTTTCTGGATGTACATTATTCCCAGTGCCTGTTCACCGTTCCAGATTTTTATTGCCAGAAACTTCATTCTCGGTATTCCTGATTCCATTGAAGAAGCTGCGACGATTGACGGCTCCGGTGCGTTCAATACCATGATCAAGGTTATTGTGCCCATGTGTAAGCCCATTCTTTCCGTTCTTGCCATGTGGGCTGCCATCGGTCAGTGGAACGCTTGGTACGATAACTACATTTACGTGCGTAATGATGATTTGATTGTTCTTCAGCTGCTGCTTCGCCGCATTCTCATGGAAAACGATATGGAAACACTGGGTAGTTCTATTCTTGAGTCTACACAGCAGACGACACCTGCAACTGTTAGGGCCGCAACCATCATGGTCACCACCCTTCCGATTGTCTGTGTATACCCCTTCTTCCAGAAGTACTTTGTAAAGGGTATGAACCTCGGCGCTGTTAAGGGTTAATTTTACCCTGTGTAACTATTATTCTTAAAATTAAGCTCAGGTTTTTGCCTGGGCTTAATTTTAAGTTGCAGAATTTTCATCCTAGGCCTATTTATTCTGAACTCACCCTGCATTTGACGAACCCGTCGGAAGTTTACGCTTTCTTAAAAAGCGAACTTTATAAATGGAGGAACACCTATGATTCGGACATACCTTTGGAGCTATCGTAGTTGAGCGCACCTTACGTTCTGCATAATACACAAGAAACGTAAATGTCAACCAAATTAACTACGAAAAGGAGCATTATTATGAAAATTGAGAGAATCACAGATTTAGAGCGCCGCTATGCCATGGAATCCTTGGATGGACAATTCGAAACCCACAACAATTACAAGTTCGTTGTACGTCTGGAAAAGGCCTTTGCCGAAAAAATGGATGCCAAGCACGCTGTTGGTTTCGTAAACGGCACCGCAACCCTGCATACCGCTCTGGAAGCGGCCGGTGTTGGCATTGGTGATGAGGTCATCGTACCTCCCCTGACCATGTCTTCTACCTCTCTAGCCGTTCTGCAAGCCAATGCCATTCCTGTTTTTGCTGACGTTGACGAGCGTACCTTCCTGCTGTCTGCAGCTGAAGTGGAAAAGAAGATTACCCCCCGCACCAAAGCCATCATTGTTGTTGCCCTGTATGGCCTGATGGCTGATATGGATGCCATTATGGACGTTGCCCGTCGCCATAATCTGGTTGTTATCGAAGATGATGCACAGTGCTTCCTGGGTACATATAAGGGCAAGAAAGCCGGCACCATCGGTGATATGTCCAGCTTCTCCTTCCAGGCAAGTAAGCACCTGACCAGCGGTGAAGGCGGCATGGTCACCACAAACAATGATGATTACGCTTTGAAACTGCGCCGTATTTCCGGTCTGGGCTATGGCAGCATTTCCATGAAGAAAGCCCGCATCACTAAGGATGATATCCAAGACCCCGCATATGAACGTCACATCCAGCTGGGCTGGAACTACCGTATGTCCGATGTGGTCGGTGCTGTTGCGCTGGCACAGACCGAGCGTATGGAAGAATTGGTTGCCATCCGCACAGAATCTGGCAAGATTTTGGAAGATGCCATTAAGGGCTGTAACTGGTTGATTCCCCAGTATACACCTGAGGAGTGTGTGCATGCTTACTGGGCAGTTGCTGTCCGTATGGTCAATCCCAAGTTCACCTGGTACGACTTCCGCCGGAAGTTTATGGAACTGGGTGGCGACGGTATTTATGCCGCATGGAAGCTGACCTATCAGGAGCCTGCTTTCCAGCAGCGTAACTTCATGGGTCGTGAAAAGCTGATGGATGGCTATTCCTATGAGAACTGCCATTGCCCTGTTGCCGAAAAGGTTCAGGCTGAAATGCTCCAGTTCAAGACCAATTATTTTGATACCGCCGAAGCTGAAGCACAGGCTGATATTCTGAAAAAGACCATCCGGTACTTCGACGGCGTATAATTACCAAACTGTAAAATCTGTAAAACGGAGGAATGTACAATGAGCGATTTATTTTCTTTGAAAGGCAAAAACGTTATCCTGACCGGCGGTTGCGGTAACCTAGGTCGTGTCATGTCCAAGCATCTGTTGGACTTTGGCGCAAACCTGTTTATCGTTGATGTAGTTGATTCTGCCCCTGCTGAATTTGCAGACGCTGTTCACTACATTAAGTGCGACTTGACCAAGACTGAGTCCATCCACGCCATGTATGAAAAGGTCGAGGAAATCGGCGGCAGCGTTGATGTTCTCATTACCAATGCAGCTTACGGCGGCGGTGCCGGTGGTAAGAAGATGACTAAGACCCGCATGGAGGATTTTGATGACGAGACTTGGGCATACGGCTTGGACGGTACTGTCGGTGTAACCTTCCGTTGCATCCGTGAAGCCATCCCCTTCTTCCAGAAGGCTGGCGGCGGTTCCATCGTAAACATCGCTTCCATGTATGGTATTGTTGCTCCTGACCACTCCATCTATGGCGACACCGGCAGCAACAGCCCTGTTACCTACGGTGCAGGTAAAGCTGGCGTTGTACAGCTTACCAAGTATGCTGCATCCTATCTGGCGAAGGACAACGTCCGTGTGAACAGCATCACCCCCGGACCCTTCCCCAAGGTCTCCGCAACTGACCCCGATTTCCTGAAGCTGCTGCAGAAGAAGACCATGCTGGGCCGTACCGGCGATCCCAATGAGTTAGCAGGCGCACTGATTCTACTTTGCTCCGATGCATCCAGCTTTATGACCGGTGCCAACATCGTTGTTGACGGTGGCTGGACTGTGTGGTAAACACAAGGTTTTATCAACTATTTTTAAAAGGAGAATACTGTTATGAACATGCGAAGAAGTAAGACTCTGGAAATGCTGCGGGCCGGCAAGCAGGTTTTCTCTGCTAAGCTGAACACCAGTGACCCCCGCGTTGTTGAAATTGCCGCTATGCTGGATATCCCCTGCCTATGGGTGGATATGGAGCACACTGCCAACGACTATGCTGTGACCGAAAAGCAGATTATGGCTGCTAAAATGTACGATGCCGATGTGCTGGTTCGCGTTCCCCGCGGCTCCTACAGCGATTACATCCGTCCTTTAGAGCTGGACGCCTCCGGTCTGATGGTTCCTCACGTAATGTCCGTTGAGGACGCAGAGAAGGTTGTTTACATGACCCGCTTCCACCCCCTCGGCAGACGTCCTGTTGACGGTGGCAATGCTGATGCCAAGTACTGCATGGTCGACCAGGTCACCTATAACAAGCAGGCTAACGACCAGCGCTTTATCATTCTGCAGATCGAAGATCCGGAAGCTATGGAGCAGATTGAAGACATCGCTAAGGTTCCCGGCTATGATATGCTGTTCTTTGGACCCGGTGACTTCTCCCACAGTATCGGTCACTCCGGTGAGTTCAACCATCCCGATGTAGTTGCCGGTTTTGAAAAGGTCGCTAACGCTGCCAAGAAGTATGGCAAGTTCGCTGGTACTGTCGGTGGTCTGGCCAACGCCGCTGAACGTGCTGCTATGGGTTATCAGTTCTTAAACATCGGTGCTGACGTAGTTGGTTTGACTCAGTACTTCAAGGGCATTTCCGATTTTGCAAAAAGCTTTAAGCTATAAGGAGTAAGCAATATGATTTTTGATACCATGGCGAAAGCCTCCTCCTATGAGGCTCTCTGTCCCCGTATTTCCGCTGCCCTGAAAGCAGCCGCAGACTACCCCACCGATCCCTACGTTACCGGACGGGTCGTTGTAGACGGTGACAAGCTGTACATGAATGTAGTTGCTTATGAAACCAAGCCGTTGGGCGAGGCCTCATTAATGGAAGCCCATCAGAAGTATATTGACGTTATGGTTATGGTTGAGGGCGAAGAAACCATCTATGTTAAGACTACTGATGAGTTGACTAATGTAACCATGCCTTATGATGATGCAAAGGAAGCCCTGTTGGCTACTGTAGATGCCGATGTAACACCTGTCCGCCTGACGGCCGGTCATTTTGTGGTATTGTTCCCGCAGGATGCCCACTGCCCCAGCTGCTGTGTCGATGCACCGGCAAATGTCAAGAAGATCATCTGCAAAGTGGCGATCGACTGATTTCCCATTAAAACCGTGGACTGGCAGTATCCCTGCCAGTCCATTCTAAAAATATTGACTGTCTGCACACTCTGTCAGTTCCACAAATGAGGTATTCATATGGATAACAGCAAGCTTATTTATCGCATTTCTACAAGTGCGCCAGAACAATTTACAATTTCCCACAACCGTCCCGAGGGCGTACCTGCCCCAAAAACCGTTGGTCAACTGCAGTATTTGCCCGGAGTTGGCATTCAAGTTACCATGCGCTGCTATGAGGAAAAGCCAAGAGCTATTTACTACAATCCCAATAGCCCCATCTATACGGATAGCTGTATGGAGGTATATATTGACTGCTTCCCCGAAATCCCGCAGATGGGGTATTTAAACCTGGAAATGAACGTAAACGGCGCTGCCTATTGCTCTTTTGGTACAGCGCGCCATACGCGCAGCGTGGTTGTAAATATGGGCATTCCCCACCCCGAGGTGGAAGCTACCAGAGGTGTGGAGGACGGTCAGGCCTATTGGCAGGTTGAATGTCTGTTGCCTGCCAGCCTGTTTGAGGGGCTTTATCATCGCCCCTTTGCCTTTGAACCAGGTCATCGGATGCGGGGTAATTTCTACAAATGCGGTGACCACACGGCAACCCCCCACTGGGCCAGCTGGGCACCTGTTGACCGACTGGATTTCCACGATCCTGCATCCTTCGGCACCTTTGAACTTTGTGACTAACTGCTCATGACAGCTGAGTGACTTTGAGATTCCAAAAAAATAAACCCCGTTTTGCTAATTAAGACTACGAATTTAATTAATACGGCACTATATTTTCTCGCTTTAAAACATTTCAAGAGTAATGCAACACCTAAAAACCGGAGGTCATGAAAATGACCTCCGGTTTTTTACAAAGTACACTGCAGTATTATTTCGGTGCAGCAATATTATTGATCGCGATACTCACTGGGGGTACATCCCACCAGTTTCTTAAATTTTGCACTAAAATACTTAGGATCACCAAATCCAGTATCCAATGCAATTTCAAATACCTTCCGTTTTCCTTCGCGGAGCATCTGCTTTGCCGCATGAATCCGCACACTAGTTAAATACTCATTAAAATGTACACCAGTCTGCGCAAAAAACAAGCTGCAAAAGTAACCGGTACTCAGTTCCGCATGCTCTGCCACAGTCTGCACGGATAAGTCCGGGTTAGAATAGGAATCCTGAATAAATGACAAGGCCAGCTGAATACGCTTGGACACGCGATGCTCAATACATGCCTCCTGCTGCAGGTTCAGCTCCTCCAGAAGTTGTATCAGCAGCTCTGCATACCCTGTTTCAATCTGTCCATCCAAAATCAGCTTCTCCCGCCGGTCCGCTGAATCTGTATCAATGTTCCATTCCGTCAGACACCGACGCAGCACGGAAATAACCTCCATTGTCAGGTTCTTTTCATAATTACGATGTGGTATGTTTTCAACCCTCCGAAACAATTCATAAATACGTTCCTTCGCCTGCTCAATTTCACCGTTTCGGTAGGCAACGAGAATGGATTCGATATCCTGAGACGTATAGTAACCCGTGTGGCTGCCAATACGACCCACGTCCTGGTATTCCCCTACAGAGTTTCCATAGAACAGTCGGCGGCAGTTTACCGCCTGAATGGCTTCCAGATAGCTGCTCCGCAGTAATTCCAAGCGTGTGGTCATGCTGCCAACACCAATAAACGGCATCTGCTCCAGAAAGCCAAAAATCGTTTGTCCAATTTCCTGTAGCAGTGCGTCCTTTTGTCCGACCGCCTCCTGCTGCAAGCAGAAGAACACCACAATCTGATTTTGTGCATTTAAGTAAGAGTAACTAATTACGCCGTAATCCCCAGCTACCGACTGCAAGATATTTTCTACGGCCAGATAGTCTGTCTCACTGGTATTGCGATTTTGAGACTTAATACATACGCAGAAATAACAATCAGCGTGTAATTGGATGCCCAGCATCTCTCCAATCTCATAGAGCTGCTTGCTGTCATAGTTATTGCCTGTCAGAAATTTTTCAAAAAAGTTACGCTGTAATATTGGCATGTTCTGCTCAAGAACCGTTCCGATGCTGCGCCACCTGGCCTTTTCCATCAATTCTGCATTAATTTCATTGGAAATTTTTCGGATAGACTCCACTAATTCCAGCTCTACAACCGGCTTCAGCAATAGAAAGCGGGCACCAAGGTTTAACGCCTTTTGCGCATAACTGAAATCGTTGTGACCCGTAACAATGACAACCCTGGTATTTCTGCGCAGAAGGCGCATTTCCTGTAGGACCTCCAAGCCGTCCTTAAACGGCATGTTAATATCCATCAGCACAATATCCGGCATCTCTGTCTGGAACAGCTCAATCGCTTCCATCCCGTCGGCTGCTTCCCCTGTAACCTCGCAATTGAGGTCATACTTTGGATCCTCAACCACACTGCGCATAAAACTTCTGGATGCAGCTTCATCATCCACTATGATGATTTTTCTCATTCCAACCCCCTAATGTCTGTCTGGGCAGTGAAATTTCTACCCGCGTGAACTCCAGCGGCTCGCTCTCAATATGCAAGCCAAAGGACTTTCCGAAGTAATAATTAAGCCGTGAATTGATATTGCTCAAACCAAAGGCATTCTGATCCGTTGAAATACCATTGGAGAAAAGCTCATTTAAGCGCCGCAGCGTGTCGTCATAAACACCCACGCCACTATCCTGGACGCACAGTACCAATCTATCCTCCTCCAGACGGCTGGTAATAGAAACTGTGCCCTCCAGGTTATAAACCGACAGGCCATGAAGAAGTGCATTTTCAACAATGGGCTGCAGGGTCATTTTCAAAATTACATTGTCCTTTACCTGTTCATCCACATCAATTTTAAGGTCGATGTGCTTGCCAAAGCAGATATTCTGCAGGCTCACATATGCCTGCACATGCTTCAGCTCCTCCTCCACTGAGATAATATCCTTACCGGAGGAAAGACTGATACGGTAAAATGCGGACATCTGGTCAATTGCGTGAGCCAGTTGCGTATTATCGCCCACGCGTGCAAGACCCTTTAGGGAATTTAAACTATTGTAAATCAAATGGGGATTGATTTGCGCCTGCAGCAGCTTCCGATCGCTCTCCTGCTTGCTGCGGGTAATTCTCTCCATATCACGGATATTCTCCTCCGTAGAGGAAAGCATTTGATTCAAAAAGACACCTAACCGATTCAATTCGTCATCGGCTGTAGGTGCAAACCGCGCTGTCAGATCACCCTGCTTTACCTGATCCATCGTTACTGCAATCCGGTCCAAAGGCCGCATCATACTGCGCATGACCAAAATAGCCACAACAACAGAAATGGCAGAACTCAATAAGATAACAAGCAACGTCAGCACAATAATGTCATCAGTCGGTGCGATCAGCGTTTCATAACGCACCAAACTCATCTGATAGCAGCGGACGCTGGGAATGTAGGAGTAATTCACCAGATATCTTTCATTCTGGTAACGCACCGTATGGCTTCCCTCCCATAACGGCTCACCGTTCTCCTCGTCGTACATCAAAAACGATTCCATGGGAACTTGTTCCCACTGCGCAAGTACGCCGGAACCATAGATGACATTGCCGCTCTCATCCAAGAGGATACCCATATCGCCTGTAAGAACTTCCGGGATCACCTTACCGTAAAAGCTTGTATCCACGACAGAGACAATGTAGCCGCAAAATTCCAACTGATCCAAGGTGCGGATAACTTTGATATTGATAAGCCGCTGGTTATTCACCTTACCGGAGACCAGTGATACGGACTTGCTGTCAGTAATCCCGTCAGTGAAACTCCATGAATCGATGGTAACGATCTGTTTTTCAACCAAGTAAGCAGCCACCTGATCAACGGAGGCAAATTTATTTAGCATACCGCGGTCAGATGTGAATACAGTACCGTTGTTCCCGTAAACACCCATCATGAGTATCCCTACATGGCCAAAATTGCCCCGGTTGCAAATGCTGCGCAGTTGGTCATAAATCTCCAGTGCCTGACCTTCATCCAGATCCCGGTTTAAATCATTCTGCACCACATCACTGCAGTAAATCTCCAGAATCTTCTGGTTCATATCGAGAATTTCATCACGGAATAAATCCTGTGAATTTTGAAATTGGCGCAGATACGTCTCGCGACGCATCTGCACCAAGTTGTTTGTGGCAATCAGAGAGGCGCAAAAACCCGTAACCAGAGCAGGAATCAGTGCAAAACAGACGAGCATAAGCACAACCTTCTGCCGGAACTTAGCGGTATTTTTCATATGTCTCTCCTTTGAGTTTCAATTGAGCTGTTTTTATCCCTTTACAGCACCAACGGTAATACCGGAAACAAAGTGCTTAGAGAACATCAGGAACGCAATGATGATGGGCACAGAGGCAAACGCTGCACCTGCAAACTGATAGCCGTAAATTGGCAGATTGTCTTGTGAGCGCACCATGCTTCTCAGGAACAGGGTGATGGTGATATGCTCATCACTTGTCAGCAAGATCAGCTGCCAGATGAAGTTGTTCCAAGTACCAACAAATGTGAAAATGCTCTGCGCTGCGATGGAGCTCTTCGCCAGAGGCAGCGCCATGCGAAAATACTGGCCAAATTCACTGCAGCCATCCATTTCCGCACTCTCAAAGATTTCCATGGGAAGCGTGGACATTGCCTGCTTCATCAGGAACACGCCGGCTGCGGGCGCGGCACCGGAGAGAATGACAGCCAGCTTGCTGTCGTACAAACCGATTTTAACCATCAGAATGAAGCAAGGAACCATTAAAATCTGACTGGGAATCATGAGTGTAGCCATCAGGCTGGTGAAGGCCACCTTCTTACCCAAAAAGTCCTTCCGGGCAAAGGCATAACCTGCCATAGTGCAAAATGTTATGCACAAGAATGTGGTGACGACAGTGATCAAAAGACTGTTCATAAAGGCTTTGACGCCCTTTCCGGTCAAAACCTGCTGCCAGTTTTCGAGGGTAGTGCTCTTCAAGGACAGATCCGGCGGAATCAACGCCAGGGAAACATTGGTCTTGAAGGAACCGTAAATCATAAACAGTACCGGTGCCAGCGTGATCACCATGGCTATTACCAGAATAATCTTCGTTAAAGTTCTTTTCTTATTCATAGGCGTGCCTCAATATTCAATGTCAGATTTGTTGACCTTAAACTGTATAATTGACAGTACAGCGATAATAGCAAACATTACAACGCCCATGGCGGAAGCTCTGCCGAACTTGCCGGATCCCAAAGCCGTGTTATATAGCATCAGCTGCATTGTTGTTGTTCCATAGTAGGGACCGCCGCCGGTCAGTGTCATAGGCACTTCAAAGATCTGCATGAGGCCAATGGTAGAAGTGACCATAACGTAAAGAATAGTAGGCTTGATCATCGGCAGAGTGATAGAGAAGAACTGCCGTGTCTGAGAAGCGCCGTCCAATTCGGCGGCTTCGTAATAAGTCTGGGGCACAGACTCAATTGCAGCAGAGTAAAGCACAATGGGAGTAGCCAGTGTCACATATACGGTCATGGTGATAACCGTAATCACTGCAGGACCCAACTCGCCGAACCAGTCAATCGGAGGAATTTCCATCATGCGGCAAATGGTGGTACTGAGGCCGTATCCCGGGTGAAAAATCCAACGCCACACCAGCACCAGTGCCAGAGAGGAAATAACCGCAGGAACATACAGACAAACCTTGGAAATCCGCTTCCAGCCGTGGGTAACCTTAGCTACCAGCTGCGCCAGGAAGAGAGTGATCACCTGCTGTATAATAAGAACCGATAGCGCCAGCATCAGCGTCGTGGTGATGGATCTGACGAAGTTCTTATCATTGAATATGTATTTGAAGTTTTCCAGACCGATAAACTTCATGGTCACCAGGTTGTAGTCATAAAAAGAGTAGATAAAACCCGTAACAAACGGTATCAGCGAAAATAGTATGAACAAACATACCCACGGTAAGATAAACAGATACGATGGGATGCTCTTTTTTAATCTTTTGCGCATATTCAGCTCCCGTTTCACAATTTAGATTTTTATAAAAGACAAGAGGGGCGAAAGCCCCTCTTGCCGCAAGTTAAATGTTACAATCAGGAGTTATCTGCAATGATCTTGTTGGCTGCAGTTTCGAATGCTGCCAGAGCCTCAGCGGGGGTCTTGTCACCACTGTAAACGGCCTGAATTTCGGGCCAGAATACGGTACGAACTTCAGCCCAGAAAGGCAGCTGAGAACCCCAGTTACCGTAGGAGTACGGAGAAATTCTGTCAGCAGCAGCTGCTCGATCAGCAGAAATATGGGACAGAGTCAAACCACCTCTACAAGGAGTTGCCTCACGAACTTCCAAGAAACCGGTCTCGCGTGCAGCGCCGTCCATCAGCCAGGAGATGAAAGTCTTTGCAGCTTCGATCTTCTTCTCGTCCTTGTTGTTGAAAATGTAGAAGCCGGTAGCACCGAAGGAAACTACGTTACCGGGAGTGCCGTCCAGGCTGGGGATCATGTAGTTATCGCAGTGCATCGGGCCAGGCAGCTCGCCTGCATCAGCCTGCTCGTTCCATGCAAATGCAGTACCAAAGTCGCCGTACTGGCAGGCAACCATCTTGCTGTTTGCAAACAGGCCGATCATGTCGTCGTCGATCATGGTAGCAGCACCGGGGTATGCAACGCCGTCTTCAACCAGAGCAGCCATCTTACCCAGAATGGTCTGAGCCTTCTCGGTGTTGATAGCAACTGCGGAGTAGTCGTCGGTCAGGATCTTGTCACCGCCGCCCATCAGCCAGGACAGGGTGCTGGAGTCGGAGGACTGGCTGCCTGCAAAGAAGCCAACGCCGTAAACGCCGTCAGCAGCGCCTGCTTCGGCGGCTGCGCGGGCAAATGCTTCGAACTCATCCCAGGTCCAGGAGACCTTGTCTTCGGGCAGCATATCAGCAACACCCAGCTCTTCAGCCAGAGCTTCGTTGATGATCACGCAGGATGCGCCGGAAGTAAATACGGGGAACATGTACTGATTGCCGTTCATAGCAACAGCATTCTTGTAGTTATCAGGAATGTTCTTACCAGCAGAAGCGATAATGTCGTTCAGGGGAACCAGAACGCCCTTGCCTGCGTAACCGGAAACACGCATGTCAGCGTCCAGCATCAGGTCAGGAGTGGTGCCGGAAGCGATAGCGGTGTTAACCTTCTCAGGGCCGCCGTCCCAGGGCAGACTGGTGTGGGTGATCTTGATGTTGGGGTATGCTTTCTGGAATTCAGCGATCACGCCATCAATATGAGCCTGTCTCTCTTCATCCAGATTGTATTCCCAGAAGCTGATTTCGACAGTCTTGCCCTTACCGATAGAGCAGCCAGCGAAACAGCCAATGGCCATACACAGGACCAGGGCTAATGCTAAGATTTTCTTCATTGTTTTTTCTTCCTTTCTGCAATAAAATTTTGCATAAACAAATTATAAAAGTTTATCCGAATTTATGCAACCCGTACAATTCCGATTTGGTTTGTTTTTTTCATATTTTAAAAAAATATTAAGAAATTATTACCTGCCATATGAAAAAATTCAAACCAGGCTGCATTTTACGTACCACCCCTCCCCACAGAAAACCTCCCTGCCTGCAAACACAGGCTATTGATTTCTGTTATAATTGATTATATAATAGCCACGTCAAAAAGTCAAACGCGCAGACCGTCGCTGTGTGTGGAAAATGCAGGAAAACGCTCCGGCGGAGATAATACATTTACATATTATAAAGAGGTGCTGAAATGATTTGTCAATGCTTTCATTTAAAAGAATCCTACTCCTTCTTGGGGGACAATGGCTGTGACCCCACCGTTACCATGTATGCTCCGGACATTTTGTATAACCCGAATATCGTCCGGCCGTATGCAGAAAAGCCACGGCCCTGTATCCTTATCTGCCCGGGCGGCGCCTACAGTATGTGCAGCGACCGGGAAGCCGAGCCTATCGCCCTGCATTTCCTGCCTGCAGGTTACAATGTATTCGTACTTAACTACTCCGTTGCCCCCAACCGGTATCCCACACAGCTGCGGGAGATTGCAGCCGTTATGGAGCTGATCCACCAAAACGCAAACGTCTGGCACTGTGACCCTTACCGGGTCGCCATTTGCGGTTTCTCTGCCGGCGGGCATCTGGCCGCCCACTACTCCACCTGCTATGATTGCGCGGATGTGCGCGCCTGTTTCCCGGACAGCAAGCCCGTCCAGGCTACCATCCTCGGCTATCCGGTCATTACTGCCGACGCACGCTACGGCCATTTAGGCAGCTTCCAAAACCTGCTGGGGCATTGTCCCACCGAGCAGTCGGAAATCGACCTGTTCTCCTGCGAGCGCCGTGTGACAGAAAAAACCCCGCCCGCCTTCCTGTGGCACACCGCTGCGGACTCCGCTGTTCCGGTTATGAATACCTATCTTTACGCCGGGGCATTGAGCCGCTTTAACATTCCGGCAGAGGTACACGTCTTCCCGGCAGGTGACCATGGACTTGCCACAGCAGACACGCAAACCAACAACGAATTGTCTCCCAGCATCGCACGGGCAAGCCAGTGGCTGCGTCTGGCCGAGGAGTGGCTCAAGCATACACTATGAGTAAAACCGCAGGGACGATTGATGTCCCTGCGGTTTTTGCATTATCCGATAAACATGGCATCTCCAAAAGAGAAGAACCGATAGCGCTCCTGCACTGCCTGTTCATAAGCAGAAAGCACATTTTCCCGGCCGGCAAATGCGGAGACCAGCATAACAAGGGTGCTCTCCGGCAAATGAAAATTGGTAATCAGTCCGTCCATGGCTTTAAACCGGTATCCGGGATAAATAAAAATCTCAGTCCATTTGCTCTTTTCATCGAATGTACCATCGTCATTGACAAGGGACTCTAAAGTTCTGCAGGAGGTCGTGCCCACGCAAATAATCCTTCCTCCTGCCCTGCGGGTCTCATTCAGAATTTCCGCAGTCTCTCGGCTCATCATGCACAGCTCACTGTGCATGTGGTGCTGGGAAATTTCCTCTGCTTTCACAGGCCGAAACGTACCAAGTCCCACGTGGAGGGTAACAAACGCAGTCTTTACGCCCTTGCTGCGGATCTGTTCCAGTAACTCTGCCGTAAAGTGCAGTCCGGCTGTAGGCGCTGCTGCAGAGCCGATCTGCCGGGAATAGACTGTCTGATACCGCTCACTGTCCTGCAATTCTACCTTAATGTAGGGCGGTAGGGGCATTTTACCAAGACGCTCCAAAACCTCAAGGAAAATGCCGTCATAGTGAAATTCCACCACCCGGTTGCCATCCTCCTGAACCGCTGCTATTGTTGCCGTCAGCTCGCCGTTTCCAAAAACGATCTCCTGCCCCGCCTGAAGCTTTCTGCCCGGTTTTGCCAGGCACTCCCATTTCTTATCGCCCCAGTCCTTCAACAGCAGTAATTCCACCGCTCCGCCAGTGGGGCGATGGCCCAGCAGACGGGCCGGCAACACCCGAGAGTCATTCATCACAAGGCAATCCCCCGGCTGCAGATAGTTTATCACGTCATAAAAATGCCGATGGTTCACTTCACCGGTCTGCCTGTTCAAAACCAGCAATCGAGAAGTATCCCGCTGTGCCAATGGGGTCTGGGCAATTAACTCTTCCGGCAAATTATAGTAGAAATCATGGGTTTTCACGCTTTTTCCCCTCCACATACATTACACTGCCATTCAGTATAGACGATTTTCCCATTTTTTGCAACACGCAAATCCTATATACGGCGCATAGATTGGCATGGAGGTATCAGCTTATGAAAAAAAATGTTTTCACCGGGGTCTGTACGGCCCTTGTTACACCCTTCCTGGACGGAAAGGTCAACTACCCAATGGCCGAACAACTGCTGCGCCGGCAAATCGACGCAGGTGTATCTGCTGTTGTTCTGGCTGGGACGACCGGAGAGTCCCCCACACTGTCCGATAACGAGAAAATCACACTGTTCCGGCGCTGCAAGGAATATGCAGGCGACAGCTGCACGGTTATCGCCGGCACCGGCTCCAATGACACTGCCCACGCCGTTTCGCTGAGCAAGGCTGCAGAAGATGCCGGAGCAGATGCACTTTTGGTTGTTTCGCCCTACTATAACAAAGCAACGCCTGAGGGCCTCTATGCCCACTATCTCTCCATAGCGCAGGCAGTCAGTCTGCCAATTATCATCTACAATGTTCCCTCCCGTACCGGTGTAGACATTCCGGTATCGGTATATAAGCGTCTGTCCGCCGTACCAAATATTGCCGGTGCGAAGGAAGCCAGCACCGATATCACGAAAATTGCCCGTATCCGCCAATCTTGTCCTGGAGACTTTTCCGTCTGGTCCGGAAATGATGACCAAATTGTACCTGTTATGTCATTGGGTGGGGTTGGAGTAATCTCTGTATTATCCAATGTCTGTCCCAGAGAAACTGTTTCCATGGTAAATGCTGCTCTTGCAGGGGATTTCGACACAGCAGCAGCACTCCAGTGCCAGCTTTTGCCACTCATTGACCTGCTATTTTGCGAGGTAAACCCCATACCAGCAAAAGCTGCCATGCAGGAAATCGGTTTTGACTGCGGCGAGTGCCGGCTACCCTTAACCAATCTCAGCAGCGCCCACCTGCAGGCATTAAAACGGTACTTTGCCTCATAATAAATTGCCTAATTCATGAAGTTATTGCTAAAAAACAGAAAATAACACTTGACATTTGCACACATAAGTGTTAAAATACCAGAGTTGCCATAGACAGCAGGTGGCATTGGCCATAAATCCTGCCGAGGTACGCTGATAAGATTTCTGCGTGTCTTTCTGTCTTTTGGCAGAAAGACACTTATTTTTTCGGAGGTGAAAAACACATGCCCAACGCAAAGGTTCTTGAGAGCAAGAAGGCAGTGGTCGAAGCTCTGACCGGCAAAATCAAGGATGCTACTTCCGTTGTTTTTGTTGACTACAAGGGTATCACCGTTGCTCAGGATACCGCTCTGCGTAAGCAGTTCCGGGATGCCGAGGTTGAGTACTCTGTTGTTAAGAACACTCTGACCCGTTTTGCTGCTAAGGATTGCGGCTATGACTTCGATGAGATTCTCAACGGCACTACCGCCATGGCCTGCACCACCGGCGACCCCATTGCTCCCGCTCGTATCGTATGCGAGTTTGCCAAGAAGAACAAGCTCCCCCTGGCCATAAAAGGCGGCATTGTTGAAGGCAGCGTTCTGTCCGCAGAGCAGCTGAGCTCCTTCGGCGAACTGCCCAGCAAGAATGCTCTGGTCGCTCAGGTACTTGGTACTTTCCTGGCTCCTATCTCCAGCCTGGCTTTCGTCTTGGATCAGATTCGTATCCAGAAGGAAGGCGGCGCTCCCGCAGCCGAGTCTGCAGAAGCTTGATCTCGTAAATTAACACAAATTCTACAAACATAACTATTTAGGAGGATTTTACCATGGCTAGTGAAAAAATCACTGCTCTCGTTGAAGAAGTAAAGGGTCTGACCGTTCTGGAGCTGTCCGAGCTGGTTCACACTCTGGAGGAAGTTTTCGGCGTTTCCGCCGCTGCCGCTGCTGTTGCCGGCCCCGCTGTTGCCGCTGCTGCCGAGGTTGAAGAGAAGACCGAGTTTGACGTTATCCTGAAGAGCGCTGGCGCTTCCAAGCTGAACGTTATCAAGGTTGTTCGTGCTGTTACCGGCCTGGGTCTGAAGGACGCTAAGGATCTGGTTGACAACTGCCCCAAGACTCTGAAGGAAGCTGTCTCCAAGGAAGATGCTGAGAAGATGGTTGCAGAGCTGAAGGAAGCTGGCGCCGAAGCCGAAATGAAGTAATCTTACTTCAAAAAGATTTACAGCCGCCGGCAACGGCGGCTGTTTCCTTTATTGGAGGTTTGTATGGAATCATTAATGAACTATTTGAACGGTCTGGGATGGGACTTTTGGTATTTACTGAAAGCCGGCGCCATCATACTGGCCGGCCTCCTTGTTTTCAGTTTACTGGGCAGGTTCGTGTTCGGGAAAAAGTCAAACCTAAGCATTGCCGTCTCCTCAGCAATCAGTATTTTATTTATCTACACGCTGACGGTCATTCTAAGAAGCACAGGGACGGATCTTCAACACCTTGTCGCTTCCCTCCCCCTTGTTTCCTTTTCCGGAGATTCTCTGATGCTGTTCTCCTTTGCAGACGCTGACTACACCATAATTTGTTCACAGGTGTTAAGCATGATCATTCTTGCTTTCCTGGTAAATCTAGTTGAAACCTGGTTGCCCCAGGGGAAAAACATTTTTAGCTGGATTTTCTTCCGATGCATGACCGTTGGGATGGCTTTGCTCCTTCACTTTGCGTTTACAGCCTTATTTACCCGTCTTCTGCCAGAGGGTATTGTGACCTATGCCCCTACCATCTTGCTGGCATTGCTGATCCTCATGCTTTTGACCGGCGCATTGAGACTGCTGGTAGGAATCATCCTGTCAACAGTAAACCCCTTGATTGCCGCGCTGTACACTTTCTTCTTTGCTAACATTGTTGGCAAGCAGATCACGCGCGCCATTCTCACCACCGGCTTGTTGATATTGTTGATTACGGTACTACGGTATATTGGTATCACAGCAATATCTATCACATCCGCTGCTTTAATGGCCTATATTCCGTTCCTGATTATTTTGATCATCCTTTGGTACATTGTAAACAGAGCACTCGAACGCACTTGATATTTGAAGTCCGTCCATTAAAAGGCCGTTTCCCCACAGGGAACGGTCTTTTTGATATTAAAAATGTTGTTTACCCTACCAAATAAGGCGCGGAATTTTCTATTATACTGCGTAAATCACCTCACCGACCAAAAAACACAACATGGTAACAGTCTTTCTTTTTTAATATTTTGTGTTATACTAATGCTGAGGTGATTCTATGAAGCCTATTTCTCTATTTATGTGCATTGCATTTCTGCTGACCGGTTGCGCGCAAGTACCCGAAGTTATACCCTCAGCACCTTCAGATATCGCAACTACAACCGCAGCTGCTACAGATTCCACAGAAACAACTGCTCCGCTGAACACCGAACCCCCAGATCCTTTATCGCTACTGCTGGAAACCATGACATTGGAAGAGCGGGTAGGCCAGCTGTTTTTGGTTGCCCCGCCGGCGGATCCTCTTTCTGTCATTGCGTCGCACCATTTAGGTGGATATATCCTGTTTGACTCTGCCTTCAACGGAAAAACCCCTGAGGCCGTACAGCAGACAATTTCCGCTTATCAGGCAGCCGCTTCTATTCCCATGCTGATCGCTGTCGATGAGGAAGGCGGCAGTGTCTGCCGAGCCAGCGCGTACACACAATTCCGCGCAAACAGATTTCCCTCTCCCAGAAAACTGTTTAACGAAGGCGGTATCCCCCTTCTATCCCAGACAGAGGCCGAGAAGTGCCTGCTGCTGCAGGATTTAGGCATCAATGTAAACATGGCACCCGTATGCGATATCACAACAGACCCTAATGCCTTTATGTACAGCCGTTCCTTGGGACAAAGCGCGGAAATAACCGCCCAGTGCATCACATCCATTATTGATATTATGCGTTCGCATCATGTAGGAAGTGTTCTGAAGCATTTTCCCGGGTATGGGAACAATACCGACACCCATGTGGCAATGGCGGTGGATAACCGCTCTCTGGCAGAACTGGAAAGTGTGGATTTGGTTCCATTCCAAGCGGGTATCGACGCTGGATGTGGTGCTATCATGGTCAGCCACACCATTGTAACAGCCATCGATGCGCAATCCCCCGCCACACTCTCCCCCGCTATCCATGACTATCTGCGCAACAAGATGGGCTTTACCGGCGTTATCATAACGGACGATCTGCAAATGGACGCCATCACCGACCATTACGGGCAGGGCGAAGCCGCTGTGCTGGCTATCCTCGCAGGAAACGACTTGTTGTGCAGCTGGTCTTATGAAACGCAGTACACAGCTGTACTTGAGGCTGTCAAAAGTGGCAGAATTACAGAAGAGCAGATAAACGCTTCTGTTTTAAGGATTCTGCGTTGGAAACAACAGTTAAATTTGCTCCCCTAAACGCGCACTGCGGACCTTTTGTATGAAATTACCAGCTTTTTCTCTTCAAATTTATAATTATTTTGTTTTACAAACAACGTTTTTTGTATTATAATATGCAGGTAAAAGCGTAGAACGCAAAACACTATATTAATTAACAAGATTGGACGTGTTGTGTATGAGCCGAATGTTGGGTACTGTTTCTATGGGTGTCCGCGCTCCCATTATCCGTCAGGGTGATAACCTGGCAGAAATCGTCACCGATTCAATTCGCGAAGCAATGAAGGTAGATGGTCTGACCCCCCGTGACCGGGACGTAGTCGCCATGACAGAAGCCATTGTTGCACGTTCCCAGGGCAATTACGCTACTGTAGATAATATTGCGGAGGATGTCCGTAATAAATTCGGCGGTGAGACTGTAGGCGTTATCTTCCCCATTCTCAGCCGTAACCGTTTCTCTATCTGCCTGCGCGGTATCGCAAAGGGCTGCAAGAAGGTCGTACTGATGCTCAGCTATCCCTCTGACGAGGTGGGTAACCACCTTGTTGACTGGGATTTGATTGATAAGCACAATGTTGACCCCTACCGTGATATTCTGACAGAAAACCGCTACCGGGAGTTGTTCGGCTATATCAAGCACCCCTTTACCGGTGTTGACTATGTAGAATACTACGGTACCTTGATTAAGGAGTGCGGCACAGAGGTTGAGATTGTCTTTGCCAACGATCCCCGCGCAATCCTCAACTACACAAAAAACGTGCTCAATTGCGACATTCACACCCGTGAGCGCACAAAGCGTCTTTTGAAGGCTGCCGGCGCAGAACGTGTCTACGGTATGGACGAGATCATGACCGCCCCCGTAAATGGCAGCGGCTATAATCCCCGCTACGGTCTGTTGGGTTCCAACAAATCCACCGAGGATTCCGTGAAGCTGTTCCCCCGGGACTGCCAGGATCTTGTTCTGGAAATTCAGGCGAAGCTTCTGGAGCTCACCGGAAAACACATTGAAGTCATGGTATACGGCGACGGTGCTTTTAAGGATCCCGTAGGTAAGATTTGGGAGCTAGCAGACCCTGTGGTCTCCCCCGCTTACACCCCTGGTTTGGAAGGAACACCCAATGAACTGAAGCTGAAGTATCTGGCAGACAACGACTTTGCTGACCTGTCCGGCGAAGCCCTACGGGATGCGATTAAGACTAAGATTCAGCAGAAGGATGGCTCCAGCCTGGTGGGCAGCATGGTTTCTCAGGGTACTACCCCCCGTCGCTTGACTGACTTGATCGGCTCTCTGTGCGACCTGACCTCCGGTTCCGGCGACAAGGGCACTCCGATTGTCTATATTCAGGGTTACTTCGATAACTACACAAATGACTAAATAATGAAAGAGCCAAAAGAGCGAGCAGATAAACAGCTCGCTCTTTTTCTGTCAATTTGCTTCTTCTATGGCCGCAACAACCGGTTCCATGCAATCGGTATTCACAGTCTCCATTAGGCCACTGTCATAGCTTTCCGCTACCCGGGGGTCAATGGGCAGTCTTGCCAGAACAGGCAGATTAAATGCCGCAGCGACCTCATCCAGCCGGCTTTTTCCAAATACTGAAATTCGCTTGTGACAGTCGGGGCACTCCAGATAAGAATAGTTCTCCACGAAGCCAAGCACCGGAATGTGCATCATATTGGCCATCTTCACAGCCTTTGCTACAATCATCGACACCAAATCCTGCGGGCTGGTAACAATTACAACGCCGTCAACCGGCAAGCTTTGGAATACCGTCAGCGGAACATCGCCAGTTCCGGGAGGCATATCCACGAACATATAGTCCACATCCTCCCAGATAACATCTGTCCAGAACTGCTTGACTGCACCGGCAATTACAGGGCCACGCCAGACTACCGGGTCAGTGCTGTTGTCCAGCAGCAGATTGATGGACATCACCTGGATTCCAGTAGTGGTAAGTGCAGGATGCAGTCCCTCATCCGAGGCGCCCTGGCACTCATTCACACCAAAGGCTGTGGGCGCAGAAGGGCCTGTGATATCCGCATCCAACACGCCAACCCGTTTGCCCTTTTTGGCCATGGCAACCGCCAGCATAGAAGTCACTGTCGATTTTCCCACACCGCCCTTGCCGGACACCACTGCAATCACCTTTTTTACGCTGGATTTGGGATTCAATTTCGCCAGCATACTCTCTTTTTTCCGGTCACCGCAGTCAGCACTGCTGCAGGAGGAACAATTTCCATTGCAAGAACTCATTTTATACACTCCTAACTATTTATTCCTGAGCAGTTTCCCACTGCTCCATTAAATCCATTAACACCGTTTCTTGAGTATCTTTTTCTCCCAGAAGCCGGGTCAACTCCTGATAATCGGCTGCGGCAGCTTCAATTTTGCTGTCTAATTCAGCAAGCAGGTGTTCCTGCTTCTCAATTTCCCGCTCCAATCGGCGCACTAGCTTATCCAAATCCTTGGTGCCGCCCTTGGGGCATTCTTTTTTCGGTTTCGGTGCAGCAGTCACCGGGGCCTTCTGCATCGCCTCCCGCTCCAAAATAGAACGGTATTTGCTGTATCCGCAGCGAAAATCCCGGATAGTACCGTCCTCCAGAAGCCAGATACGCTCTGCGAATTTTTCAATAAAGTATCGGTCATGGGAAACAAACAGCAGTACGCCCTCAAACTCCTCAATTGCCGCCTCGACCCATTCCCGAGAGGCGATATCCAAGTGGTTGGTAGGTTCGTCCAGAATCAAGAGGTTGATCTTTTCATCCATGAGCATACACAGCCGCAAACGGGACTGCTCGCCGCCAGACAGATTACCCACGCTTTTGAACACATCCTCACCCTGGAACAAAAAGGCCCCCAAACGGTCACGGGCAGTCTGTGGAGTACAGTTTTTCTCATAGAGCATGGTATCGTACAGACTGCGCTCCGGATGGTCAAAATGAATGATCTGCGGTAAGTATCCCCATTTCACTGTGGGACCAAACTGAATCTTTCCCTGACAGTCCTCATCCCCAAGCAGGCACTTGATAAATGTGGATTTACCCGTGCCATTATCGCCCAATAAAGCTATCCGCTCGCCGCCTTCCACATTCAGATTTACATCCGAAAACAGTGTCCGTTCTCCGAACGCCTTGGCAACGTTTTTCATTTTAAATACCACATCTCCGGAAAACTCTTTTTCCCCAAAGGTGGCTTTCATGGTTTTTTCCTTGGTTGGGCGCTTTGTTTTTTCAATTCGCTCCATTCGGTGCTGGATGGACATTGCACGGCGGTAGAGGGTGCGGTTGTTAATACCCCAGCCCTTCATCCGCTCTACTGTATACCCTAGCTGCTTCAGCTTTGCCTGCTCCTGCTCATATTGCTTCAGCTGCAGATTAAAACGCGCTTGCTTTTCTTCAATGTAAAAGGAGTAGTTTCCGGAATAATACTCACCATGACCGTCCACGATTTCTATAACCCGGTCTGCCACGGTGTCTAAGAAATACCGGTCGTGAGAGATGGCCAAAACAGTACCTTTAAAGCTGTTAATATACCCCTCCAACCATTCCACGCTCTTTAAATCCAGATGGTTTGTGGGCTCGTCCAACAGGAGGATATCTGTCCTTTCCAGCAAGAGTCTTGCAAGGTTTACCCGGGTTTTTTCACCGCCGGAAAGGCTGTCGAATAGTTGTATTCGCTGCTCCGGAAGAATCCCAAGACCATTACAGATTTTATCTGTTTCCACATCCATATCATAGCCGCCACCAGCCTGGAACCGATTTATCAGCACATCATATTCCCGCAGCTGTTCTTCTGTGGCACCGCAACTCATCTGATGCTCCAAAAGCTGCATCCGTTCCCGTGTTTTTGTCAGTGGTGCAAAGGCCGAGCGTAACACATCCTCCACGGTATAACCGCAGGGAAATTTAGGAATCTGGGATATGAGTCCCAAACGTTTATGAGGATTGACAAACACCTCACCGGAATCATAGTCCATCTGCCCAGTGAGAATGTTGAAAAGGGTTGTTTTTCCGCAGCCGTTACGGCCCAGAATGGCTACACGCTCTCCCTCTTGAATCTCAAAACTCAGATCCTCCAGCAGATTTTCCCCTATTACAAAAAACTTTGTTAAGTTTTTGACCTGTATATCAATCATTGCATTTCTCCAATGCCGCTTTCAGTTCATCCAATGTCATCAATAGATTCAGTGCCTGCAGCATAGCGTTGCTGCTCATATGTTCCGGCAAATCCAGCTGTTTTAACAGTGTCAAGCGTTTCTGGCTGCTGCCGGCGCCGCCGGAAAGCCCCAGTGCCATCAAATCCTGTTTTGTGATATTCTGCTGTAGACGGGCCTGCTCCCCGGAAAAGGTCGCTCCCGCTCTGCGAAGACACTCCAGAATCACTTCCGGAGACATCCCCTCAACGCCCAGCTTTCCCTCCTTGCCGGGTGCGGTTTTACGCCGCTCTTTTCCAAGAACATCCGGAATATAGGCATGCTTGAGATACTGGGGTTCAATCGCACTTTTCAAAAAGTTGCGAATTACAAATCCCGCGCCATCCGAGTCTGTAAACACAATTAGTCCACGCAGCTTCGCCACCTTGCGCAATAGCGCAAGCTGCGCCTTATTCTTCATGATGCCAAAACCGGAGGTCTCTAAAATCGGCGCATCCACAAGCTGAGCCAGTGTGTTTTTATCATACCGGCCCTCTACCACAATGGCTTCCTGAATACTAACCATTCCGTGCCTCCTGTGCCAGCCGCAACACCAGCAATTCCAGCAGTCTGTCCGGATCGTCAAAAGAGGTTTTCATTCCATAGTCTGTCTCCAGTATCAGTTCAGCAGCCTTGGCGTAAAACCGAGTGGAGAATTTTCCGGCAGATGACATAGTTTTTCTGGCAGCGTAATCACTGAGTCCGCAAAGCCGCATCAAATCTCCAGAAGATCTGCCGTTGTCCAGTAGTGTTCTTGCGGTAGCCAGACGGCGAAAATGCGCACCAATAGCGCCTAACATAGCAATCGGCTCCTGCTGCATTTTTCGCAATTGCCCTAGCTTCTGCAGAGCAGGGCCATATGCCTCCTGTCCCAGCAGATCCGTCATCTGAAATACAACAGCATCCAGAACCGGCTCCACAACTGCATCGATATCGCTTTTGCGGATGATTTCCGAACCTGAATAGGCACAGATTTTGGAGACTTCACCGGCAATGGCCGTCATAGTACCGCCGGTGATGTCAATGAGATAGCTGCATAAATCCGGTGTAATCTGTTTTTTATTGGCAGCAAAATGCCGGGTTGTCCACGCAATCAAATCCCGTTGGTCTTGCTTCGCAAATTCGATGACCTCACCATGCTTCTCTACGGCATCCCACAGCTTTTTCAGCCGCTTATCCGGTTTCCATTGGGTGGTCTCAAAGGTGAACACAACAGTACAGTACGCGGGAATATCCGAGAAAACTTCTATGAGCTTTTCCCGGTCACTCTCCGGCAGCTTAAAGATGTCAATTTCATCCACCCACACCATTGTGTGTTCCGCCATCATCGGCAGATTCTCCACCGCGTCTGCAAATGTCTGCATGTCAAATGTCTCGCTGGTCAGCTTGTGGAAATTAAAGGATTCTGTGAGTTCTTCAATCAACGACTTCCTCAGCTGACCTAAATAATGCTGTAGTAAGAAGGTCTCTTCACCATGGAAAAAGTACAGCCGTGCCGGATTCTTTTCCCGGATTGCAGTTTTCAATCCCTGCAAACCATCCGGCTGCATACTTTTCTTCGCCATGTGTTCACCCCCTAAAAATCAGCGTTCCATCTAAGTCCGTACGCCATACTTGGCAGCCCATCATTTCCAACCGATCCAATACAGCCTGTGTGGGATGACCGTAAGCATTTCCCTCACCCACAGATATCACCGCCATTTCCGGTGTGGTAGCACGCAGCAATTCCATACTGGTTGAGCTTTTCGAGCCATGGTGTCCAACAACCAGGAGTTCCAGTTCAGGAAGCTGTACTTGTTCCATGAGTGAGAGTTCGCCGTTACTGTCTCTGTCGCCGGTTATTAGTATATCACAATTTCCCGGCTGAAACAAGATGCATATACTGCTTTCATTTCCGGTCTTTTCTCCATCTGCAGCAAACAGTGTCGCCGGAAAATCCTCTGTTACAAGAGTCTCTCCACTGTCGAGCCATATAATTCTATCGTCGTATAGCGCTTCCAGTGTATTCCGGATTTTGTTATCCTCTTCTGTATCCGGCAAATACAGCGCCTTGGCAGGAATTCGTGACAGAAGCGCCTCTGCACCGCCGGCGTGGTCCGCATCATAATGGGTCAGCACAAGACCGTCCAGCTTTGTAATACCCTGTGAAAGAAGCTGTCCCGCCGCAATATCCGCGGCGGAATCGCCGTAATCCCCACCGCAATCCACCATGTAGTACCGATTTTCATTTTGCAGCAGGATACACTGCCCCTGCCCCACATCCAGGACTGTAACCCGGTAATTGTCCAACCGTGGCTCTATCCAGGACAGCGCTACCGAAACACAAAGTCCCAGTGCGATACAGACGCCAAGCACAACCGGATGTTTCTTCTTACCTGCCAGAAACACACTAATAAGAACGTACGTAAATATTAACCAAGCAATTATGTATGCATTATTCATAAACACCGCTCCCATCGGAAACTTCGCCAATACCTTTGCAACCACCAGTACATACCGCATAGGCCAGGATATCACCTCTGCAACTGCTGCACCCAGAGGAAACCAAAGCAGCGACTGCAGGCACGCCAGCATAATTCCATAGAAGATAAAGGTTATTACCCAAAGGGTCAGTAAATTGGTCAAAACCCCCACGATACTGACAGAGCCAAAATAATATGCACATAGGGGCGTAGTTGCCACAGTAGCACCTAACGTCATAGATACCGCACCTGCAAACCAGCGAATGAGCCTGGATTTCAAAGATTTCCCCTTTGCTGGACCCAGTCTTTTTTCGTTCAGCAGATAGCGGTAAATCCTGCCAGAAAACAGGAAGATTCCCACCATGCACCCCACTGACAATTGAAAACCCACAGAGGTTATCATCAGCGGATTTGCAGCAAGCATAGTAAGTACAGCAAATGAAAGGGCCGTAGGCGGGTCGTATTCTTTATTCAGCAGCAGTGCCATAATCATAAGGCTCTGCATAATACATGCGCGGATGATGGAGGGGGTAAAACCCGCAACCGCTGCAAACAGAAGCAACATTGGAATCCCCAAACCAGCTGTCAGCACCCGTCGTTTTCCGCAGAGGGTGTATATCAGTGAAAAAAGGATAGAAACGTGCATACCGGAAACAGCAATCACATGGCTAATTCCGCTTGTTTGAAAAGATCTGTCCACTTCATAGGAGAGCCTACTGGTATCACCCAGCAGCAACGCCCGTGCAAACCCAACGGTATCTATCGGAAATAAATTATCAAGTCTTTCCAGAATACTCCGCCGTAAAGTGACTGCAAACTGACTCCACGGCACTACTTCCGCTCTGGAAATTTCTGTATCCCCAACCGCGTAGGCCAGCAGAAAAATACCTTTTCCCTGGTGATACGTCGGCGCTTTTTCGCCTCCGTCAGCCGTATACCGCAGCCGGAACTGTCCAATTACCTTATCCCCCGGTGCCAACGTATCCTTTTGATAACGGTACAACTGGACACGATAGACGCTGTCCTCCAGCGTAATCCTGCCAGTAACCGATATGCCATTTTCCGTTTCCCAACTGTAATCGGTTATTTCAACGACTCCATCTACCACTATTCCGTCATAGTCTCTGGCTTGAGACAAACGGACGACATCAAAACCCCAAAGCCAAAAAATACCAACGGTAAACCCAAGCATCGCAGTAAAAGTCTTTTTGCCTGCTTTTGATTTTAGAAAGAACAGGGCAACCGTGACCGCACCGCCAAACAGCATCAGCAAGAATAACCATATGCCGAAAGCCCAATATACACCTATTGTGCACGCCACTGTAAAACCCAGCGTAAACCACATAAGCTTTCGCACGGATTCGTCTCCTTTTATGCCGCAAAGGACGCTGAATATCAGCGCCCTTTGCCTGTATTTAAGAAAGCTTGGATGCTACATAGTTGTCAACCAAAGCCAGTGCATCGTCTACCTTGGTCGCATCCTTACCGCCGCCCATGGCGGAGTCAGGCTTACCGCCGCCGCTGCCTCCGCAGGTGGTGCAAACCAGTTTCACAAGCTCACCGGCTTTCATACCCTTTGCGATCGCATCCTTGCCGCAGACTGCCAGGAAAGTGATTTTATCTGCATTGACGCTGGACAGAACTGCCACAACATCCGAGGCCTTGTCCCGCAGCGTGTCGCCCATCTGACGCAGCTTAGCTGCATCTGCATCCGGAACTGTAGCTGTAATCACATGCAAACCGCCTACGGTTCTGGCGCCAAACAGGAAACGGTCCACTTCTCCCGCGGTCTCCCGAGCCTTAAATGCCTCAACAGCACGCTTGAGGCTCTTAATTTCCTCAATCTGACTTTCCAGCTTTTGCGCAAGCTCTGCAGGCTTTGTTTTCAAAATAGCGCAGGCATTGTACACCCGCTCCCGGTTCTTATCCATCTCAGCCAGACAGAGCTTACCGGTAATAGCCTCAATCCGGCGAACACCGGAAGCAACAGAGCCCTCGCTCTCGATCCGGAACGGGCCGACCTTTGCGGTATTGTCCAAATGCGTACCGCCGCACAGTTCGATGGAGTAACCGCCCATATTGACAACCCGGACAGTATCACCGTACTTTTCACTGAACAGAGCCGTTGCACCCATCTGCTTTGCCTCTTCAATGGGCATTTCCCGGATATCCACACCGTAACCCTCCAGCACGGCAGACTGCACAATGGCATCCACCTTTGCCAGTTCTTCAGGCGTTACGGCAGAATAGTGGGTAAAGTCGAAACGCAGACGGTCCGGTTCTACCAAGGAACCAGCCTGATGCACATGGTCACCCAAAACGCTGGTCAGTGCCTTCTGCAGCAGGTGGGTCGCGCTGTGGGCACGCATAATGGCCTTCCGGCGTTCCACATCCACGGATGCGCAAACCACATCGCCCACTTTAATCGTGCCCCGCAGCATGTTGCCGCTGTGCAGATACTTACCGCCCTTGTCTTTCTGCACATTGGTCACCTCAAAACGGCAATCGCCTACCATGATAACACCATGGTCGGCAGTCTGGCCGCCCATTTCCGCATAGAACGGAGTCTTATCCAGCACGACAATACCGCTTTCACCGCCGGTAATGGAGCCAGTAACTTCCTCACCAACGCAAACAGCCAGAACTTCAGCGTCGCTGTTAAAAACATCATACCCTACAAACTTGGTAGGTGTGGTGTCAAGACCCAGGTCAATACCGGCCCAGCCCAAATCGCCAAGGGCCTTCCGGGCTTCACGGGCGCGTACACGCTGCTCCTCACGGCAAGCCAGGAACTTGTCCATATCCAGGGTCATTCCCTCATCTTCCACCATTTCCACTGTCAGGTCTACAGGGAAGCCATAGGTATCGGACAGCAGGAAAGCATCCTCACCGGAGAACACCTTTGCACCCTTTTCCTTGTGCTGAGCCAATTTCTCAGCAAAGATACGCATACCGCCGTCGATGGTGCGGGCAAAATTCTCTTCTTCTGTCTTAACCACCCGAATGATGTGGTCAGCACGCTCCCGCAGATAGGTATAGTGGCTCTCGTTCTCACGGATGACCGTCTCTACAACTTCATACAGGAACGGATGGTTAACACCTAACAGTTTTCCATGACGGGCAGCACGGCGCAGCAGCCGGCGGAGCACGTAGCCACGGCCCTCATTGGTGGGCTGGACACCATCGGCAATCATGAAGGTAGATGCACGGATGTGATCGGTAATAACACGCAGGCTCACATCAGTCTTAGTGCTCTGGCCATAGGAAGCGCCGGTAATGGCAGTGACGTGGTTGGTGATATTCATAACCGTATCCACATCAAACAGGGAGTTTACATCCTGGCAAACAACCGCCAACCGCTCCAGACCCATACCGGTGTCGATGTTCTTCTGTGCCAGTTCTGTGTAGTTACCCTGTCCGTCGTTGTCAAACTGGGAGAATACGTTATTCCAGACTTCCATAAACCGGTCACACTCACAGCCGACCTTGCAGTCAGGACTGCCGCAGCCGTACTTCTCGCCACGGTCATAGTAAATCTCGGAGCAGGGGCCGCAGGGACCGGAGCCGTGCTCCCAGAAATTATCGCTCTTACCGAAACGGAAGATATTCTCAGCAGGAATACCGATTTCCTTGTTCCAGATTTCAAAAGCTTCCTCATCGTTTTCGTAGATAGACGGATACAGGCGGTCAGCCTCCAGACCAACCACCTTGGTCAAAAACTCCCAGCTCCATGCAATTGCTTCATGCTTGAAGTAGTCGCCGAAGGAGAAATTACCCAGCATCTCAAAGTAAGTGCCGTGACGGGCGGTCTTGCCGATGTTCTCAATATCGCCGGTACGGATACACTTCTGGCAGGTACAGACTCTTCTGCGGGGAGGCTCCACTTCGCCCTTAAAATAGGGCTTCATAGGTGCCATGCCGGAATTAATCAGCAGCAGGGATGCGTCGTTCTGGGGAATCAAAGAAAAGCTGGGCAGGCGCAGATGATCCTTGCTCTCAAAATAAGACAGGAACATCTCACGCAGTTCATTTACACCATAAGGTTTCTTACTCATTGGTTTACCTCCAAATAAAATACTTATAAAATATCCAATTGCCAGCCATTTTCCTCACGGTGCCAAAACATTTCGCTTTGGTCATCATGGAAGAAAAGGTCGACGGTTTCCTGAAAATTGTCGCTCAGACGGTAGTTTGGCAACTGTGCCTTGTCCAACCAGAACACCGGCCCTTCTTGAGATCCCCTCAATTCTCCGGTGTAGCGGTCTGCACGGAAAAACAGCACCATGTACCGACCACAGTCAATGGGAAATTGTTTCACCCCGCAAAGTGCGGGATTTTCAATACGCAGGCCTGTTTCCTCATAAACCTCCCGGATGGCAGCTTTTACAAAAGACTCACCCGGTTCCACGTGACCGCCGGGAAAGCAAAGCCCTCCCCAGTCTGCATCCAGCCGGTCCTGCACCAAAATCCGTCCCTGTGCATCCGTTACCATTACAAGCGTAGTCAATTCTACACGCTCAGTTCTGTCTTTGCTCACAGCTGTTCCTCCAAAAAAAGAAACCCCACCCCAAATTTAGGGGCGAGGAAAACGCGGTACCACCCTAATTATCCCAAACAGGATATCTTAGCTGCCCTGTAACGGGAGCACCCGTACCGGTCATCCCGGTCCGCTCGGAAGTGGCTGGCAGACGGCTGGCAGAGGGCTTTCACCAATCCCCTCTCGCTGAAATACCTTTGGTTCTGCTTGGCTTCCTCATTGCATTTACTTATCACGTGTATTTTACCATAAAACTGCAGAATGTCAACATTTTTTCACGCTTTATGGGAAAAGGCCCGGCTGATACCGGGCCTTTCTCTAAATATTCTCTTCGAGCCACTGCCCCATGGCAATCCTGCCCTCTTCCGTCATAGGAAAAACATTCTTTGCTTCCATTTCACTTTTCTCGTAGCAAAAAGGTCCATGCCAGTATTCCACTTCTATGGTACTGTTCTCCATATCCACTTCCTTAGGGGTTTTCATTACCACCTTGGGAACTGCCCGGAAGCGAAACAGGCCACAAGACCCGGTAAAAATGTTGTTCATCGCGAACGTATGCAGGGTGGGGATAAACAATTTTTCCATCATCAGTCCGCCATCAGTGCTTCCATCTCATCCAGCAGCTTTCCGAACAGTTCCAGTGCCTGATTAACAGGTTCGGGGCTGGACATATCCACGCCAGCGTCCTTCAGCAGATCCACCGGGCTCTTGGAGCAGCCGCCGGACAGGAAACGGATATAGTCCTTAACCGCAGGCTCGCCCTCCTTCAAAATCCGCCGGGACAGGGCTATCGCTGCAGAGTAGCCGGTTGCATACTGGAATACATAGTAGTTGTAGTAGAAATGCGGGATTCTTGCCCATTCCATGGCAATTTCATCGTCTACCACCATATCCGGGCCGTAATACAACTCGTTAAGACGGCGGTACTCGCTGCACAGTACATCCGCAGTCAGGGTCTGACCTGCCTGCACCATCCGTCCAATGTTCAGCTCGAACTCTGCAAACATGGTCTGGCGGTACAATGTGCCCTTAAACTGATCCAGGAAATGGTTGATAAGGTATGCCCGCTCCTTCTTATCCGTGGTCTTTTCCAGCAGATACTCCATCAGCAGCGCTTCATTACAGGTGGAGGCCACCTCTGCAACAAAAATCACGTAATCGGCATCAATGGGATTCTGGTGCTTGTTGGAATGATAGGAGTGAAGTGCGTGACCCATTTCATGGGCCAGGGTGAACTGGCTGTCCAGCGTTCCTGTATAATTGAGCAGAACATAAGGATGGACGGCTGCGCCGGCAGAATAGGCACCGCTACGCTTGCCCTCGTTTTCATAAACGTCAATCCAGCGGTTCTCGAAGCCCTCTTTCAAGATTTTCCGGTAGTCCTCACCCAAAGGTGCCAGGGAATCATAAACCGTACGCTTTGCCTCAGCGAAGGGTATTTTCTTATCAACATCCTGAAGCAGTGGGGTGTATACATCATAAAAATGCAGTTCGTCCACACCCAGCAGTTTTTTACGCAGGCGCACATAACGGTGCATCTTGTCCATATTCTGATGAACTGCTTCAATGAGATTCAAATACACCTGTGTGGGCACGTTGGTTCTTGCCAGAGAGGCCTCAAAAGCACTCTCGTATTTCCGAGCCTCCGCAAAGAACTTCAGCTGCTTATTCTGAGCATTGAGAATGCCGGCAGCTGTGTTCTTAAAGGCTGCAAAGCTGTGATACAGACTCTCATAGGCACTCTTACGAAGCACCCGGTCACTACTCTCCTCACAGGCAACAAAGCTTCCCTGGCTTACAGGATGCGGATTCCCCTGGGCATCCACTGCATCCGGAAACTTGATATCGGCGTCAGCAAACATGCCATAAATATTATCCGGAGACTGGGCCAGTTCCCCGGCAGAAGCCAGAATCTTCTCCTCAGCAGCCGACAGGATATGGTCCTTCAGCCGACGGGCATCTGTCAAATACCGGCGAAAGTGCTCCAAAGCAGGGCAGTCTGCATAAAAGGCTTCCAATGTCTTATCGGGAATACTCACAATTTCCGGTGTCTCAAAGCTAATGGCCGCACCCAGCGCTACCACGACACTTATAAACTTACCGACCATTGCCTGATACGTGGTGTCCCGGGTATCCACGTCGGCTTTGCGCATGCAGTAATTGCCCAAAAGCTCAGCCTTGGCATTCACCCGTTCCATGTTTTCCAAATATGCCAGCAGTGACTCCGGACTCTCACCGAGACGGCCTGCGTAGGCAGCCAGTTTTTCCTGCTCCTGCTGCAGTGCGGCAAGTTCCGTTTCCCAAACCTCATCGGTTGCAAATAAGTCCTCTATAGCCCAGGTATCCTCTACGGGAATTTCAGAACGCTTTCTGATTTTGGTTGTCTCTGCCATAATATACCTCCTGGCGTTTTTTCTTATTATATCACAGTTATGGCAAAAAGCAAATGCACTCTTGCAATTATTTACCGGATATGGTAGAGTAACAAATCATGTTGAAAAGAGGGCATTTATGAAAAAGAAAATCCAAAGCAGTCTATGGCTTCTGCTGGCAACCATTATTTGGGGTTCCTCCTTTGTCTCACAGAGCGTTGGTATGGACTATATCGGCCCATTTACCTTTCAGGCAGTCCGCTGCGGCCTTGCCGTTATCGGCCTGGTGCCTGTAATTTGGATTTCTGACCGTTTTCATCCGGAAGGCGGCAGCTTTTTCTTGCGGTGGAAGGATGCACGTCTTTGGAAAACGGGTATTCTTTGCGGTCTGCCTTTGTTTTTTGCAACAAATTTACAGCAGTTGGGTATTGTTGACACAGATGCAGGAAAATCCGCATTCCTCACTGCAATGTACATTGTAATCGTTCCGATTATTGGTATTTTCCGCAAGAAAAAGCCCTCCAAAATGATACCTGTCAGTGTCGTACTTGCAGTTGCCGGACTATATTGCTTGAGCTGCGTTGGGGTTACCTCCATCAGCAAAGGCGACCTGCTGCTGCTGGGCTGCGCCCTTATGTTTGCGGTACAGATTATCTTCGTCGATAAGTATGCTGCCGATCTGGATGCCCTGCGTCTAAATTTGTTGCAAGCACTAGTTTGTACGGTTCTTTCCACAATTGTTATGTTTCTTACAGAAACGCCCATCTGGTCTGACATCACCGCCTGCTGGCTGCCGCTGGCACACGTTGGATTCCTGTCTATGGGTGCAGCCTACTCAATGCAGATTATCGGTCAAAAGAATCTGGAGCCTTCTACTGCTTCACTCATTATGAGTATGGAATCGGTATTTGCCGTACTGTTTGGCTGGCTGATCCTTCGGGAAGTTCTCACACCTTGGGAGACCGCCGGTTGTGTACTGGTATTCACCGCTGTTATCCTGTCACAAATAGAACCGAAAAAGAAAGTGAAAGGGTGCGTTTAAAACGCACCCTTTTCTTTATTTGTCCTGTCTGCCAAAATTATACGTTTCATTGCCTCGATACCAACGGCAATTGCGCCGCCGGTATCCTCGGTCATAGGTTGGAACAGGCCGGCCTTTTCCCGTTCCTGATTCCAAACCACATGGAAGCAGCTGCCGCAGCGAACCTGCAATGCCGCAGCCACTACAAACAGTGCTGCTGACTCCATCTCACTGGCCTTTACGCCCAATCGCTTCCAGCTCTCCCACTTTTGAAGCAGCTCCCAGGAGACCGGCGATTTTTCCGGACTGTGCTGGCCGTAGAAGGAGTCTTTACACTGGACAACACCTGTATGGGTGCGATAACCCAAATCCTCACCGGCAGCCTTGAGTGCCGCAGCAATGCCAAAATCCGGTACCGCCGGAAATTCAATGGGAGCATACTCCATGGATGTATGTTCAAAACGGATCGCACCGGTGGCAACAACCACATCACCCGGCAAAATATCCATGGCAATGCCGCCGCAAGTACCCACCCGAATGAAGGTATCCGCGCCGATAGCGCTCAATTCTTCCATAGCAATCGCTGCAGATGGGCCGCCTATGCCGGTAGAACAGACACTGACTCTCTCTCCCAGCAAGGTTCCTGTATAAATGTTATACTCCCGGTTCTGCGCTACATGGACAGGGTCTGTAAAATGCGCCGCGATGGCTTCACAGCGGCCCGGATCTCCGGGCAAAAAACAGTACCTACCCACATCCCCCTCTTTGCAGCGAATGTGAAACTGCATACCAATGTCTTGCATACAATCACTCCTTTAGAACAAGCTAACCTGGCTGGTGTCCGGCAAATCCCCGAAGGCACCGGCCTCTTTTAGCATCTGCATATGGGTTTTGGAGACCTTGGGACAGGCCGCCGCAACCTCCTCCAGTGACAGAAAATGCTTTCCCTCCCGGCCATGCATCAAATCCCAGGCCGCGCTTTCACCAAGACCTGAAATGGATACAAAGGGCGGTAACAGCTTCCCATCTACAATCAAAAACTTTGTGGCATGGCTTTTGTAAATGTCGATTGGCAAAAATTCAAAGCCGCGCAGGTAATATTCGTAGGCCACTTCCAGTGTGGTCAGCAAATCCTGATCCTTATCCGTGGCATTTTCATTGTCCTCAATGGCTTGAATGTTACCAAGAACCGACTCCATGCCATGGGTCATCAGCACAGCATCAAAGCCGCCCTTTTGACTGCGGCGGTAAAAATATGCCGCATAGAACGCCAGTGGATGATAGACTTTGAACCAAGCAATGCGGAACGCCATCATAACATAGGCAACCGCGTGCGCCTTGGGAAACAGGTACTTGATTTTCTTGCAGGAGCCGATATACCAATCGGGAACGCCCGCCGCCCGCATTTCTTCCTCCGCACCATCCGGCAGACCTCTGCCCTTACGGACAGCCTCCATGATTTTGAAGGAACGCTTCTCCGGCATGCCACAGGATATCAAGTAAATCATAATGTCGTCACGACAGCCGATGGTCTGGTCCACCTGCGCAGTTCCAGACACGATCAAATCCTTAGCATTGCCCAGCCACACATCCGTACCGTGGGTGTAGCCGGAAATTCGCACCAGGAAGTCAAACTTCGTAGGTTTTGTATCCAGCAAAACCTCACGGGTGAACCGGGTATTAAACTCCGGGACCGCCACTGCACCGGTAGGGCCGAGAATCTTGTCGTTTTCGTAACCCAGCACCTTGGAGGAAGTAAAGATGGACATGGTATTTTTGTCATCCAGAGGGATTGTCTTGGCATCCACCCCGGTCACATCTTCCATCATCCGAATCATAGTGGGGTCATCATGGCCCAGCATGTCCAGTTTCAGGAGGTTTTCCTCCATGGAGTGATATTCAAAATGGGTGGTAATCTGGTCGGAATTGGGGTCATCTGCCGGGTGCTGCACCGGACAAAAATCCCAAATCTCGTTCTCCTGGGGAATAACCACCAAACCGCCGGGGTGCTGGCCAGTCGTACGGCGAACGCCCACGCAGCCGGCAGCCAGACGGTTTTCCTCTGCCCTGCCAACGGCTTTCCCGCGTTCGGAAAGATATTTCTTCACATACCCGAATGCTGTCTTTTCCGCCACGGTACCAACAGTACCGGCCCGGAAAACATGGGATTTTCCGAACATTTCCGTACAATATGCATGGGCTTTGGCCTGGTACTCACCGGAGAAGTTTAAGTCGATATCCGGCACCTTGTCACCGCCGAATCCAAGGAACGTTTCAAAGGGAATATTAAATCCATCCTTCTCAAACGCCGTACCGCACTTAGGGCACACCGCATCCGGCAAGTCCGCGCCGCACTCAAACCCTTTTGGAACATCAAAGGTCGTATATTTGCATTCGGGATTGGGACAGCGATAGTGGGGTGGGAAGGAGTTAACCTCTGTGATGCCGGACATATAAGCTACAATGGATGAGCCAACAGAACCACGGGAACCAACCAGATAGCCGTTTTCCAGAGAGTTCTGCACAAGGCGCTGGGCAGACATGTAGATCACATCATAGTGACAGGTAATAATGTCATTGAGTTCTGTATCTACACGCTTGGTAATCAGCTCCGGAGGGTTTTCTCCGTAAAGCCTGTGCATTTTTCCGTAAACAAGTTTTTTCAAATCCTCTACGGAGTTTTCAATCTTGGGTGCGAACAGGTTATGGGGTACCGGACGCAGCGTCTCACACATATCTGCAATCAGGTTTGGATTGGTAATTACCACTTCCCGCGCCTTCCCTTCGCCCAGATAAGCAAACTCCCTGAGCATTTCATCGGTCGTGCGGAAATACAGGGGATTTGGCCTATCGCAATCCTCAAAGCCCTTCGTCGCCAAAAGAATATGACGAAAAATCTCATCCTCAGGGTTCAGGAAATGCACGTCACCGGTAGCAACCACAGGCTTACCCAATGCTTCGCCCAATCGCACAACGGTGCGGTTAAACTCCCGCAGTTCCTCCTCATCCTTCACCATGCCCTTTGCCAGCATAAACCGGTTGTTGTCAATAGGCTGTATCTCCAAATAGTCGTAGAACGAAGCGATTCGCTTCAGTTCATCCTCACTTTTGCCGGCAATAATTGCCTGAAACAGCTCTCCAGCCTCGCAGGCACTGCCAATAATCAGACCTTCCCGCAGCTCTATCAGTACGGATTTGGGAATTCTGGGAACACGCTTGAAGTATTTCAGGTTGGCATCGGAAATCAAATGATACAGGTTCCGCAGGCCCATCTGGTTCTTAGCAAACAGAATAATATGCCGGGCATGGCGGTCTCCGATGCGGTTCTGGGAGCGCAAGCCCTCCATAGCCGGGTTCACCGCCTGCAGATTGTGGATGCCCATATCTGATAGCTGATGCATCAGCTTATACATAATCATGCCACAGGTAACTGCGTCATCCGCCGCCCGGTGATGGTTGAAGTCCGGCAGGCTTAATGCATTTGACACCACATCCAGCTTGAATTTCCCCAACTGCGGCAGCAAATTCTGCGCCAGTATCAGTGTATCCGCTGAGGTATAGGTATAAGGCAGCCCCTGCCGGGCACACTCTGCCCGGATAAACCCGGTATCAAAATCCGCGTTGTGCGCAACCAGTATATGATGCCCAACAAATTCCAGGAATTTCGGCAGCACCTCCTGAATTTTGGGAGCACCCTGAAGCATCTCCTCAGTAATACCGGTAAGTTCAACAATTCTCCGCTCCAATGGCCGTTCCGGGTCCACAAAGGTCTGAAATCTGTCGAGCTCCTGCCCATCCTTCATCAGCACCGCACCGATTTCGATGATTCGGTCATCCTGAGAGGACAAGCCCGTGGTCTCCAAATCAAAGGCCACATAAGCATCCCGGAATTCCATGTCCCGGTCTCCATGCACTACGATCCGGTCATCCACATCATTAACAAAGTAACCCTCACAGCCATAGAGAACCTTTATGTCCTCATCCGTTCCGGCCACTTTGGGCGCGCCTTTCCAGTGCTCAACGGTGTGTAGAGCATCGGTAAAGGACTGGCAACAGCCGTGGTCAGTAATGGCAATGGCCCGGTGTCCCCAGGCGGCTGCCTGCTTGATTGCCGCCTCGGTGTTGGTCAGCGCGTCCATATTGGACATGATGGTATGCAGATGCAGCTCCACACGCTTTTCTCCCGGTGTCGTATCCCGGCGTTTTTCCATCGTACCAGGCATAATGCCAAAGGGATACAGAACCATTTCGTTGTCGAATTTATCAATTTGCAGCTTACCCTGCACCTGCAATACAGAACCCACTTTCACATTTTCAAGAATGGGTTTAGCTTCGCTGTTTTCCATAAAGCGGCTGACGCGCACAGAGCCGTAATTATCCGTCATATCAAATTTGATGACCCAGGCATTGCGTTTTGTCAGTTCCTTGTGCTCCACAGCGAACACTCTGCCCTCTACAATGACACTGCCCATATTCAGGTCCAGCTCCTGCATAGGGGTAACCTTCCCCTTGAAGGGCTTGCCGTAAACAGCGCCATTTTCCTGCGCAGGCTGCTCTTTTTTGGTTGCAACAGACACCTTGGGTAAATCACCCATCACTTCTCCGCGCATTTTTTCCATTGCATCAAATAAGGCCTGGCCCTCCAAGGAAGAACCGGGATGGACTACAATGGCAGCTTCCGCCGAAAACCGCTCTTTGAGCAAATTGCACACCTTAGGCGCACACTCCTCCAACAACGCCTCACCGTTGGCACGCAGATGGATGTGGAGCGTCTGACCCTCCCATGTCCACTGTGCACCGGCAAGAGACCCTCTTGTCATGGAATCGATGCTCGTAAATATTCCCATCAGTTCCTCGGGTTCAATACAGGAAAGTTGGTCCGGCGGGTAGACTGCCTGAATCGTCAAACGGCGCAGACCGTAACAGGCCGCAATTTCCGCAGAAACCTGATGCAATAGCCTTTGGGATATGTAACAGGATGACTCAATGCATACCTCTACACAACGGCTATCGGGGTCAATGTCCGCAGCAACAATGGCCGCCTGAGATAACACCCCTTTCAAGGCTTCAGGCGGCACATAGTCCGGAAACATATTCAGTAGTCGTACGCTTTCGTTCATGGGTTTTTTATAGCTCCTCAATTCGTTTCAGCAGCGCAGGCAGCAGTTCATTATAAGGCAGCTTGCAAATCTGCTTACCTTTTTCAAACAGCATGCCGCAGCCATCGCCGCCGGCAATGCCAATATCTGCCTCCCGTGCCTCTCCTGGTCCGTTGACAACACAGCCCATCACTGCCACAGTAATGGACTTTTCACAGTTCTTGAGCGCTTCATCCACCCGGTTTACAAGTCCAATCAAATCAATCTGCGTTCTGCCGCAGGTAGGACAGGAAATGATATTCACGCCTTCCTTCCGTAAGCCTGCCGCCCTCAAAATATCCTTGGCGGCGTAGACCTCCTCCACAGGGTCGTCGGTCAGACTCACCCGGATGGTGTCACCGATGCCGTCGAGCAGTAGTGCACCGATGCCCATGGCAGACTTCATGAGCCCCATCCGAACAGGCCCTGTCTCGGTCACACCTATGTGGATGGGATAATCACACTTTTCCCGGAACAGCCGGGCCGCTGCCACCATAGTAGGCACAGAAGAGGATTTCATGGACACACAGGTATCATAAAACCCAAACTTCTCCAGTAGCTCCAAGTGCTCGAATGCGCTTTCCACCAGTGCGTCCGCCGTAGGATGCCCGTATTTTTCCAACAGACGTTTATCGAGACTCCCCCCATTGACGCCGATCCGGATCGGTATATTCTTTTCTTTGCAGACGGCAACCACTGCCTCCACCCTGTCGTCACCCCCTATGTTACCGGGGTTGATGCGGATCTTGGAAGCGCCGCCCTGTGCAGCGGCAATTGCCAGCTTATAGTCAAAGTGGATATCCGCCACCAGAGGCAGTTCACTTTCCCTGCAGATATCGCCAAAGGTCTTTGCCGATTCCATATTGGGTACTGCCAGCCGGGCTATCTGGCATCCGGCTGCTTTCAGCTGTGCAATCTGGGCAAGGGATCCAGCAACATCTGTGGTCTTTGTATTCAGCATGGACTGAATTACCACTGGCACACCGCCGCCCATGGGCACACCGCCCACCATAATCTGTCTTGTCATAGGTTTACCTCTTAAAAATGGCAAAAATATCCTTGAACATAATTACTGCCATCAGTGCCAGCAGCAATACCATTCCTGCGCCATGGATATAGCCCTCGTATTTGGGATCAATCTTTTTGCGGGTGATTGCCTCTATCAAAGTGGTCAGCAGCAGAAACAGTGCGCGTCCGCCGTCCAGTGCTGGAATTGGCAGAAGATTCATCACCGCCAGATTCATTGCGATAAAGCCGCCAAAATACAGCATGTTTAACAGGGCATCCTGCGTAGTATCGGAAGCTTCAGCAGTATCGGACATAATCTGTACAATACCAACCGGTCCTGTCATATCCTTTAGTCCCGCCTGTCCGCTGAACATCATCTGTAAACTCAGACGCACCGTACGCACCGAATCCAGCGCCATATTCCAAAGGAACTTTATCCGGTTACCAAAGGTTGCCTCTTCTGCGCCAAATGTAAAGCCATACCGTTCGATCTTCTCGCCGGGGAACAGATGCTTTTCCATCCGGTAATCTTTAAATTCCAGGATTTCTCCATCCCGTTCCACAACCAAATCGTGCACCTCGCCGCCTTTTATACTCAGCAGTGTGCCAAAATTTGACTGTACATAAATTTTTTCCCCGTTGACTTCTATAAAACGGTCTCCAATTTGCAGGCCGTCCTCCCGAACCACAGTACAGCCCTTTTCTACCTGTGCAATCTCCGGCACAGTAAATTGCTTTACCGGGGCAAATACGATAGCAAAAATCACAAGCCCGGTCAGAAAATTCATAAACGAGCCCGCAAGCAAAATAATCAGCCGTTTCCACCAAGCAGCCTTCTGGAAAGAGCGGGGATTATCCGTATCCTCATTTTCTCCCTCCATAGCGCAGTATCCGCCGATAGGGATACACCGCAAGGAGTATAAAGTCTCCCCTATTTGCTTTTTGAAGATAGCGGGCCCCATAAACAGGGCAAATTCATTCACCTGCACACCGGACAGCTTTGCTGTTACAAAATGTCCCAGCTCATGCAGGAGAATCAGTACACTGAAAAGGAGAATCGCAAAAACAATACTCATAGGGTCATTCCATCCAATATTATTCCATAACTGCCAATCTTGCCAGACGATCAGCCTCTAAAATTTCCTCCAGAGAGGGGTCTTTCACAAACGGGACACGCTCTACCGCACCGGACACCAACCTGTAAATATCATAGAAGCCAATTTTATCCTGCAAATATAAGGCTACCGCAGCCTCATTAGCACCATTCATTACAGGGCATGCCGTGCCTCCGGCTTTGGCACAATCTCTTGCCAGTGCCAGACAGGGAAAGGCCTCCGTGTCCGGTTTTGCAAAGGTCAGTGCCCCACAGGTAGTCAAATCCAACGGCTCTACTACACAGGGTGTTCGGGCCGGATAGGTCATCGCCAGCTGAATGGGCAAGCGCATATCCGGACTTCCCAGCTGGGCCATAACTGCACCGTCCGTAAACTCAACAAGGCTGTGAACAATACTCTGCCGGTGAATCACTACATCCACCTGCTCCAGCGGCAGGTTATACAGCCGCATGGCTTCTATTACTTCCAAGCCCTTATTCATAAGGGTAGCGCAGTCGATGGTGATTTTCGGTCCCATCTTCCAATTGGGATGGCGCAGGGCATCTGCCTTCGTCACCTTATCAAGTTCCTCTTTATGCAACCCGAAGAAAGGCCCGCCGGAACAAGTCAGAATAATCTTTTTGATTTCCGTCTTGCTGCGGCTGCCCATAAGGCACTGGAATATTGCTGAGTGCTCCGAATCCACCGGGATAATCTCCACATCATTCTCCCGTGCTGCAGCCATCACCAATTCACCCGCACAGACCAGGGTCTCCTTATTGGCAAGTCCTATCCGTTTTTTTGCCCGGATAGCCGCAAGCGTGGGCTTCAAACCAACCATTCCCACAACTGCCGTAATTACGCAATCTGCTTCCGGAACGGTCGCCGCTGCAATCAGTCCCTCCTCGCCCCACAAAACCTGAATGGGCAAGTCAGAAATGCGTGAGAGCAGGTTTTCTGCCGCAGCTTGCGTTGCCATGACCGCCAGTTTGGGCCGGTATTTGCGGCATTGCTGTGCCATCCGCTCTGCGTTGGTACCGGCAGAGAGTGCCGCCACAGAAATTTTTAAATTATCAATAATATCCAGGCTTTGTCGGCCGATAGAGCCGGTAGAGCCTAAAATACTCACACACTTAACCATTATTACACCGCCACGGGAATTATAATCATAAGTAACTCTACCAAAGGAGCAACGATTGTCATGGAATCAAATCTGTCCAGAATACCGCCATGACCCGGAATCAGATTGCCATAGTCCTTGATGCCGGTCTGCCGCTTCACCGCAGAGAAACTCAAATCGCCAAACACAGCAGCCAACGAGCCAAGTAATCCGTAAATGACGCAGTACAAATAGTTGACTTCAAACGCAAAGGCCTTCTGCAGCACCAGGCAATATAGAATCATACCAACGATAGCACCAAGTACACCGCCTGCAACGCCTTCAACGGTTTTATTGGGACTAATAATAGGGGCCAGCTTGTGCTTACCAAATGCCCGCCCGGCAAAATACGCACCGGTATCCGACAAAAAGGCCAGCACAAAGGGAATCAGAATAAAGAACCGGCCATCTTTCCAGCTATGAATCCGTACTAAAGCAGTAAGCAGATAAGGCACCACCACACCTGCCATAAACGTAACTGCCAGCTTTTCAAAGGGCAGTTTCGTGCGGGACAGCAACACTTCACCAAACAGCAAACAGATAAACACAAACAGTGTCAGTCTTACTGTAAAGAAAAGAGACGGTAGCGCACAGGACAGAGCTACAACAAATGCCATAACCATAGCATAGCCGATGAGCCGCGGTTGTTTCACCAAACCTGTGCCCGCCAGCAGCTCATGGGCACCAATGGCAGCCATCAGCCCAAACAGCACGGCCGTCCAAACTTTGGGCAGCACCAGCACCACTAACAGAAGCAGCGGCAGCAGCACAGCCGCTGTAACCACACGTTTTTTCATGGTTTATACACCTCCAAACCGACGGTTCCGTCGGTGGTATTCCGCAATGGCCGCATCCAGATCATCGGGTCCGAAATCCGGCCACAGAACATTCAAAAATACATACTCTGCGTAGGCTGATTGCCACAGCAGAAAATTGCTGGTGCGCATCTCCCCGGAGGGGCGAATAATCAGTTCCGGGTCCGGAATATCCGCAGAATACAAATACCCGGAGAAACTCTGCTCTGTCAGCTCTTCCGGCTTCCGCTTTCCTTCCGCAACCTCCTTGGCAAACGCCTGTGCAGCACGGACAATTTCATCCCGCCCGCCGTAATTCAAGCAGAAATTCACCTGCACATCGTAGGCCTCGGAACGGTTTTGGGCTTCGGCGCAAAGCTTCTGCAATTGGGGACTCAATCGGCTCAAATCCCCAAAAAAGCGGAAACGGACACGGTTCTTTTCCATATCCTGCAACGCTTCCTTTAAGTAAGCGCCTAACAGCTTCATGATTCCGGCCACTTCCTCCTGGGAGCGTTTCCAATTCTCCGTGGAGAAAGCATACACCGTCAGGTATTCAACACCCAGCGCACGGCAATGGTTGGCAATTTGCCGGAATGTCTCCGCACCGGCCGCATGTCCTGCCGTACGCGGCAATCCCCGGCTCTTTGCCCAGCGGCCGTTACCGTCCATAATAATAGCAATATGGCGCGGGACAGGCAGTTTATTCTCATTTTTTTCGGTCGTTGCCATATTAGACTCCTATACTAACATATTGGGGGCGCAAGCGCCCCCAATGCCGTTGCGATTAAATCGCCATCAATTCCTTTTCCTTGGCAGCCAGCGCTTCATCAACCTTCTTGATATACTTATCCAGCATATCCTGCAGGTCCTTCTCAGCTTTTTTCTGGTCGTCCTCAGTGATCTCAGACTTCTTCTTCAAGTTTTTAATGTAGTCCATGCCTTCCCGGCGGATATTGCGCATAGCAACCTTGCCTTCTTCAGCATACTTCTTAACCTGTTTAATCAGATCCTTACGGCGCTCTTCCGTCAGCTGGGGGAACACAAGACGGATGACACGGCCGTCATTCTGGGGGTTGATGCCCAAGTCGCTCAGCTGAATTGCCTTTTCGATGTCTCTGAGCAGCTTGGTATCCCAGGGCTGAATCACCAGGGAACGGGCATCGGGCGTAGAGATAGTGGCTACCCCATTAAGAGCAGTCTCCTGTCCATAATATTCGATGCTGATACGGTCCAGAACCCTAGGGTTGGCCCGGCCTGCCCGAACAGCACTGAAGTTATCATCCAGCACATTTAGGGTCTTATCCATTTTTCTAGCAAATTCTTTGAAATCCACGCTCATTGGTTAATCCTCCTTTACAATTGTACCGATTTTTTCACCGCAAACTACGCGGAGAATATTTTCAGGGTCTTTGAGGGCAAAGCACACCAGAGTCATATGGTTGTCCATTGCCAAAGTCATCGCTGTGGTATCCGTTGCTTTTAAGTGTCTTGCCAGCACCTCATCATAGGTCAGCTTGTCAAACTTAACTGCAGTAGGATCCGCATTGGGGTCGGCAGAGTAAATACCGTCCACGTTCTTTGCCATCAGTATGGCATCAGCCTCAATTTCCACACCGCGAAGCACTGCGCCCGTATCTGTGGAAAAATAGGGATTGCCTGTACCGGCAGCAAAGATAACCACTTTGCCCTCATTTAAGTAACGGTCCGCCGCATCACGGGTAAAGTACTCAGCAAATTTATTCATCTCAACCGCCGTCATAACACGGGCATCCACACCGTGCTTTTCCAAAGCATCTGCAACAGCGATAGAATTCATAACCGTCGCCAGCATACCCATAGCATCGCCGTGGGAACGCTGCATTTTATCTGCTCCGTCCTTCACACCGCGCCAGAAATTGCCGCCGCCAATCACAACACCAATCTGCACGCCCAAATCCTTACATTTTGCAATTACCCGACAAACAGAATTGATTACCGTAAAATCCAGTCCTCTATGCTGTTCACCAGCCAACGCCTCTCCGCTGATTTTCAGCAGGATACGCTTATACCTAATCTCAGGCACAAGGAATCACTCCTTCCTTATTCTTTCCTATTTTATAATAAGACAACCAAATTGACAACAACAATTTCACAAAAATTGAAAAATGTTTTCTGTTAATCCAGAATTTAAACCGCACAATCCCTATAATTACAGAATATTCCTGTTTTTCTGTTGCAAAAGAATTGGGAATGGGTTATAATATTTTGTAATTTGATTAAAAGAGAGGATTTTCAAGATGGCTGAAATCACCGAGAGCAAGAATTTCATCCACGCCTTTATTGAAGAGGATATTGCAGAGGGCGGCCGTTATGCCGGCAAGACCGTACACACCCGGTTTCCCCCGGAGCCTAACGGTTATCTGCACATCGGTCACTGTAAGGCACTGATTATCGACTTCGGCACTGCCGAGAAGTTCGGTGGCCTGTGTAACCTGCGTATGGACGATACCAACCCCACCAAAGAGGATGTGGAATACGTACATGCCATTCAGGAAGACATCCACTGGCTGGGCTTTGACTGGGGCGACCGCTTCTATTTTGGCTCTGACTACTTTGAGAAGGACTACGAGTACGCAGTAGAACTGATTCAAAAAGGCCTGGCTTATGTATGTGAACTGACACCCGAGCAGTTTAAGGAAAACCGCGGTGACCTGAACACGCCTGCAGTTTCCCCTTACCGTGACCGTCCCATCGCGGAAAGCCTTGATCTGTTTGCCCGGATGCGCGCTGGCGAATTTGAGGATAACCGCTATACGCTCCGTGCTAAGATTGACCTAGCTTCCGGTAACTTCAACATGCGAGACCCGGTTATCTACCGGATTCGCCATATGCATCATCACCGGCAGGGTGACAAGTGGTGTATCTACCCCATGTACGACTTTGCCCACCCCATTCAGGACGCTCTGGAGGGTATTACCCACTCTCTGTGCTCTTTGGAGTTTGAAAACCACCGTCCGCTCTACAACTGGGTGGTAGAAGACGACTCTGTCCCCCACCATCCCCGTCAGATTGAGTTTGCAAGACTGGGCATTGACCACACTGTGCTTTCCAAGCGGAAGCTGCGCCAACTGGTAGAAGAAGGCCGTGTATCCGGCTGGGATGACCCCCGGATGCCCACACTTTGCGGTCTGCGCCGCCGCGGCTACACCCCTGCCTCCATTCGTAATTTCTGCGACCGGGTAGGCGTTGCCAAATCCCCCAACACCATTGAATACGCTTTTCTGGAGCACTGCCTGCGTGAGGACTTGAACGAAACTGCCCAGCGTGTCATGGCTGTTCTCAAGCCCGTAAAGCTGACCATTACCAACTATCCCGAAGGCCAGTCCGAGACCTTTGTAGGTGAGAACAACCCCAACAGGCCCGAGGACGGCACCCGTCCCGTCACCTTCTCCCGGAATCTATGGATTGAAGCAGACGACTTTTTGGCAAATCCTGTGCCCAAATATAAGCGGCTGTATCCCGATGGCCCCGAGTGCCGTCTGAAGGGTGCCTATGTCATCCAGTGCACCGGCTGTGTTACCGATGAAAACGGTAATGTCACGGAGGTTCTGGCAACCTATGATCCCGATTCCAAGGGCGGTGACCCTGCCGATGGGCGGAAAATCAAGGGTGCAACCATCCACTGGGTGGATGCCCAGACCTGCCGGGACGCAGAGGTCCGTCAGTACAGCAATCTGTTTGACGACGCAGACCCGGATGCTGCCGGTAAGGACTTCATCGCCTGTCTGAATCCCAATTCTCTGGAGATTCTCACCGACTGCAAGGTAGAGGCCAGCCTGGGCAATGCCAAGGCACCGGCATCCTTCCAGTTCATGCGTCTTGGCTACTTCTGCCCGGACAGCAAGGATTCCTCCGCTGAACACTTGGTATTCAACCGCTCTGTGAGTTTGAAGGACAGCTTCAAACCCACCAAATAATGCAATCAACCGGGAGCGTTTGTAACGCTCCCGGATTTCTCCGTTTTCCACTCTGTTTAAATAGTTGCAAGTCCACTTGGAAAATGTTATAATACAAGCAATTAAGCAATGTTAAAGGATAAAAAATATGCAAGACACAATTACATTTGCACAGCTTGGTCTATCCGAGGCCATGCTGAAAGCATTAGAAAAAAAGGGTTACGGCTACCCAACCACCATTCAGCAGGAGGCAATTCCCTCCTTTATGCAATGGAAAGATGTAATTGCCAAGGCCCCTACCGGCACCGGCAAGACCTTCGCCTTCGGAATCCCCATGATTGAACATGTGGACCCGGAATGTTCTGACGTGCAGGGTCTGATTCTGGCTCCTACCCGGGAATTGGCTATTCAAATTGGAGATGAACTGCGCAGTCTGCTGACATATTTTAAAGGCATCCGTGTTGCTGTCCTTTACGGCGGAGCAGGTATCGTGGGTCAGGCCAAACAGCTGGAAAAGAAGCCCCAGATTGTGGTTGCCACCCCTGGCAGACTCATGGACCATTATAACCGCAAAAATATCCGTCTGGATAAAATCCAAACTGTTGTGTTGGACGAGGCAGACCGGATGCTGGACATGGGTTTCTTTAAGGATGTAACCCGAATTATCGAAAAGGTTAAAAACCGCAAGAATCTGGGTCTGTTCTCTGCAACCATTTCCCAGGAAGTCATGACCGTGTCCTGGATGTATCAGCGTGATGAGGTAGAAATCACCGTTGAGCCCAAACAGGAGAACCGCCCGGATATCGACCAGTATTCCATTACCGTCACCCCTCTGGAAAAGGCGGAGACCACGCTGCGGTTGATTCGCTCCCAGGGTTATGAACGTGTTATGATTTTCTGCAACACCAAGCATATGTGCCAGCGGCTGTCTGACGATTTCCAGCGGGCCGGAGCTGACTGCGACTGCATCCATGGTGATATCCGTCAGAGTCAGCGGGAAAAGACCATGCAGCGTTACCGTGAAGGTAAGCTAGCCATTTTGATTGCTACCGATGTTGCCTCACGTGGTATTGACGTGGATGACGTAGACTGTGTTATCAATTTTGATATACCAGAGGAAAACGAGTACTATGTGCACCGCATTGGCAGAACCGGCCGTGCCAAGCGCAAGGGTATTGCCTGGTCCATTATCGGCAATTTCCCTGAAAAGGCAAAGCTTGATGAAATTGCCAAGTTCTCCAATTACCGGATTCAGCCCGTGCTTCTTGGCGAGGCCGGCACCTTGATACCCGAAGAAATCAAGGCTCCTGTCATTAAGAAGCGCTTTAAATGAACGCCCGTGAGCAGGGCTTCCTGTTGCTGACCTCCCCATTGGGTAATCCCGAACGAAAGCCATTGACTGTTGCCCAATTCCGCACCCTTGCCCAGCGGGCAAGGCAGATGGAAAAGCCGGAGGTTCAGCGGGATATGACCCCTTCGGATTTAGTGGCGCTGGGCTATGACCATGCAACAGCCCAGCAGATATTAACACTCCTTGCCCAGACAGATCACCTTCGCTGGTATTTGGAAAAGGCCTGGCAACAGGATTGTTACCCCATAACCCGTATCAGCCAATGCTATCCACCGCAATTACGCAAGCGGTTGGGCATGGACTGCCCAGGCTCTTTGTGGGCAAAGGGCGATATGACTCTGCTGCAAAACAAAGCCGTTGCACTTGTTGGCAGCCGGGAACTGCGGCAGGAAAATCTTACCTTTGCACGGGAAGCAGGCCGCCAAATTGCAATGCAAGGTTTCTCGCTTGTTTCCGGCAACGCCAGAGGCGCTGACAGGGAAGCACAGGAGGCCTGTCTTGCCACCGGGGGCACTGTCATCAGCGTAGTTGCCGACAGTTTGGAGAAATGTCCCCTGCGGGAGAATGTGTTGTTTCTCTCTGAGGACGGTTTTAATGCAGCTTTTACGCCCCAGAGGGCATTGAGCCGAAACCGCGTGATTCACTGTCTCGGTATGTTGACGTTGGTTGCGCAAAGTGACCTTAAAAAGGGTGGTACATGGGACGGGTGCATGCGAAATCTCCGACATGCCTGGACTCCCATATGCGGCTATGATGATAGAAGTCCAGCCATGCAGGCACTGTTTGACTGCGGTGTGCAGCCTGTCACAATAAAGCAACTTTCCAATATTCCGGCACTATTACCGAAGCAAGATACTTTTTTTGACCAATGACACAGTGTCATTGGTCATTTTTTATAGAATTTGGCTGCAATAGGATTAAGCCTACAGCAGCCAAATTTAATTATTTCTTTTCTTTTATCTGCGCCTGCAGGTGCATGGACAGCACTGCAAGTGAGGTGGCCATATTCTCATTCTGTACCAGGATGTTTTCCGGCACATCCAGGTGCGTAGGCGCAAAATTCCAAATTGCCTTGATGCCGCAGGCAATCAGCTTGTCACACACACTTTGCGCATACTGCGCAGGAACCGTTATGATGCCCATAAGCACATTGTTGCTGTGGCAAAAATGCTCCAGCTGCTCCATGGGATAAATAGGCTTCCCCTCCTCGGTCTGCTGTACAGAAGGATTTGCATCGAAGGCTGCCAGTACATTTAGACCGTAAGCTTCAAAGCCACTGTATCCCAAAAGCGCCTGACCAAGCTTACCGGCGCCTACCAGAATTGCATCCGTAGTATTATCGTATCCCAAAAACTGGCTGATATCTTCAATTAACCGCTCCCGCAGATAGCCGATTTTGGGACGGCCTCCCTCGGAAACCATGGCCAGGTCTTTACGCACCTGTACCTCACCCATCCCAAGGGCGTTGGCCAAGGTCGTCGCTGAAATATAGGCAGTGTCCTCCGGCAGGTTTTTAAGGTGAGCCAGATAGCCCGGCAATCTCTTAAGCACCGACTTTGAAATTTCCTTACGTTCCATAATTTCCAACTCGCTTTCGATACAGTATTATATCGATATGATTCTGTATCGATTGTAACACAGCATCAAAAAAGTTGCAAGTATTTTCTTATACACAGCTGGTTTGCCGGATAACTTCCTTCCGCAGACGGAGCATAATCCGCTTTTCAAGCCGCGAGATGTAGGATTGAGAAATCCCCAGCTTTAGCGCTACCTCTTTTTGGGTCAGTTCCTGCTGTCCCTCCAGGCCAAAACGCATCACCACGATTTCCCGTTCCCGCTCCGGCAATTCCCGTACCGCCTGCCGCAGCACACACAGGTCTACATCGTCCTCCATGGGCCGCATAATCAAATCCTCATCCGTACCCATAATGTCCGACAGGAGAAGCTCATTGCCGTCATAATCCATGTTGATTGGCTCGTCCAGAGAAACCTCCGTCTTTTGGTTGGCAATCTTACGGATATGCATAAGAATCTCATTCTCTATACATCTGGAGGCATAGGTCGCTAACTTGATATTCTTATCCCTGCGATACGTACCGATTGCCTTGATTAGACCGATGGAACCGATAGAGATCAAATCTTCCAGGTTCACTCCTGTATTCTCAAACCTGCGGGCAATAAACACCACAAGCCGCAAATTCCGTTCAATCAACCGCTGCTTTGCACTCTCATCGCCCTGTTCCAACGCCTCCAGTGCCTGCTGCTCCTCTTTCCCCTTTAACGGCGGGGGCAAAACATCGCTGCCGCCGATGTAAAAAATGCCCTCAGCCTGCAGAAAACCCAATTTTTGCAAAAACATTCTTACCCACTTATTCATGCTGCTCCTCCTGTCAACGCCTGGTATTCCCCTTCTAAACTTAGCCCCTCCGGGGCAAAAGCCACCAACGAACTCCCCTGCCATTCCCCGATTTTCACATATGGAAACCGCAGCGCCAATAACATACCCCCTGCATTTCCCACCGCCCGGTAGGGTATCAGCCGCAGGCCGGGAATTGTTCCAATTGATTCTACCGGCCTGCGGAGCTGCTCTGCAGTCAAGCCCGTAAGCTGCGTTGCCACTTCCGCGCACACTACCAGCACCGGCGTGCCGGTCACTGGGTCACGTAGAGCATTTCCTGTATCCCGCAGCGCTGTCAAGCGTATTTTTCTGCCGTTAAGGCTCAGCTCCACCGGAACAAATTCCCGTCCACCAATGCGTCCGCGAAACCCCATACGGCACAGGAAAAACACCCCAGCTGCTGCCAGCACCAGCGTCCAAAAACTGTTTCCGCCAATTCCCAGTGCCACGCCCCCCAGCGCCATACACAAAAAGGCAAATACAATCCCCCGCCGCAGCGCGCTTATGCTGCATCCAAAGGCCAGCACTGCCATGAGTGCCAGACTTACAAGCCGCCACAGCAGGTTTCCCAAAAAGGAGAATCCCGGTAACAAGCAGATGCCACCATATATACCACCCAGCGCAGCCGCCAGCGCCCCACGGCCTGGGGCAGGCGGATGGCCGCACAGGCGGTTTGCCCCCAAAAGCAGCAAAAAATCCACCAGAAAATTTAGTATCATTACCACATCTGCATAGACCGGCATTTCTTCACCCCCGGAGAATCTGTGTATGTACTATATCCCCGTCCATGCAAAAATGTCGTCGCAGCAGATAAGGAAGCAGCCCCCTGAAATCGTCACACACAGATTGCGTTCCTCCAGCTTTGATTTGAATAACAAAAATTGCGGCAGTTGATTTTCTCAACTGCCGCTTGATTCTGTCGATAAATTTTTAATGACCTGGCGAATATTTTTTTCTGCCTTAAAGCGCGGGGTCATTATCTCATGCCCGCACCCCAAACACCGCAGACGAAAATCCGCACCGGTACGCAGTACCAGCCACTTTTTCTCTCCGCAGGGGTGGGCTTTTTTCATAACCAAAACATCTCCCAGTGCAATTTCCATAGCTACTTCCCCTTTATCGCATCCCAGTACTGTTTGGCTGCCTGCTCCAGTTTATTGCTGCCATACTGATAATAACGGGTACCAACCAGTTCATCCGGCAGATATTGCTGCTGAACCCAGCTATTTGGATAGTCGTGGGGGTACAGGTATCCCTGTTCCCGTTCCATGGTATAGGTATCTGCATGCACATTCTGCAAATGTCGGGGGAAATCTCCACCTTTCCCCTTCCGCACATCCACAAGCGCCATATCCAACGCCACGTGGCCGGTGTTGGACTTGGGTGAGGTAGCCATCAGTACCGCTGCATCCCCCAGAGGGATTCTTGCCTCCGGCATGCCCAGCATCAGTGCCATATCCACACAGGATTTCACAATGGGAATAATCATGGGATAGGCCAGCCCCACATCCTCTGCAGCAATCACCATCAGACGCCTGCAGGCAGACTGCATCTGTCCCGCCTCCAAAAGCCTAGCCAGATAATGCACAGCACCATCCGGGTCGGAGCCACGGATAGACTTCTGCAAAGCAGATAGTAAATCGTAGTGGTTATCCCCGTCCCGGTCTGCGCGCATGGCGCTTTTCTGCGTCACCGCCTTAGCATCCTCAAGGGATAGGGGCAATACGTTACCTTCCGGTGTACCTGCAGAGAACAGCACCTCTACAGCATTCATCGCCTTGCGTAAATCACCGCCGCAGGCACCAGCAATGTATTCAAGCGCCCCTGCCTCCGGCTGTGCCTGCAAGGCAGTTCTCTCTTCCAAATAGGCAACCGCCCTTTTCACTGCCTGCAAAGCCGCGGATGCAGAAATCTGCTTAAATTCAAAGACAGTGGAACGGCTTAAAATTGCATTGAATACGTAAAAATACGGATTCTCCGTTGTGGAAGCAATTAAGGTTATCTTTCCGTTTTCAATGTATTCCAGCAATGACTGCTGCTGCTTTTTATTAAAGGATTGAATCTCGTCCAGATACAGTAAGACCCCGTTGGGTGCCATAAAGGTATCCAACTGAGCTACAATATTTTTAATATCCGCAGTGGAAGCCGTTGTGGCGTTCAGCTGATACAGTGTCCGGTTGGTTTGCTTGGCAATGATGTTGGCAACCGTTGTTTTTCCTGTACCGCTGGGTCCGTAGAAAATCATGTTGGGAATTTTTCCGGAGTCAATCAATCGGCGCAGCACCGCGCCTTTTCCTAAAACATGCTCCTGTCCAAAGACCTCGTCCAGACTGGTAGGTCTGAGTAAATCCGCCAAAGGCTGATACATACGCCGCTCCTTTCTACCTGCTATTTAAAATGTTGCCACATCCGGCTCTGCCGGCTCTGCCTTTTCCACAGAAATCGCCGTCAAAACCGGGCCCAGCTCTCCCTGATACAGGAAATGCTCCTCTGCGGAAATCGTAGCAGTCACCGCGACCCAGTCTCTTGGCGTCAACTTCTTGCTGTCAGCATAGTTGCAGGGAATCCCGCAGAACTGAATGTCATCCACGCAGCAGGTCATCACGAAACGTCCGGGTGCAAACATGCTGTTTTTCTCCCGGCGGAGCATGGCAACCTGACCCTTAAAGGAGACAGTCTTACCGTGGTACTTTTGCGGTTCCTCCGTCACATCCCGATACCACAGGGCATAGTCCTCGTCATTGATCAAAATCACAGGCGCATGGATGTCAAAGGGCAGCGGATCCTCAATCTCGTCAAAGGTGGTTGAACCGTCGGTATATTCATACAAAATGTCCATCCGGCGATTGGCCGCCCGCACAAGCTTGTGAAACGGCATGGTATCCTGCCCCGGGGTCAGCCGATTGAATATCACCATCTGACCACCCACCAGCTTGTCCATAACCAGATTGCGCATGTTGGCATTGTAGGTCATGAATGTGGTGGAATCGGCAAACATTACCTCCTGGGCAATGGCCCAATCCTCCGGAAAGCGGCTGTAGAGATCACCCACCAGCTGCATACCGTTCAGCTCGGCAACAACTCTCTGCGCCTTATATTTCTTTGCCAACGCCTGCAGCTGCTTTGTAGTCACAGTCTGCTGGTCCAGCACTTCCATATAAACGTTTTGGCTGGGATAGGCAGAAAAATCAAATTCCTCTTCTCCCTCCTCAAAAACCAGCAGGAGGGTTCGTTCTCCCTCATTAAAACGTGGATCCTCCAGAGTCTCCTGGATAAACTTGGTCTTACCGGAATCCAGGAATCCGGTAAACACATACACAGGAATCTGCACCATAGTTACACCCCAAATATTGCCGCCACACCAGTCTCATTCAGCTGTGCACCGATTACACACAGCTTACCGGTAACTGCTGCTGCACCCATGCGGATATTCTCCTCACCGGGCACGTAATCAAAGTGAATCCAGCCGCCATCAGTGCAGGCAACAATGCCTTTTGCCCGGAGAACAAAACCGTTCTCTCCTTCATCCAACTGCTCCAACGCGGACTGAATCTCCTGTTTTGTAAACTTTTTGGCAGTCTCCACACCCCATGCAGTGAATACTTCATCCGCATGGTGGTGATGGTGGTGATGGTCATGGTGATCGTGACCGCAGGTACAATGCTCGTCGTGATGATGGTGCTCTTCCGTCATCTTCGCCAGCTCTGCTGCCAAGGACGCCTTTCCTGCCATAGCCTCCAACAGCTGGGCTCCGGTTAACTCCGCCCAGGGTGTTGTTACAATGGTAGCCGCCTGATTATGCTCCCGGAGCATGGCAACCGCTGTATCCAGTTTCTGCTGGGAAATAGAGTCCGTACGGGACAGGATAATGGTAGAAGCTGTTTCCACCTGATTGTTATAGAACTCGCCAAAGTTCTTCATATAGGACTTTACCTTACCTGCATCCACAACCGCCACAGTAAAGCCCAGTATTACTTCATCACTTATCACCTTTTGAACCGCCGATATCACGTCGGACAGCTTGCCCACACCGGAAGGCTCAATAAGGATTCGGTCGGGATGATATTCGGCAATCACCTGGGATAGCGCCTTACCAAAATCTCCCACCAGACTGCAGCAAATACAACCGGAGTTCATTTCCGTTATATTAATACCTGCATCCTGCAGAAATCCGCCGTCGATGCCGATTTCGCCAAACTCATTCTCAATCAGCACCAGCTTTTCGCCTTTATAGCCCTCAGAAATCAGTTTCTTAATCAGTGTTGTCTTACCCGCTCCCAGAAAGCCGGAGAAAATGTCAATTTTTGTCATAATCACACACCCTCTATATCCATAAATCTTGATAACATACAGCCTGCCATATTTTTCATATACTTAGTCATTATACCACAGAGAAAAACAAAAATCCACCATGTTTTCTCCAAATATTGGGAAGTAAAATCCCCGGATGCGCTTTTATGCACACCCGGGGGCGAAGAAATATGTAATTACAGCAGAGGGATTCCCGCCTGTTCACAGGCTTCGACGGTCTGCGCATCCCATACGCTGGACTGCACTTCGCCAATGTGAGCGCAGCTAAGCATCAGCATGCACAGACGGGACTGGCCGATACCGCCGCCGATGGTCAGAGGCAGCTCATCATTTAGAAGCATTTTGTGGAAGGGCAGGTTCCGACGGTCATCACAGCCGGAGATGGTCAGCTGCCGGTCCAAAGCCTCTGCATCCACGCGGATGCCCATAGAGGACAGCTCAAGCGCTCTGCCAAGTACATCGTTCCAGAAGAAAATGTCGCAATTTAGTTGCCAGTCGTCATAGTCCGGCGCACGTCCGTCATGGGGCTTGCCGGAGCGCAGCTTGCCGCCAATCTGCATAATACAAGCGGTCGGGTGCTCCTTCAGGTAGGCATTCTCCCGCTCTGAGCCGGTCATATCAGGGTACATATCCTCAAGCTCCTGCGTGGTCACAAAGGACACATCAGGACTTAAATTCACACGCAACTGGGGAAAACGCACATGCAGCCGGTCATTGGTATTGCAAATTGCCTTTACAATTGCGCGGACAATGAGTTTTAAATAATCCAGGTTCCGGTTTTCTCTGGTAATGATTTTCTCCCAGTCCCACTGGTCCACGTACAGGGAATGTACATTGTCCAGAGACTCATCCCGGCGAATGGCGTTCATATCTGTATACAGCCCATTGCCAACACTGAAATGATAACGCTTCAGCGCCAGACGCTTCCATTTTGCCAGGGAATGCACTACCTGTGCATCCGTACCCACCGCAGGAATATCAAAGGAGACAGGACGTTCGTAGCCGTTCAGGTTATCGTTCAATCCGGAACCCTCCGTGACAAACAGAGGCGCAGACACACGCTTTAAATTCAGTGCGCCGGAAAACTCATCCTGAAATGTCTGCTTGATATACGCAATGGCGCGCTGCGTATCATAGGCATCCAAAACCGGACGGTAACCCTGGGGAATGAAAATCTTATTCATAATACATACAGTCCTTTCTCCTAATAATATGCTTCCATTTTATTCATTTTTAGTAGAAAATCAAGTACCAATATCATTTTTATCATATCCCATAAAAAGGCACTGCCCGAAAGCAGTGCCCTTGTCCAATATTAATTCCCAAATCCACCGAAGCCAAAGGGGTTAAGAGGCTGATTGCTGTTTTGCGGTGTTACCTTCGCTTCCTCTAGTGCAGATTGAATTTGTTCGCCCACAGTCACACTGATTTCGATGTTTGTCCCCTGCCGGTAAACCTGCAGTTTCAGTACATCTCCTACCGCTGCTTGACCAACTATTTTTACCAAATCACTCCGGTTGGTAATTTCCGTTTCATTTACCTTTGTGACAATATCATTCACCTGTAAACCAGCCGCCTCGGCAGGACTTCCCTCCGCAACTGCGCGAATTGCAGCGCCTTTGGGCAGTCCATAGCTTTGGGTTTCCTGGCTCACATCCGTCACAGTGACACCAATATAGGGCTTGGAAATATACCCGTTTTCAATGATGCTCTCCACAATGCTGCGTATGCTATTGATAGGAATGGCAAAAGCAATATTGTCAATGGATGCCCCGCTGCCGGAGTTACTGGAATACTTGGCATTGGTAACACCAATCACCTCACCGTACAGATTGAACAGCGCACCTCCGGAATTTCCGGAATTGATGGCGCAATCTGTCTGGGTTAAATTCATGGTCACGCCGGAGGACATTGTCACTTCCCTATCCATTGCGCTGATTGCGCCGGCTGTCAAGGAGAAGGTCAGCTCACCCAGAGGGTTGCCAATGGCAACCACACTGTCTCCCACATTCATATTTGCAGAGTCACCCAGCACCACAGGTGTCAGCCCCTCCGCATCCACTTTCAGCACAGCGATATCATTCCCCTCGTCATAACCGATCAGCTCTGCATCAAAGGTTTTACCGTCATAGAGGGAAACTGTGATTACATCCGAACCGCTTACCACATGATAGTTGGTTAGAATATATCCGTCATCAGATAGAATAAACCCAGAACCGGCGGCTGCCGAGGTAGTCTGGTATCCCCAGTAGTTGGTAGTCGTCTCAGTCACAATACCGACCGTGGAGTTGACATTTGCAGCATAAACCTCTGCCGGTGTCATTTGCTTGCCGGTATCGATGCTTACAGAATTGAGCACCGTATTCTCCCGCTGTCCTTCCTGGATTGTTACTGTATTCTCAGGTTTTTCTCCATCCTGTCGAAGCGTCCGTGTCCCCAAAACTGTACCTGCCGCGCCAACCGCCCCGCCCAAAAGGGCGCAGGACAGCGCCAAGGCAATGATTTTACCTGTACTCCATCCCCGTCTTGCCTCCGGCTTGGGCTGTTTCGACGGCTCCTGATTCCACACATAGCCATCCTTGTCCCGTTGTTCATCATACTCGTTATACATACAAAGCACTCCTTTGCAATTTTTTGTTCTGCCATTATTCTACCAATTTGTGCGTAAACAATGCTAAAATTTTTAAAACAGTTTGTGACCGAATCAAAAAAATGCTGTAAAGGAATTATGAACGCTCCGTTTCGGGGTCAAAGACATTTACAACACGAAATTATTTTGGGAGCGCTTTCAGCGCTCCCAGCTTTATTTATACGCCTTTTGATAATAATTTGATGTCAGTAATAGATTGCTCACGCGGATATAGTCCCAAACCCGTTCAGACATCATTTGCAGTTCCTCCTCAGTTACCTCAGTTCCCCGGGTATTACTGAGAATTTCCGCATCCCCGCCGTCTTCGATTTTGCAGACTACGCCATCATAAATCCAACTGCCGTTGGGGAAATACACATACCCTTCATACCGGGGATCGAAGGCATCCTGCCCCAGATATTGATACGGGGAACGAATCCCCAACAGATTCAGCATGGTAGGCAGAAAATCCGACGTGTTCAGCGTCTTGTCCACAACCATACTCGGGCCATTGGCTGCCCATACAAAGCAAGGCGTTTTTTCCAGTAAAAGCGTGTCGGTAACACCAGAGTGGGCAAACAGCTCTGCTTCATTCTTATAACCGTAGGTATAATGGTCAGTCATCCCGATAATCACTGTATTTTCCAGTTCGCCTCTTTCCGCAAGCTCCTGCAAAAGCCGTGCAAACATATCGTCCACCAGTTTTGCCTTTAATCTTGCACAATCCTCTTCCTCGCTGCCGTACATTCCCCGATATTGCGGGTACTGTTTGAGACCGTAATGGCTCAAAACTTCATTATACACATAGCTCAAATGCGCAGACCGGGTTATGATTGTATTAAAGGTGCGCCCATCCCGGAAAAACAGATTGCTCAGCTGTGGGTCATCAAATAACAGGCACTCATCAAATAGCCTGTCCTTATCTGTTTCATAGTACTCATAGCTGTTGTAAGCGTTATAACCCATCGCTGGCTCAAACACACCGCGGCTGTAAAATTCCGGATTGTTGTAGTGGAATACTTCTGCTGAATAGCCGTTATCCGTCATTTGGGAAGCAAAGGACTGGTCAAAGGAATTTGTAACATAGTCAAACACATAGCTTCCGGTGGTCGGCAGATACACGCCGGTATTCATACAGAACTCCGAATTCAGGGTGCGGGCACTGCCGTAGCCAGGGGTATAGAAATTGGTGAACTGAATACCATCGTTCATCATCTTATGCAGCGTGGGCGTATCCGCCGGGGTAATCATCCAGTCATCCATGGACTCCATCAGCACCAGAACTACATTTTTATCCGCAAACACACCGGTCATATTATTTTTCTGACGGGCAGGACGCTGTGAAAAATACTGCGTGACCTCCTGCGCCTGCAGTTGAAGCGAGCTTCGATATTCCGGAGTGAGCGGATACAGCTCATGCACCCATAAGTCCCGTGCGGTCAACTGGTATACACCGCAGATATTATATACACTTTTGGCATCATACATAGTATTGTAGGTGGCGCGGTAGGATGACGACTGCGCGTACTCCGAATGAGTTCCCCACACATCATTGTCACGCAGGAAAACCAGCTCCGGCAGAGAAAACAGACCCGCTACGCACAGAGCTGATGCTGCAAAATACGGCAACCGCACAGGCAAACTTCCAGTTACCTTTGGATACCAACGCAGAACAATTACGCCAAGCAGCAGCATAAGGATGCCTCCCAGCCACCACATAAACGGGAATGACTGCAGTACATCCCCAAGGAACGTTGCGCCCTCGCCTGCGTATAGTATGACAGAAAGCCACATCATCTTTTGGAAAACCTGAAAATATCCCACCTGAGCCAACGTCCACAAGGTCATGACATAGTAAACGATTCCGTATACCACGCGCCCGCCACGACGTGGCAGCAGCAGAATCAGTGATGATAGCAATACCGACCAAAGGGCACCAAAGGCAAAACCTGCCATGCTCTCGGGGGCCAGCAGCACATATGCCAACACCTCCACTAAGAAAAGCGGAAGGGAAAGGTATAATAAATTCAGAAAAAACCGGCTAACAGTCATGCTATTGTCAGCATTTGACTCGCGTTGGAAAAATATGTTTTTCAAGAGTTTGCCTCCATAGACCATCAAGAATAATGATACTAGAGTGTACCACAAGTTTGTAGAAAATACAATCCACCTGTTGTAAATTTAAAAGTAATTTAAAAATATAATCGGTATAATCGTATCATAGCAGCGTATGTACATTTGCAAAAATTCATAAAAAAACACTTGACAAATACCTCTGCCATGGCTATAATAAGCGTGTTCTGTTTGAGCCGCCGGTATAGCTCAGTTGGTAGAGCAGCTGATTTGTAATCAGCAGGTCGGGGGTTCGAGTCCGTCTACCGGCTCCAATCAGACGAACTTTATATGGGGGAGTTCCCGAGTGGCCAAAGGGGACAGACTGTAAATCTGCTGCGTATCGCTTCGATGGTTCGAATCCGTCCTCCCCCACCACAAAACAGCTAACACCTTACGGTGTTAGCTGTTTTGTTTTGCGCAGAGGTAAGGATTCGAATAATTCAATGCAACGCGGGCGAGCGTTGCCGGCGACGTTTGACGGAGCCGAACCTATATTTCTGCCCCTGGATAGAAATGCAAACGAATCCGTCCTACCCTGTCATACTCTGCTGACAGCGGTTTCCCTGTTTCTATCTCCCAATTTTAAGCTCGATTTTCATAGATGCCAACACCTATATGATGGATACGAACGACCAATATGAACGCCGAAGGGCTGTCCACTAATTTTGCTGTGGTCAGCCTGTTGCTTATATGTTATATTAAAGCAAATAATCCTTGTCGTATTCCTTGTGTTTCATTCGTCTTATTTATAGAAGGAGGTGATGGCAATGAACCAGTCGCTCATATACAGTTGGTATGAGCAGTACAAAAACGGCATATTTCGCTATGCCCTCTCCATCACAAAAGACCAGTATCTCGCCGAAGATGTCCTGCATGATACCTTTGTAAAACTTTTATCCGGTGGAATCCGATGTGCTTCCGGCAAAGAGCAAGCGTGGCTATACCGAATCGCACGCAATCTGTGCTACGATCAGTTGCGAAAATCAAAGCGAGAACAATCGTATGCGGAAACGCCTGCCCAGTTAGACAGTCGATTTGAATACATAGAATTGATTTCGTCACTTTCTCCAATGGAGCAGGAAATTGTAACCTTAAAAATAGTTGGTGGCTTAACTCACAAGGAGATTGGTTCTGTTCTGGGAATCAGCCCAAGCGCCGCTCAGAAGCGGTATGAACGCGCCATCTCCACACTACGAAGTAAGGAGGATTGAAATGGAACAGAAACTATACGATGCTGCAGCCAAGCTCCCTGAAACAAGTTTGAATTTTCAGACAATACAACCAACCCCCAAGTCAAAACCCAACAACAGGACATGGCGAGCAATTGCATCTCTCGCCGCCTGCTTTATATTACTGATTTCTATTGGCTTTATAACTGCCGAAGCCAAAGAATACAGCGATGCTATTAAGTTTTTCAATGAATACCGCCTTTCTACAAGCGGACTCCGCCGCGGTGATATCAAAGCAGTGTATAGAGACATCACTACAAAGTCCTTCACTTACCCAAAAACCGCAGAAGTAATTGCAAACAGCCCCTCTGCTGATTATATCAATGGGTATGAGATTCTACAGGGTAATCCCGCAAAAGAACACAGCAGCACCATTAAGTTTTTCAACGAATACAGTCTTTCTGCAAATGGACTCAGTCGCGGTTATATCACAACTGTGTATAGAGACATCACTACAAAATCCATCACTTACTCAAAAACCGCAGAAGCAATTACAAATAGCCTCTCTGCTGATCATATCGATGGGTATAAGATTCTGCAGGATAATCCTACTCAGAAAGATATTGAAAACCTTAGGAACAATATGAATTACGATGGTGGATTCGTAACTCCCAACCATCTGGGCATCCACTATGAGAAGCGTTATGAACGCAAAGAAGACATGACACTTGACAAAAGCTTCATAGAAAAGTATGACGGAGATACGCTCTTATGGAGTACCTGCGTATCTGAATTCTGGATCTATGGGTATAGTGTCGTTTCGGACGGTGTAATTGTTTATGGTTCCTCACCCACATGGACCGCTTGGATGTCTAAAGTTGATTCGGAGGGCAATCTCCTTTGGAAGCACATACTAAACAACGGATTCGATTATGAAGATATTGTTGAGATTCTTGAAAACCCAGATGGTAGCTATGCTGTAATCAGCGACGGAGATCACAAGTATTTTTGTTTAAGCCAGTATACTGCGGACGGAAAAAAAACATTCTTCAAAAAAACTGATGTGGGCTCTGACGGAATCATGAACGCCGCACTGCTTGGAGATGGCTACATTGTCCAGTTCGGTCAACGGTTACATGACAAAGACTCAAAAATAGTAAAAGTTGATTGCGAAGGCAATATAATCGAATCTTTCTCCTATGACGGCGGGGATGCCTATTATTACGTCACCGACATGATTGAGTACAATGAAAAGATTTACTTGTCAGCCTACTCTGTACAAAAACTGGCAGACGAAGATGAAAACGCAGGTGGAAGACATGAAATTGCTGCAGTGCTGAATTATTTGTTTGATAATGACATCTGGGAAATTTCCAGCGAAGCACTGACGTCATTGCTCCGGGATAACTACACCGCAATGCTGTTAGTATGCGATCCAACTGCTGGCACACCTCAAGAGTTCTACTCTGTAGATGGTTCTCTTGGCGGCAAGCTTTCCTTGGGTGATTCCGGAATACTCCTGTGGGATGTCGAAAGCATCACCACATCTTTCTACTCACCCGAAACCAGTTCCTACTCAATCGGTGGAACCAGTTATGTGTTCAGATACACCTTTGATTCCATCGGAGGACTAGTCAGTCAAGAAAAAACCGGAGAGGTTGTAAACTTTGAACGGTAGGCAGAAAAGCATCAAATCTTTTTGACTAACCTTTGTTTTGAGTTCCAAGAACCCATTAAACCGGTATATTCTTTGACCTTCCGTTTTGGATTTTCACCTCAATAAGTCTTCGGAGGTTCATTTGGCTCAACCCTGTCACAAAAAGTCCAACCCCTTTCGGTGTTGGACTTTTTGTCATTGCGGATGAGTTCCAAGCTATCTAAATGCAGGTACCCGGCGGACGATTGCAACCGCCATGGCTTCGCCGTAGCGAAGCGAAGCTGTTCTCCCCCACCAGAAAAGACCTTGTTTTTTGACAAGGTCTTTTTCAACTAAAACTCCCCTCTTCCGCACCTTGCTTTTTCGTTCTATGCAAAGTATAATAATCAAAATAGTTTGCGAAAGGGGTTTGTCGTGTGATTATCCACTCTGATTGGCACATACACAGTGAAGCTTCATATGACGCTGCGTTAACTCTTAAAGAGATTGAGAAAGAGACCCGCGCTTTCGGTTTCAAAAAATTCGGCATTACCGACCACGTTAACTATAACGACCGTAGTTACTTGTCGGATTTGGAGAAATCTGCCAAACTGGTGAATGAATTTAAAAAGACCAATCCCAATATCGTTCTTGGCGTTGAACTCACACCGATTGCAAAACCCGAATTCGATTACATAGAGGAAAACGGTACCAGAGAAGGTTACGTAGCACCCTTTTCAACGACTCCTTATGACATTGAGCTGGGACGAACAAAAGAGCAGCTGATTGCTATGGGCATCCAATATGCAATTGGTGCATTTCATTGGCGCGTCGATGCTCCGAACGTCAGGATGCTGCCTGCAGATCGTGACGATGTAATTAAAGAGTGTTACCGCCAACAGCTTTGGTTATCCTGCGATGAAAGGGTTACCGTTCTTGGTCACCCATGGTATAGTGGCACCAATTTATGGTATGAAGATTTCACCGTTATTCCGCGGTCCATGAATTTGGAAATTGCAGCAGCACTCAAAGAAAACAAAAAATACGTCGAGTGTAATTCTTTCTTCTTTAACACGCCCAAAACAAGCGAAAAATTTCGTTGTCAGTATGCTGAGTTTTTAAGGCAGCTGCACGAAATGGGAATTCCAATCACCTACGGTTCTGATGCGCACAACACATATATCGCAAGACATATCGAACCGGAAAGATATTTGATTGCCGCAGGATTTAAAGACGGAGAGATTGCTGAAATACAAGAAGAATCCTTATGGAAATAATAGCCAATTGTCATGGTTCGAAACAGCCAAAACCCGGAACGCATATGCGTTCCGGGTTTTCACATCAATATACTATTTTATAGAAAGTAAGCGCCGCTCAAATATTATACGTTAAACAGGAAGTTTACGATGTCGCCGTCCTTCATTACGTATTCCTTGCCCTCACTACGAACAAGTCCCTTGGTCTTGGCATTTGCCATCGTACCGCAGGCCTTCATATCTTCAAAAGAGATAACCTCAGCACGGATGAAGCCCCGTTCAAAGTCCGTATGGATTTTACCGGCAGCCTGGGGGGCTTTGGTACCCTTTTTAATTGTCCAGGCCCGACACTCATCAGCACCGGCGGTCAGGAAGGAGATGAGGCCCAGCAGCGCATAGGAGCTACGAATCAGCTTGTCCAGACCAGACTCAACAACGCCCAGTTCTTCCATGAACATGGCCTTTTCTTCTGGGTCATCCAACTCGGCAATATCTGCCTCCAGCTTGGCGCAGATGGGCAGCAGTTGGCTGCCTTCTGCTTCTGCCAGGGCCTTAACTGCCATATAGTGCCGATTGTTCTCCGGGTCATTAACCTCGTCTTCGGCCAGATTGGCAACATAGATCGTCTTTTTCAATGTCAGCAGGTCAGAGGTTGCAATGAGCGCCATATCCTCTTCTGTACCGTCAAAGGTACGCGCCAGTTTTCCCTCATTCAAATGGGCCAGAAGCTGAGTAAACAGTTCCCCTTCCCGAACGAACTTCTTGTCGCCGCCCTTGGCTGCTTTCTGGCACTTATCAATCCGGCGCTCCACCATTTCCATGTCCGCCATGACCAGCTCCAAATTAATAATCTCAATGTCCCGCAATGGATCGGTACTGCCCTCTACGTGGGTGACATTGGCATCTTCAAAGCAGCGTACAACATGCACGATGGCATCGGTGGTGCGGATATTAGACAGGAACTTATTGCCAAGTCCCTCACCCTTGGAAGCACCCTTCACCAGTCCGGCAATGTCCACAAACTCAATTACGGCAGGCGTATGTTTTTTTGGTTTGTAAAAATCAGATAGCCACTGCAGCCGCTCGTCCGGAACAGATACTACGCCCACATTGGGGTCAATGGTACAAAAAGCGTAGTTATCTGCCGGTACACCGGCGTTGGTGATGGCATTAAAAAGAGTGGACTTGCCTACATTGGGAAGTCCCACGATACCTAATTTCATTTCTTCTTCTATCTCCTTAAAAGTCCTTTATTTGCAATGGTTTTCGGCACCCCGGTGTTTCCGTATACACCTTTTATACACCTTTTTTACACCTTTTTACACGGCAGCGGTGGGGGAGCTTTCTTCAAACAAGGATACGGCCTTTAGCATGGAATCGTTCGTGACGTGTACATAACGATCCATGGTGGTTTGAATACTCGCGTGTCCTAAAAGCTGCTGCAAAACCTTGGGTTGCATTCCGCTTTCAATTGCTCTTGTCGCATAAGTGTGGCGTAGGGCGTGCATACAAAATCTTTTGATGCCTGCCTCGTCGCACAGCTTATACAGGTGGGTATCATAGGAACTGTTCTTGGCCGGCTCGCCTGTTCTCCAATTGATGAAGACGAGGTCGTTCATAACAAGCTTAGACTTTGCTCCTGTGTGCCTGTCTATATACTCCAGTTCCTGAGAGAGGGTTTCCGATCTCTTTTGGTTCTTGGAGTTTTCGTAGACTGTCTGCAGAATTTCGTAAGCAAAATTGGTCAGCGGAATAGTTCGGTAGCTGTGCTGCGTTTTCGGAGGTCCTGCCCGCCAATCCTTTTGCTTGTGCCGAAACTCAAGCGTCTTGTTGACTGTGAGTGTCCGATTTTTCCAGTCGATAGCATCCCAGGTCAGTCCAATCAGTTCTCCGGTACGAAGTCCTGTTTCCAAGATCAGAGCGTATTGATAGTAGTTGTGAGACCGCTTGGCGACCCCTAAGAACTTTTTCTGCTCTTCAATGGTTAAGAACTTGATATCGTTTTTGGCTCTCACCGGCTTGGTGTAGCGCACCCCGTCCATAGGGTGTTTGGGAATCAGATCATTCATCAGCGCTGACTTTAACATGGTTCCCATACAGATGTAAGTTTGCCGGATCGTTGCACCTGCGTAATCCTTGTCCATTTGATTCAGGACGATCTTGCAGTGCATGGGCTTTACATCTGTGAGCTGCATCCCGCCGATAATGGGCTGAATGTTGAACTTGTATCGCTCACGATAGTTTCTCAACGTGTTCGGTGCCAAGTCTCCGACAATGTTTTGAATCCAGTAGTCAAACCAAGTGTCCACAGTCATGTTCACAGGAACAACTATGGAGCCGTGTCGGTCCTGGTACTGAGAATCTGCTTGCCAGTTTCTTGCCTCCGGAATGGTTTTGAAATATTTCTCGTGGCGCTTTCCGTATTTGTCTACGAATCTTGCTATGTACCATCCGTCTTTTCTTTGGAAGATACCCTTGCCACATTCTTTGCCTTTTATATTTTTACCCAATGAATTAACTCCTTTCTCGATTGAGAAAAAGAGCCAATGCAACACGCATATTATATTACATTGGCTCCCTTTTTTCAATAGAAATTACCGCATTTTATGTGCTAGTTTCATTTTTCGCTGATCTACAGGATCAGCGTATTGCTGATAAACTGTTCAAACTCCTTGCGCTTGACCAGTTTCTTTGTGCCGACGAACAAAACAAACGGGCAGTTCGGTTGGCGCAGCATGCTATCGATTTTGTTC
>JAZTZS010000021.1:0-90711 GCA_045637585.1 Faecousia sp. | reverse complement strand
AGCTCCACCTTCGACTACGAAGGTGCCCGTGAGCCCTACACCCTGGCTACCGAAAATGACATCCTCAACGGCATGAGCATGCTGATGATGCGTCTGCTGACCCACCGCGCACAGATCTTCGCTGATGTCCGTACTTACTGGTCTGGCGAGGCTACCGAGCGTGTTACCGGTTACAAGCTGGAAGGCAAGGCTGCTGAGTCCAACGGTATCATCCACCTGCTGAACTCCGGCGCTGCATGTCTGGATGCTTCCGGCGTCTGCACCGATGAGAATGGCAACGCTACCATGAAGAAGTGGTGGGAAGTCACCGAGGAAGACATCAAGAAGATGACCGATGCCACCGTATGGTGCGAGGCCGGCCAGGACAACTTCCGCGGCGGCGGATTCTCCAGCCATTATACCACCAAGGCTGAGATGCCCTGCACCATGATCCGTATGAATCTGGTCAAGGGTCTGGGCCCCGTGCTGCAGATTGCTGAAGGCTGGACCGTAAATCTGCCCGACCAGGTTTCCGACACTCTGATGGAACGCACCAACCCCACCTGGCCCTGCACTTGGTTTGCACCCCGCTGCGACGGCAAGGAAGGCTCTCCCTTCAAGACCGCTTACGAGGTTATGATGAACTGGGGCGCCAACCACGGTGCCATCTCCTACGGTCACATCGGTGCTGACCTGATCACCATGTGCTCCATGCTGCGTATCCCCGTCTGCATGCACAACGTTCCCGAGGACGATATCTACCGTCCCGCCTGCTGGAATGCATTCGGCATGGGCAAGGAAGGCCAGGACTACCGCGCCTGCGCCACCTACGGTCCTATGTATAAGTAACCCGGTTATAGGCTGTCCGGGCACCCGGACAGCCTTACCATTATAAATAAAGGAGGCATTGCTATGCTCAAAGGCATTCCGAAGATTTTATCCCCGGAACTGTTAAAAGTTTTGTGCGAAATGGGTCACAGTGACCGTCTGGTCATCGCTGACGGCAACTTCCCCGCCGAATCCATGGGCAAGAACGCCAAGGTTATCCGCATGGACGGACATGGTATTCCCGAGATTCTGGAAGCTATTTTGCAGGTATTTCCGCTGGATACCTATGTGGAGCATCCGGTAAGTCTGATGCAGTTGATGGATCAGGATATTGGCCGGTTGGAAACCCCCATTTGGGACGTATATAAGGATATAGTGGCAAAGGCAGATAGCCGCGGTTCTGCAGCTGTTGGCAATATTGAGCGCTTCGCTTTCTATGAAGAAGCCAAGACAGCTTATGCCATCATCGCGACCGGTGAAAGCGCACTCTACGCCAATGTCATGCTTCAAAAAGGCGTGGTGGTATAATGACAAACTATTATCTTGCTATTGATATCGGTGCATCCTCCGGCCGGCACATTCTTGCCCATCTGGAAAACGGAACGCTGGTTTTAGAAGAAGTGCATCGTTTCTCTAACGGCATGTCTGAAAAGAACGGGTCCCTGTGCTGGGATTACGAGGCATTGTTCCGTGAAATTCTAGCCGGTATGAAGCGTTGTAAGGAATTGGGTAAAATTCCTGTCAGCGCAGGTATCGACACCTGGGGTGTTGACTTTGTCCTTTTGGATAAGAATGATCAAGTCATCGGCGACACTGTCGGTTACCGGGACAGCCGGACCACCGGTATGGACGAAGAGGTTTACAAGCTTATCCCCGAGGACAAGCTTTACGCCCGTACCGGCATCCAGAAAGCCATTTATAACTCCATTTACCAGCTGATGGCCATTAAGGTGAACCATCCGGAGCAACTGGCCCAGGCAGAGACCTACCTGCAGGTGCCGGACTATTTCCACTGGCGTCTTTGCGGTATCAAGGCAAACGAGTATTCTGAGGCAACCACCGCACAGTTGGTCAACCCCCATACCCGTCAGTGGGATCTGGAGCTGATCGAGCAGTTAGGCTTCCCCACCAAAATGTTCCAGAAGATTCTTATGCCCGGCACTGTGCTGGGCGAGCTGACCCCGCAGATCCAGAAGGAGGTTGGCTTCAGCTGCAAAATCATCCTCCCCCCCACACACGATACCCAGTCCGCGGTTCTGGCAGTGCCCAGCAATGACCCGGATACGGTATTCATCAGCTCCGGTACCTGGTCGCTGATGGGCGTTGAGAGAATGGAAGCAGACTGTTCCGATGTGAGCAAGGCTCATAACTTTGCCAACGAGGGCGGTTACAATGGCCGCTTCTGTTACCTGAAAAATATTATGGGTCTTTGGATGATCCAGAGTGTGAAAAAGGAGCTGGCACAAAAGGGAATCGAACTGTCCTTTGCAGAGCTTTGTGAGGATGCCTCCCACCAGACCATTCCCTCTCTGGTGCCCTGCAACGATGACCGGTTCCTGGCTCCCAAGAACATGAGCGCCGAGGTACAGGCCGCCTGCCGGGAAAGCGGACAGCCGGTGCCCGAAACCGCAGGTGAATTGGCATCTGTCATCTACAACAGCCTGGCCAAGTGCTATGCTGACGTAATTGAAGAGCTGCAGGAAATCACCGGAAAGACCTACCGCTCCATCAGCATTGTAGGCGGTGGCAGCAACGCTGAATACTTAAACCAGCTGACCGCCAAGTACACCGGCCGCACTGTTTACGCCGGCCCCACCGAGGCCACCGCCATCGGCAACACCGTGGCCCAAATGCTGGCCGTGCAGGAACTGCAAAGTCTGGAGGAAGCAAGAGACTGCATCTTCGCATCCTTCGGCGTAAAAACTTATCAGTGATTTACAAGGAGGCGCAATTATCATGTCTGTTGATATGACCAAGTGGTGTGAAATTGCCAAAGAAAATGTACATAATCGTCCTGCCGGCACTGGCCGTCTGGCAGGTAAAATCTGTATCGTCACCGGCGCTGCTCAGGGCTTCGGCAAGGGTATTGCCGAGGAACTGTATCAGGAAGGCGCTGTGATTATCGTCGCGGATATGAATCTGCCTCTGGCAGAGTCCGTTGCCAAGGAAATGGGTGAGCGCGCATGGGCCATCGGCGTCAATGTATCCGACGAGGAAAGCTGCGCCAATATGGTAGCACAGGTCGTTGAGAAGTTCGGCGGTCTGGATATTATGGTTGCCAACGCAGGCGTTGTCCGCTCCGGCCCCATTGCCGAGTTTGAGAAGAAGGACTTTGAGTTCGTAACTGCCATCAACTACACCGGTCTGTTCCTGACCTGCAAGTATGCCGCCATCATTATGGAAGCACAGCACGAGGCTGACCCCACCGGCACCTATGATATCATTGCCATGTCCTCCAAGTCCGGTCTGGAAGGCTCCAACAAGAACTTCGCCTATGCCGGCTCCAAGTTTGGTGCCATCGGTCTGGTGCAGTCCTTTGCGCTGGAGCTGTGCGCTTACAACATTAAGGTAAACGCTATCTGCCCCGGCAACTATCTGGATGGTCCTCTGTGGAGTGACCCGGAAAGAGGCCTGTTTGTGCAGTATCTGCGCGCCGGCAAGGTTCCCGGTGCCAAGACTGTAGAGGATGTACGCCGTTTCTACGAGGCAAAGGTTCCCATGAACCGTGGGTGTCTCCCCATTGACGTTGCCCGTGCGGTGATGTATTGCGTAGAGCAGAAGTACGAAACCGGCCAGGCCATTCCTGTTACCGGTGGTCAGGTCATGCTCAACTAAGAGGTCAGACCATGATTGATATTTCTGTTCTGAACCTGCTGAATGCCCCCACCAAGGCCCAGCGTCTTGAAAATTTGCGTCAGGTTATAAAGGACACCCAGTTCCCGCCCATGGTTCCTCAGTATATCAACAATCACATCCACACCACCTATTCCTTCTCCCCCTACTCCCCCACTGCGGCTGTTTACGCTGCCCGTATGGAGGGACTGTGCACCGCCGGTATTATCGACCACGATTCCATTTCAGGCGCAGAGGAATTTTTAGAGGCCGCGGAGATTGTGGGTATACCTGTGACCATTGGTATGGAATGCCGTGTTTCCATGGACGGCACCCGGCTGGAAGGCCGCCGTACCAACAACCCCGACCAGGTGGGCGTCAGCTATATGACCATCCAGGGCGTACCCCACGATAAAATCGGCGAGCTGACCGCTTTCTTCGCCCCCTACCGGGAGGCCAGAAGCCGCAGAAACCGGGCTATGATCGAACGCATCAATGCCCTGCTGGACGGCATCTGCTTGGACTACGACCGGGATGTGCTGCCCCTTACCGAGGCAGCCAATGGCGGTGGTGTCACCGAGCGGCACATTATGTATGCACTGGCCAAGGCCATGGTTGCAAAAGCTGGAAAAGGTCCTGCCATGGTAGAATATCTGAAGTGCATCGGCCTTACCCTGTCCGAAAAGCAGTGCAGCCAACTTCTGGATACTGAATACCCCTTCTACGATTACGATTTGCTGGGGATTCTGAAATCCGCATTTGTACCCAAGGTCTACATTGACGCTACCGACGAGTGTCCCAATGTAAAGGATGTAGTTGCCCTGTGTAACCGGGTGGACGCACTGCTATGCTATGCTTATCTGGGTGATGTTGGCAACAGCGTTACCGGTGATAAGAAGGCGCAGAAGTTTGAGGACGATTATCTGGATGACGTAATTGCCTGTCTGAAAGAAATCGGTGTCCGGGCGGTCACCTACATGCCTACCAGAAACACTATGGAACAGCTGACCCGTCTGAGAACACTGTGCGAAGAAAACCAGCTCTTCCAGGTCTCCGGTGAGGACATCAACTCTCCCCGCCAGTCCTTCATCATTCGGGCTATGGAAAATCCCATGTTCGCCAACCTGATCGATGCAACATGGAAGCTGATCGAACACGAAGCCAAAGGCACAAAAATCCAATAAACAAACGGGTGCGTAATACGCACCCGTTTACTTTTGTTCAATTCTCACTGGGATCCTGCCAAATTCTCCAGTTTCTCCAGATTGACGATTTCAATGGCTCCCCGTGTCAGCTTGACCGTCTGCTCCTGCTGGAAATACTTGAGCATCCGTGTGACGACCTCCCGTGCGGTACCCATATGGGCAGCAATTTTTTCGTGGGTAATTTTCAGCACACTGGTCTGCTCCAGCGCACTCTCCTCCAGCAAAAACGCCGCCAACCGCTTGTCAAAGCTCTTCCACATAATCTGTTCTATCAGCCACATCACTTCTGTAAAGCGGCTGGCTAGAATCTGGTTGGTGTAGTTTGCCACTACAGCTGACCTCTCCATAAGTCCCTTGTAAAAATACGGCGGAATCACCCATAACTGGGTATCCTTTTCTGCAGAGATTGTAATATCAAACTGGATACTGCTGAGCATACAGGAAGCAGACAGCAGGCAAATATCTCTCTCGAAAAGCCGGTATAGCGTCACTTCCCGTCCGTCTTCCGAAGTGATAAACGCCCGCAGCTGGCCGGAACGGACTACTAACAGGCCTATACAGTCCGCACTTCCGTTGTGTATCACCGTTCCTTTGGTCACCGTTCTGGGAAACGCATATTCCGACAGTTGCTGCTGCTCTTCCGCAGTGAGTTTATCATATATAGAAAAATAGCCGGATATAGACACACAGACACCCCCTTGCCTTTTCAGTTATTATACAAAGGAATCCAAAGCCTGTCAATCAGCCTGTTCCAACGTGTCACAATTACCCGCTTCTGCACAACCACAGGCAGAAGCGGGATTGTATCTTTAACGCACAATTTTTGCAAAGAATCTTGCAATACTCGCGTGATTGCGATATAATTGTGAAACTTGTACATAGGAGGCTTTTCCATGGAACCCAAATATAAACGTTTAAAATACGCCTGCTATACGGGCAACCTCTCCATGTCCCTGATTTCAAACTTTTCACCCCTGCTGTTTCTAACCTTTCACCATATGTATGGTATTTCCTATTCCCGTTTAGGATTTCTGGTGCTAATCAATTTCTGCACCCAACTACTGGTCGACTTGGCATTTTCTTTCTTCTCTCATAAGTTCAACATCCCCAAGACCGTGAAAATCATGCCCCTGCTGACCATCGGCGGCTTTTTCATCTATGCCTGCTGGCCCTATGTTTTCCCCGAATCGGTATACATAGGTCTGGTTATCGGAACAATTCTGTTCTCCGCCGCCAGCGGCCTTTCCGAGGTACTTCTGAGCCCTCTGATCGCAGAAATTCCCGCAAAGGACCCAGACCGGGAGATGAGCAAGCTCCATTCCGTTTACGCCTGGGGAACCGTAGGTGTCGTGATCGTCAGCTCCCTGTTTCTGTCTCTGATAGGAACAGAGCATTGGCAGATTCTAACCCTGCTGTTCCTGCTGATCCCTCTGGCCAGCGTTATCTTGTTTAACACAGCAGAGATTCCCGCAATGAAAACCCCGGAGCGGGTGACCGGCGTTTTGAAGCGGTTTAAGACAAAAAGCCTTTGGTTATGCTTTTTTGCCATCTTTCTGGGTGGTCTTGCAGAATGTACCATGTCCCAATGGAGTTCCTCCTTCCTGGAACAGGCCTTTGATATTCCTAAGATTTGGGGTGATATCTTTGGCGTGGCGCTGTTTGCTGCGATGCTGGGATTGGGGCGTACACTGTATACCAAAGTCGGCAAGAATATCAGCAGAGTTCTCTTGCTCGGTGCCATCGGCGCTTCTGTTTGCTACCTGACACTGGCAGTATCCTCCGCGCCGATTATAGGTCTTATCTGCTGTGCTCTCACCGGTTTTTGCACCTCCATGCTCTGGCCTGGCTGTCTCATTGTGGGCGCCGATCGTTTCCCTGACGACGGTGTATTTATCTTCGCTTTTATGGCTGCCGGCGGCGATCTGGGCGCATCTGTAGGCCCCCAGATGGTAGGCGTTGTTACAGACTTTGCCATTGCCAATCCTGCGCTGATAACACTTGCCGGGAAGCTTGGACTTGCGCCGGAGCAATTTGGCATGAAGGCCGCCATGTTCCTTGCTGCTCTTGCGCCCGTTGCCGCTATTCCCCTGTATGCCCATATCCATCGCACGAAAGGAAGGAAATAATATGCTTCTGGAACAGGGACGTCCCCATGACTTGACCAACCGTCTGGACAAGGAGATCCGGGTATACGACCTGCTGGATTCTCTGAACATTGATTATCAGCGGGTCGACCACCTGGCAGCTATGACCATGGAAGATTGTCTGGCCATAGACTTGGCGTTGGGGGCAACGGTTTGCAAGAACTTGTTTCTGTGCAACCGGCAGCTAACGGACTTTTATTTGCTGCTGATGCCGGGAGACAAAAGCTTTAAGACCAAGGATCTGTCTGCACAGATTGGGTCCTCCCGTCTGTCCTTTGCCGATGCGGCACATATGGAAGCATATCTGGACATCACCCCCGGTTCTGTCAGTGTTTTGGGGCTGATGAATGATAAGGAAAACCACGTGCAGCTTCTAATCGACGAAGATTTGCTGGCGGGAGAATTTATCGGTTGTCACCCCTGCATCAACACCAGCAGTCTCCGGATACGAACTGCAGACCTAACCGAGAAAGTCATTCCTGCAATGGGCCACAAAATGCAGGTTGTATCCCTTCCCCGGTACGAATAAATAAAAATCCACCCCTTGGGCGGCATAAAGAGAAATAACCCTTGACTGTCGGTTCTTGCGTTCTAACAGTCAAGGGTTATTTCTGTTCTGTCTTAGGCTCTATCATCAATGGTTACCTCTCTTTCTACTGAATTGACGACGCCCCGGACCACACAAACTATCCAATAAGCATCGCCTGTGGGATTTACAGTACCGCTGCAAATCCGGACGATATCTCCCCCATCACTATCCGATCCATTCCGATTTCCTTATCGACTCCATCCATCTTCCATAGGCGACCAGCCTAAATATCGGTCATCGGTATGCCTTGCGGGCTATCGTCCCTGCACATTTCGGTCTGTCTTGCATATCCTTTGCTTTCACATAATCGACAGATTCACTCATGCTTTCTCTGCCTTTATGTTATATTCACCGATATGCCAATCACAGCTCTTCATGTGCTTTTTGTTTTACGTGTACATCGGTATCACCCTTTCTGGCTATAATATAGCACAATAATTCTCTGTTTTCAAGCCGCAATTTTGTACAAAGTACACATTCGCTTTTTGATCAAAAGGTAGAAATACATTATACAAACGCAAATCAGATTGACACTGATTTTATGCTATGCTACAATGATCATGTTGGGCTGTCAGAAAATGGCTGCCCACATACTCTACATCCCGCCAAAATGGCATGTGTGTATTTGCAGAATTTCAAAAGAAGAAGGTAATTCATATGATTGAGGCTGTACTTCCCAGATGCGTACAAATATGTATGGATGACTTAGGCTGGTTCAACGGAATGGACGCCCGGCGGCGCGGCGGCCTGTCCCGTACCGGTATGCCCCGGTATCACTGCGCTGAGGACTATGTGGCTATCAACGAACTTGGCAAACGGCTGAATATGCGCATCAATGCCGCTTTCATTCTCGGCGAATGGGACCCGGATAACCGTCTTGCGGACATCCCCTACTTTACCCATTTCAAGGTCTGGAACAACGCCGCCTACATAGACCGGAAGGAAGCTGAGGCCTGTGCCGATGTCATCCGTAACTCCCCCTATATCGACATGGCTATCCACGGCCTTATGCACAGCCATTTTGCACCGGATGTGGACGACTTGGACACCTCCGATTACTACCACGTAAAAGGCGACAAGGTAGACATACTCCCCAAAGATCAGCTCCGGCTGAAGCTGGATCACTTCTTCGATCTGGTGGAGTACTATGATTTCCAAAAGCAAATCAACAGCTTCATTCCTCCCTCCGGTTTCTACCGCTGGAACGAATTGTCCCAAACATTGAAAGAGTACGGTGTCCGGTACACCACCCCCATTTTCGACTGCCACAATGCCCAGGATAATGAGGCAATCCGGAATCTGTTGGTTGTAGATGAAGACGGCGTGCTTTCCATCAACCGGGAAAACAACACCGTTCCCTGGTATCAGTACAACCCGGACCTCACCAACCACGAGCCGGTTGACGGTATTTTCGGTACTCACTGGCCTAATTTCCTGGATTTCGAGCCGGAGGATAATCTGAAAGTAGTGGAACGAAACGTGCCCTATTTTGAAAAATGCGCCAACCGCTTTGGCAGCATGATGTCCCGGGATATTGGATTCTGGGGCAACCAGGCACTCTATGTACAGGACGCTGTTTTGACCTGCCATGCAGACCGGGTCGAAATTGACCTGCAAAACGTAATGCAGCATCCCTGTAGGTATGACCACTTCTATCTGAGCGTAAAGCAGGCACCCACATCCTGCACCGGCGGCAGCTTCGCCCTTTATGAGAAAAAGGACGGCTACGCCACCTACAAGATCACTCCTACAGGTAACCAGGTAATACTGTATTGCAAATAAACAGTTTTACGAAAAGAAAAGGTAATTTGTATGATTAAGGCTGTACTTCCCAGATGCGTGCAAATATGTATGGATGACTTAGGTTGGTTCAACGGAATGGATGCCCGACGGCGCGGTGGTCTCCCCCGTTCCGGCATGCCCCGGTATCACTGTGCCGAGGACTATGTGGCCATCAATGAGCTTGGAAAACGGCTGAATATGCGTATCAACGCCGCTTTTATCCTCGGTGAATGGGATCCGGACAACCGCCTTGCCGATATTCCCTACTTTACCCATTTCAAAGTCTGGGACAACGCCACCTACATAGACCGGAAGGAAGCGGAAACCTGCGCTGATGTCATCCGCAACTCCCCGTACATTGACATGGCTATTCACGGCCTCATGCACAGCCATTTTGCCCCGGATGTGGACGATTTGCTCACCTCCGATTACTACCACGTAAAAAAACGCAAGGCAAATATGCTTCCCAAAGATCAGCTCCGGCTGAAGCTGGATCACTTCTTCGATCTGGTGGAATACTATGATTTCCAAAAGCAAATTAACAGCTTTATTCCACCATCCTTCTATTATCGTTGGAACGAACTGTCTCAAATATTGAAGGAGTACGGAATTCAGTATGTTTCCACCATTTTCAACTGTAGTACCGCTCAAGATAACGAGACGCTTCGCAATCTGTTGATCGTAGATGAAGACGGCGTGCTTTCCATCAACCGGGAAAACAACACCGTTCCCTGGTATCAGTACAACCCGGACCTCACCAACCACGAGCCGGTTGACGGCATTTTCGGTACTCACTGGCCTAATTTCCTGGATTTTGAGCCAGAGGATAACCTAAAAGTCGTGGAACGAAACGTGCCCTATTTTGAAAAATGCGCCAACCGCTTTGGCAGCATGATGTCCCGGGATATCGGATTCTGGGGCAACCAGGCACTCTATGTACAGGACGCTGTTTTGACCTGCCATGCAGACCGGGTCGAGATCGACCTGCAAAACGTGATGCAGCATCCCTGCAGATATGACCACTTCTATCTGAGCGTAAAGCAGACACCCATATCCTGCACCGGCGGCAGCTTCGCCCTTTATGAGAAAAAGGACGGCTACGCCACCTACAAGATCACCCCCACAGGCAACCGGGTCATACTCTATTGCAAGTAAACAGATTTAACTTGCCCCCACTTCAAACGAAGTGAGGGCAAGTTTCGTATTTATTCTTCAATTACATTCAAGGTGACCTTTGTGCTTTGGCTGCTTGCCATAGTGCCTTTGTCCAGTTCAATGCTGATCAGCCAGCCCCGCTTTTCTTGCAATGCAGTTTTTTCAACCGCCTGCACAGCAATTCGTAGCTGATCACCGTTATATTGCCGGGCATACTGTATTTGCGGCTTTTCCCTTCCGGTTCTGCCACTGTAATATACGAAAATGACCTCTTTGGTTTCAAAAAACGCCTCGTCATAGTGATACTCATCCATTGCTTCGGCAAAGGTAAGATAGCCATCGGGAGTATCAGAATAATCGAAGTATTCTTCAAATTCCGCCCGGAACTTTTTCAAATCTGCCACACTCTGCACCGGGTAGTAGGGTAACACCTCTGCAGAGCCAGGTTCCATGAGCGGTGCTCCCAGCTGCAGCATCTTGTCCGCAATAATAGACGAATCCTCCATCGGTATGGTTATGCTGCCCCGGAGCAGCTCAGGAACCACCGGGTTGTTCTTATGGGCATCATAGTAGGCTCTTACATCGTCGGTACATATGTTGATATACGTATCCGTACCGTCCCGGGCAGACAGCATAACCGCATCCAACGGTTCATCCATTCCCCAGTTGATCAGTCCTATGGTAAACAGCTCTCCTAGTTCGAATTGCCAGATATCCAGCCCGGAGCCAACACCTCGATACTGATAGCCTACAAAATCCCGCGGTGTCAGTTCATCCTGCTCAGACAGGCGAATTACATCCTCTATGGTTATCTGAGGTTTCTGTCCATCAATATCCATCAATATCTGCCCTGGCTCCAGGGAATCCTTTGTGCCGATATAAATATCCTGACAATAGGTCCCCGGAGCATCCAGCCGGTGGCATTTCAGCACACGGACGCTATCGAGCTTATACATTATCGAGCCGCCATCCCGGTAAGTATCCTCCCCAATACTCTGCTGCTGTACCATCTCCAGCCACTGGGCCACTGTCAAATATACCTTTTTCAGTACGTCGGAGAGATTGTGCTTCTGCCCTGCGTCATCCGTCAGACAAAACTCCGCAATCCCCACCAGATAAATCCCATGGGTCTTCCCGTCCTCTGTCCGGTAGGTGGTAACGAGTGTGCGTTCATCATTTTTCCCGGCAGTTATCGAAAACCGCCCTTCATTAAAGGTAGGATGTGGAGTGTCCGGTAGTTGCTGAACCTCCACTGCAAACTCTGCGGTAACAACGTAGGACTCTTCTCCAATGCAGAGTTCCTTTTCCGCCCGGTAAGTGCCCGTTTCCGAAAAGTGGTATGCCGACAGATCCACTTGGAGTTCTGCCTTTTCTCCGGGCTTTAAGGTATAGCCTATACTATCCCAAGCCATATTATTGGGCGTAATGCATACATTATCCCGGTAGATAAGGATTTCATCACCGTAGACCAACTCTTCCTCTGTTCCATTGTACAGCTCCGCAACCAGCATTGACCCATCGCCCGATATCGACTTTACAGTAAAGATCACGTCCTCATAGTTTGTCTGTTCCGAATTTGCACCTGATGTCTCCGTACTCTCATCCTGCGGCGGATTGGTCAAAAAGCACACTGCCAGTACAACGCTCACCAATACAGCAGCCACAACAACCCAAAAAGCCGGTTTTTTATAGTTCAGCACACTTCTCACCCTTTCTTTCACACCTACCTCCCCAAACGCAAGGGGGCAGGCAGCAATTCGTCTGCGGGAAATACTGCAGCTTAAAAGCGCCTGGGAGTAGGCCTTCCGATCGTCCAGACCATAGTCTTTTATCACCTTTTCATCACAGGCCAGCTCAATATCCCGGCACAGCAGAATATAGGCCAGCCAGACAACGGGGTTGAACCAGTGGAGAATCAACAGAAGATATCCTAAGGGCTTCCACCAGTGGTCACGGCGAAGCAAATGCGCCTGCTCATGGGCAATCACGTAGTCCTGCTGCTGCGGTTCCATGCCCGAAGGCAGGTAGATTCTGGGCTTAACAATTCCCAAAAGGAAAGGTGTCCGGATTTCGTCGCAAATCCAGATAGTATCCCGGATATGCAAGGAGGCCCGCACCCGCCTGCGCACCCGCCAATAACTGATGAGCGCATAAACCAGCATTACAAGCATGCCCAGCATCCAGATATGCGCTGCCAGCATAGTAAAAACCTGCATAGGGTTAACGCTTGCCGCCGGGTCCGGCGCGAATGTCTCGGATATAACCGGGTTGACCATCCCGTTAACGGCGGGAATCCCGCTGTGAATTTCCGGTTCTCGGGTAAAGAGAATCTCTGTGCTGACAGTCTCGGCACTGGGAATCAGGCTCAGTGTGCTTTCCAGTAAAATGGGGCATATGAGCCGAATTGCCACCAATACCCACAGCCCGCAGCACACCCACTTGGGCATCTTCTTCAGAAGAAGCCGCAGCAGGATAAGCGCGCCAATCAACCAGCTGGCGGTCAGGCTCATATTGAAAACCTTTAAAAAGACAGTTTCCATATTTACCCCTCCCCAGCTTCTTCAATCATGCGGTGAATCTGTGCAATTTCCTCCTGGGACAGGCTTTTCCGCCGGGTAAAGGCAGCAATAAAGGCGGGCAGTGACCCATCAAAGGTATCCTCTACAAACCGCTGACTTTTGGAGGCATAGTACTCTTCTCTGGGAATCAAAACCGTTACGATTCCGTTTTCCAGCCGGAACATCCCCCTTTGTGTAAATTTCTTCAAAACTGTATAGGTGGTCGTACGCTTCCAGTTCAGCGACTGCTGACACAGCGCTACCAGCTGCCCCGTGCCCAGCGGTGCGTGTTGCCAGACAATTTCTGCAAACTGGGTCTCCACAGCTCCTAACCCATAATCCATCCGAATACGCCTCCTTTGTCTATTGTCTATCGACAGCTATAGTCTATCAGCAATAGACAGTTTTGTCAAGGGCTGTTACAATAAGTTCATATTTTTCGACATAATTCCCTTGTTTCCCTCCCCCTATCTGCGCTACTTTATATACAGGCGGATCTTTTCCCCAAATGCGACATCCCGCCACTGCCGCTGCGTATCTCCCACGCAGCGGCAGTTCCTTTTCGAAGTGGCCGCCCGTTTATAGCAGAAGCTTTATCCAGCCGGAATATTCTGTTAACTGGCAAAATAGACTTGACTTTTATACCATTGCGTTATAAGTTTATTATGAAAAACGATACTACCTATGATTTGTGAGGAAAAACTATGCAGTATACAATTGGTATTGAATTGGGATCTACGCGTATTAAGGCCGTCGCCATTGATGATGCCTATGAGACAGCCGCCTCCGGTGATTACACCTGGAAAAGCACCTTTGATAACGGCATCTGGACATATGACATTAACGAAGTCTGGTGCGGACTCAAGCAGGCTGTTTCCGGGTTGAAAGGCTGTAACAGCGTAAGTGCAATGGGCATTTCCGGTATGATGCATGGCTATCTGGCATTTGACGAGGATTGGAATTTGCTGGTGCCCTTCCGTACCTGGCAGAATACCATCACCGGCGAAGCCGCAGACAAGCTGACCGAATTGTTTGCTTTCAATGTTCCCCAACGTTGGAGCATCTCCCATCTGTATCAGGCCGTGCTGAACAAGGAACCCCATGTGCCTCAGGTTGCCCACCTGACTACCCTGGCAGGCTATGTTCACTACATGCTCACCGGTGTCAACGCCATTGGCGTGGGCGAAGCCTCCGGCATGTTCCCCATTGACAGCCGCACCAACAACTATGATGAAGCGATGCTAGCTAAATTTGAGGAGCTGACCAAGGACCAGCCATGGAATATCCGCCGGCTGCTTCCCCGTGTGCTGACAGCCGGTGAAAATGCCGGCAGCCTGACCCAGGACGGTGCAGCACTGCTGGACAATTTGCTGCCTGCAGGTATCCCCTTTGCCCCGCCCGAGGGTGATGCAGGTACCGGTATGACCGCTACCAATGCTGTGGCGCCCAGAACCGGCAATGTGTCCGCTGGTACCTCTATCTTCTCTATGGTGGTTTTGGAGCGTCCCCTCAAGAAAGTTTATCAGGAAATTGACCTGGTCACCACACCCTCCGGCAAAGCCGTTGCCATGGTTCACTGCAATAACTGCACCAACGACATGAACGCCTGGATCTCTGTTCTCCGGGAAACGGTCGCACTGTTTGGCGGAGAGGTCAGCAACAACGATTTGTTTACCCGGCTGTATCAGCACTCCCTGCTGGGCGACACCGATTGCGGTGGTGTGACCGTTTACAACTATATGGCAGGTGAAGGAATCACCCATCTGGACGAGGGACGTCCTATGGTTCTGCGCCGTCCGGACAGCAAATTCACCTTGGCAAACTTCCTGCGCAGTCAGCTGTATGCCACAATGGCAACCCTGAAAATTGGTATGGATATTCTGGCAGAAGAAGATGTAGCCATTGACAGTCTGACCGGTCACGGTGGGCTGTTCAAGACTCCCGTGGTAGGCCAGAAATATATGGCAGCCGCCTGCAATGCGCCTGTGACATGTATGGAAACAGCTGGCGAAGGCGGTCCCTACGGCATGGCTCTGCTGGCTGCCTACATGGCAAAGAAGAACGGCGAATCTCTGGAAGAGTTTTTGAACACCCAGGTCTTTGCTTCTGCCAAGAGTGTAACCCTCTCCCCCGACGCAGCGGACGTGGAGGGCTTCAACGCCTACCTGTCCAGCTTCAAGGCAGGTCTGCGTGCAGAGTGCGCCGCTGTTGAATCCATCTAATGCCCGTATTGGCCTACAAGTCTGCTTATACGTAAAATAATGCACCCACCGGAAAATTTCCGGTGGGCGTATTGTTTTACAGCTGTTTCAGCACTTCCAGCAAGAAATACCAAACCCGCTCTGTGGAAGCAATTCCCAACCGCTCCCGGCTGGTATGAATATCATGCATCTCCGGGCCAATGGAAACGCAGTCCAAACCGGGAAGCTTATCTCCCAGAAGACCACACTCCAGGCCTGCATGGATTGCCACCACTTCCGGTGCTTTTCCATACATCTGCGCGTATACCGCGGTCATCGTATCCCGCAGAGGTGAATCCTTCCGATACTCCCATGCAGGATAATCACCGGTTTCGCTGTAGATAGCGTCATAGTTTTCCGCAATGGCTTTCAGCTGGTCCAGCAGTTCACGCTTTTCCTGATTCACTGAGCTGCGCACAGCAAAGGTCATCCGCAGCGCATCGGACAGTTCCATAACACCCAGATTCAAGCTGGTCTGCACCAGTCCATCGATATCTTGACTCCAAGCCTGTACCCCATTGGGCACTGTGTTTAGCAGCGAAATCACTTTTGCCGTGGATTCCGTGCTGAGCGCATTGCCGCCCAGTGCCTCCACGTTTTCGCCCCGGATAACGGCTCCCGGCTCATCATACTCTGACCGAATTTCCCTCTGCAGGTTATCCATAATGTCATTGATACATGCCAAATCGTTTCCCAATGCAACCAGCGTTGCATGACAGGTGTGGGGAATGGCATTGTCCTTTGCGCCGCCGGAAAGGCCGGTAATGCAGATAGGCATCTTCTTCTGTACCCGCTCCAAAAGCAGCCCCATCACTTTATTGGCGTTGGCGCGGTTCTTGTGAATCTCCACACCGGAGTGTCCGCCCTGCAGGCCTTCCACAGTCAAGCGAACGCAAGGACCGTACACCGCCCGCCTTTCCAAAGGCAGCGCAATTGTACCCCGTGCGCCGCCGGCACAGGCGACTGTAAATACGCCCTCTTCCTCAGAGTCCATATTGATCAGCGTACGACCCTTGAGCATAGACAAATCAACGCCCGCCGCACCGTACATACCGGTTTCCTCGTCCACAGTAATCACCACTTCCAGTGGTGGATGGGGAATGGATTTATCTGCCAGCAAAGCCATGGTATAGGCTACAGCAATACCGTTATCTCCCCCAAGGGTTGTTCCCCGGGCAAACACATATTCCCCATCATGGGACACGTCCAGTCCCTGGGTTTGCATGTCGATGTCACAATCAGCATCCTTGTCACATACCATATCCATGTGCCCTTGCAAAATCACAGGAGGATGGTCCTCATAGCCACAAGTTCCCTCCTGGAACATCAAAATGTTATTCAGTTCGTCCTGAATACAGCGGATTCCCTGCTCCTGGGCAAAGGATTTTAAATAGTCGCTGATCGCCTTTGTATTCCCGGAACCGTGGGGGAACAAACAAATTTTTTCAAAATATGCAAACACCGAGGCAGGCTTCAACCCTGCCAGTTTGACAGCCTCCATTGTAATTCTCCTTACTTTAATTGATAAAGCAATTTTATCACACCGCAAATCAAAAGTCCACAGAAAAAGACCGCAGAGGGAACTCCTCCGCGGTCGATCACGTTTTCTTAGGGAATCAAGCTCAAAGACAGAGTCAGCAAAAGCCAAACCAGAGCAATCCACTTGGTAGCAGCAGCCAACTTCTTGTCCAGCCCTGCATTCTTGCTCTTTGACAGATAGGAATTATTGTTGCCGGCAATGGCACCGGACAGACCTGCCTCCTTACCGGACTGCATCAAAACCACACCGATCAGTAACACGCTGGCAATCACTTCCAGAACCGTCAGAACGATCTTCAAAATCTCCATAGTAATAACCTCCCTCCGATTACCGCTCAGAGCCGCACCCAGCGAACAGCGGATCGAAATACAGTTTAATGATAAGCTAAAATAGTATAGCACAGAAAAATGCAAATTGCAAGGGCTTTTCCCCTATTATTTTACTTATTATTACGCTTTATGCTGCAATCTTACAACACCTCTGCAACGGCACTTCTAAGCAGGGCTTCATTTTCCGGTGTCTCCCCGCCAGGCAGAATCTGAAGCAGATCTTTCACGAGGATTTCCGCCAGTTCTGCTGTTACAGTTACACCGTAAGTAGCAAGTTTGACCGGAATGCTCAGTTGCTGCAGCCAGTTTCGAACACAGGCCAGTTCTTCTGCTGTGTTCCGGTTGCAAATCATCTGAACCAGGATACCGGTTCCTACCAGTTCTCCATGCAGGTAACGGTGCATTTGCGCCGGGAAATGCCGCTTAAGCGAATTATGGAAATGATGGGCTACCTGCAGCTGCCCAGTACCTCCGCTAAAGCCACTGATCACACCGGTTATAACAATATTAGAAAAGATTACGTTGCTCAGGTCGCTGCTGAAAATCCCGTCCTGGCAATCCCGATATGCCTGAATGCCCCTGCTTTCATACAGTTCCCGCATTACAGCGGCAAGATGAAAGCTGGTAAGCGCAGTACAACTGTAGTCATTTCCTTCTGTGGAAGCGTGGACAACACGCATACCGATTGGATACAGTTCGTAATATTTAGCTAGGGCATCTGCCATTCCAGCTGCCAGATAGCGGGCCGGTGCTTGTGCCAATATGGAAGCATCCATAAAAATACCGATATTATCATAGTATTTGGTCGCACCTCCATCCGGCCTGTGATCGTCCGTATAAATAATACTACCGGGTACATAGGGTGCGCAGGTGGCAGCGGTGGTCGGTACCATCGCCGAATGGATGCGCAATTGATTGGCGGCAATTTTGCAGGCATCGGCGCATTTTCCGCCGCCAACAGCCAGAATGACATCTGCACCAAAATCACTAGCCGCCTTGGTTAGCTTTTCTGCGTTATTACGGGAACACTCTCCGCTAAACGTGTACTGGCAAACATCTTGCTGGGCTCCATGCAGACTTTTCAAGATGCGCTCACCAGCGACAGAAAACGCCGTTTTCCCGGCAACCATAAGTATTTTACGTCCATGCAGCTTCAGCGCAGGGCCGATCTCATCCAGCGCATGGTCAGAATAGTGGATCTGGCCGCAGCCAACTGTATATGCAGGCACAAAGCACATAGTGTTATTCCTTTCTTTAGTGGAATTGATGCCGTCAGACTGAGAACCGTTTTTTAGAAAGTGACAGAAATGGACGGCGACGAATATCTGGAGATCATCCAGGAATTGCATAAAGACTACACCAGATGATATCTAACCGCATTGCAGTTACAGGCAATGGGGGATTCCCCTATTATCAACTCGTCAACTTCTTCGACAGGTCTTTGACCAACCACAAACCTTGCAAACTCCGCATCTACATAATTCCACAGAACAGTTTTCAAGTCAGTCAGTTTCTCCGATTATTCAGCAGTTGCATAGTAGTCAGGTAACATCGGAATCAAGCAATCCTTATAAGATTCGCAAGGCAAATACCTGTAGTGGTCATCTGGATTGGTGAGATCCAATCCCAGATAAGCAAGATTCTCTACGCCCCAAACCTCCTGTAAATACAACTGAGCATAGTGGGAAACACCTGCAGGAGATCCCATATGGACCCTCCCGACCCACAAAATAAATTGCTTTGTTTCGTTTGGCCTCCGCTGTTCCCCCTTTCCAGTCTGGGTAGAAATATGGTACACTATCCCGCCTGGTTTGTCAACAGAAATCTACACCCCGCGCCGTCCGGCTGTGTCCCCTATTATTTTACTTTTTGCTTACTTCGTAACCCAGTTTCCAGTTGCCGCGCAGGTAAGATAGGCATTGATAAAGGGATCCAACGCGCCATCCATGACCGCATTGACATTGGAGGTCTCGCAGCCGGTGCGGGTATCCTTTACCAGCGTGTAGGGCATAAACACATAGTTGCGAATCTGACTGCCCCACTCGATTTTCTTCTGCACACCCTTAATATCGGAAATTTTTTCCAAATGCTCACGTTCCCGAATTTCTACCAGCTTACTGCGCAACATCCGCAGACAGGTCTCTTTGTTCTGGAATTGGCTTCGCTCCGTCTGGCAGGAAACCACAATACCGGATTTATGAATCAAGCGCACCGCAGAACTGGTTTTGTTAATGTGCTGACCACCGGCACCGGAGGAGCGGAATACCTGCATTTCGTAATCTTCCGGTTTGATCTCAAAGTCCTCACTGTCATCCTCAATTTCAGGGATAACCTCAATGGCAGAAAAAGAGGTCTGCCGCCGCGCATTGGCATCAAATGGAGAAACGCGAACCAGCCGGTGCACGCCGTTTTCACCCTTTAGGAAACCATAGGCATTTTCGCCTTCAATCACGATATCCGCAGACTTCAGGCCAGCTTCGTCGCCCTCCTGATAATCCATAATTTTATAGGTAAAGCCATGGCGCTCTGCCCAACGGGTGTACATCCGATAGAGCATCTGGCACCAGTCCTGGGCCTCGGTACCACCGGCGCCGGCCTGGAAGCTGACCAGTGCGTTGTTGCGGTCATAATTACCGGTAAGCAGGGTCTGCAGGCGGCAGTTTTCCATGTCCTCACTGAGCTTCTGGAAGCCTTCCTTTAATTCAGTCAGCATGGAATCATCGTCCTCTTCCGCCGCCATTTCGCAGATGGTCATCAAGTCCTCCCAGGAGGCTGTCATCTGCTCGTACTTTTCAATCTTATTCTCTGTGGTTTTGGTTTTCATCACAATCTGCTGGCTCTTTTCGGGATTGTCCCAAAAACCGGGTGCCTCCTGCATAGCATGCAGCCGCTCCAACTCGTTGCGCAGGCCCTCCAGATTTAAAGAAGCCGCCAGCCCTTCCAAAACGGGCTGTACTTCATTCAGCTTCTGCTTATATACATCAAACTCAATATTCATGGGGCATACTCTCATTTCCTAGTATTAAGATATTTCAATTTATTATATCCCAAGTTTTCTCCCATGTAAAGAGAAAAATCAACAATACAGCAAAAAACCAGGCATTTTAGCCTGGTTTTCCTCACCGCTCGCTTGGGCCGCCGTCCTCTTTTTCGAAGATTAAATCGTCTAAATCCGCATAAGGATCGTTGTTGGGATACATAAAATACCCTCCCTTCCAATTCCATTCCTAGTAGTATATGCACAGGAGGGTGAAAAAGTTGCCATATTTTCGGAGGGAATATTTTTTCTTTCCGGACGATTCACTGTTGACACACAGCGCTTTTTTCGTTACAATGCTAGGGTAGTCTATATGCCCCCGTAGCTCACCTGGATAGAGCGCGCGCCTCCTAAGCGCGAGGTAGTGAGTCCGAGTCTCGCCGGGGGTGCCAAACACCGTGATTTCACCGCAAATCACGGTGTTTTCATAACCATTTGTCCCATTATTAAATTGTCAGAGTGTTTCCGTTTGGCAGCCGCAGCTCTTATGGGCTGCCAAATGGATTCGAACACTTTTTAAGATTTTTGCTAATAAAATCGCATTTTTGCTAACAGACGGTTTTGAACGGTTTTGGATTATCCGGACACATTTGCATTTGCAAGCCCATTCAGAAGGGTCAGCAGTGCCGGATTTTGCTGCAGCTGAAGCAATAGTTGTACAATATCCATACTCAGTTGCTGCACAGTTTGCGTGTGGAATGACTGCTCCAGCCCCCGCAGATCTGCTCTGGAATAGAAGCCTGCCTCAAAGCGCTGGGCATTGACCTTGCGGTCCTCATCCAGAATGTGGGCATAGACCTCGGTTACCATGTCAGGCTGTGCGTGACCCGTATCACCCCGTGTTGCCTTGGATCTCCTTTGTTTAGCTGCATGATCACAATCTTTTTACACCCGGACATCTGGGTTCTTCTCAGCAACCTTCTCTTTCAGTCCTACAACGAAATTGACACCACCATGGTCATCCACGGGCCTAAACTCACTAATTTTATGTTTCCAGTTCTCGTAACTTATAATTTTTTCTCCTATTTACGATCTGTCTATAATCCGTCCGTCAGTGGAGATAGTCACCACCTGCCAAGGCAGAAATTTTCCGCTCTCCTGCAGGGCACGCTTCACCGCAAACTCGATGCCGCCGCAGCAGGGCACCTCCATACGCACTACAGTAACGGACTTGATGTCGTTATTTTTCATGATCTCGGTCAGCTTGACGGAATAATCCACCGCATCCAACTTGGGGCAGCCCACCAATGTCACATGGTCCTTTATGAAATCCTGATGAAAATTGGCATAAGCATAAGCAGTGCAGTCGGCAGCAATCAGCAGCTTGGCGCCGTCAAACCAGGGTGCCCGGATGGGAACCAGCTTGATCTGCACTGGCCACTGGCGAAGCTGGGATGCTTGCTTTGTTAGAGCACTCGCTTCCGTTTTTCTCTGGATTGCCTTTGCCGCAGAACCGGGGCAACCGCCGCCGGAGCATGCTGTATTCTTCTTAGCAGACATAACTGCCGCTTCATCATATGCTGCCGCTTCCCGCTCCACAAAGGTGATCGCTCCGGTGGGACAGGCAGGAAGGCAATCCCCCAGCCCGTCACAGTAATCGTCCCGCAGAAGTTTTGCCTTACCGTCCACCATGCCGATAGCACCCTCGTGGCAGGCTTCGGCACAGGCACCGCAGCCGTTGCATTTTTCCTCATCGATTTCAATAATTCTTCTGATCATATCAAGCACCTCTTTTCTTCTGACTTTCCACAATCTTCATCATTTGTTCGTACATCTCCTCGCCAACGCACTCCTTTGCGTGGGCACACCACTGAACGCAGCTCAGGGTATCATTGTAGGCTACGAACCCGCAATGCTCGCAGGGCATCTGGGTATCGATGGAAAACATCTCAATTTCATGCCCACACTGAGGGCAGACCTTTTCGATAATGGTGGGAGTTTTGGGCTTTGCTTGACATCCATGTAAGATCATAGTCGTTTACCTCCTTGACTTTGTGGCTTTATTTTACTATACTAATCGCAAGCGATATGTTGGATTTCCAACACAGGAGGTTTTTTATGAAAAAATATTTTGACCTTTTGATGCAGAACCCCCTATTCTCTGGGATCAGTGCGGATAATCTTCGTAGCCTGATGCATTGTCTGGCCGCAAGAGTGGAGGCATACCCAAAAGGAACCCCTATCTTTTTGGAGGGTGATCCCGCCGGATTTATCGGCTTCGTACTGGAAGGCTCTGTCCAGATCGTCCGGGATGACTTCTACGGAAACAGAAGTCTTCTGATGGTGGCAGAGCAAGGAGAGATCTTCGCTGAGTCCTATGCCTGTGCCAATGTAAAGACAATGCCCCTAAGTGGGCTTGCTATGCAAGACTGCACGGTCATGTGGCTGGAATGCCGGCGGATGCTCACAGTATGTACAAATGCCTGCGGCTTCCACAATATGCTGGTCAAAAATCTCCTGCAAGAGGTAGCACAGAAAAACCTGCTCCTCAGCCGCAAGGTGCAGTTCATGTCCCAAAAGACCACTAAAGAAAAGCTGATTGCCTATCTGTTGGACCAGGCTAAGCAGAAGAATGCTATGGAATTTACGATTCCATTGGACCGGCAAACATTGGCAGACTTCCTTGGCGTGGAACGCAGCGCCATGTCCGCTGAACTGAGTAAACTCCGTAAAGAGGGTTTTCTGGATTGCAAGGGCTCCTGGTTTCGTCTGCTTTCCGTACATGAGGACCTGCCGAACTAATTGAGAATATGGGAAAATTTATAATCGTGTTTTTTTAATAACCGGCATACTGCACTTGAAATACCCTGCAGTTGTGTATATAATGTAGGAAGAAGATCCGGACATTATTGGAGATATTCTACGGAAAACCACAAGCCACCGAATCCTCTCTTGAGGTGTCACATGCAGAGACGAAGTACCACTATATAAACAGCAACATAAAACCCAATTACATTTGATAAGGAGCTATCACAATGGAAATTCAAAGAGTTTGTGTCATCGGCGGCGGTCTTATGGGACGCCAGATTGCCCTAAACACCGCAATTTACCACTTTGACGTCACCATATTTGACGCCAACGAAACTGTTTTAAAGGATTTGGCTGCCTGGGAAAGCAGTTATTTGGCAGGTAGAATTGCAAAAGGCCGCATGACCGAAGAACAGGTTGCAGACATTCGCAGTCACTTTACCATCTGCAGCACATTAGAGGCCGCTGTCAAGGATGCCGACCTGGTAATTGAAGCTATCGTCGAGCGCGAGGATATTAAGCGCAATGTTTTCAAGCAGGTTTCCGACCTCGTTCGGGACGATACCATTATCGCAACCAATTCCAGCCGTATGGTGTCCTCTCTGTTCAAGGATGATGTCTCCCACCCCGAACGCCTTGCCAATCTCCATTACTTCAACCCTGCGCTGGTAATGAAGCTTGTAGAAGTTGTCAAAGGCGAACACACCTCGGAAGATGTTGCGAAAAAGCTCTGCGATTTTGGCGCGGCCACAGGCAAAACCCCTATCATGATCCAGAAGGAAATCGAAGGTTTTGTTGTTAACCGTATTCTGCAGGCCATCAACGACGAAGCACGCTGGCTTGTTGAGCAGGGCTACTGTACATACCAGGAAGTGGACATCGCCTGCAAAAACGGCTTGAGCCACCCCATGGGACCGTTCCAATTAACTGACCTCACCGGTATCGATTTGGCTTTTGATATTCTCGAACGCAGGTATAAAAATACCGGTACAAAGCCCAACGGGTATGAGCTGATAAAAGACATGTGCCAGCAGGGCCGTTACGGCAAAAAGTCCGGACACGGTTTCTACGATTACGAATAATCCCACCTCAACAACTAAACCCGGCCTCTGCTATAGCAGAGTCCGGTTTTGCATTTGCTGTTACTTAAATCTCAGGGAGTTTGCGGAAGCTGGCTTCCAGCTCCTCATCAGAGGGAATGTAATCGGTCATAATACCATCGTGGAATTTTTCGTAAGACATCATATCAAAGTAACCTGTACCGGTCAGACCAAACACAATTGTTTTTGCCTCTCCGGTTTCTTTGCACTTTTTCGCCTCATCCATGGCAATCTTAATGGCGTGAGCACTCTCCGGTGCAGGCAGAATACCTTCCACCCGGGCAAATTCCTCTGCTGCTGCAAACACCTTGGTCTGGGGCAGCGAAACCGCCTCCATCAGACCGTCAGCATAAAGCTGAGACAGGGCAGAATTCATACCATGGTACCGCAGGCCGCCTGCGTGCTTGGCTGCCGGGATGAAGCCGCTGCCCAGCGTGTACATCTTAGACAAGGGGCACACCTTACCCGTGTCGCAGTAGTCATAGGCATACTTACCCCGTGTAAGGCTGGGACAGGTCTCAGGCTCTACGGCAATAATCCGGTAATCGGCCTTTCCTTGAATCTTTTCACCCATAAAGGGGGCGATCAAGCCACCCAGATTGGAACCGCCACCGGCGCAGCCGATAATAATATCCGGCTTGATATCGTACTTATCCAATGCAGCCTTGGTCTCCAAGCCGATAATCGACTGATGCAGCATCACCTGATTAAGGACACTGCCCAAAACATAGCGGTATCCCTCTTGCTTACCAGCGGTCTCCACAGCCTCGGAAATGGCGCAGCCCAGGCTGCCGCTGGTATCCGGGAACTCTGCCAGAATCTGCCGGCCTACCTCTGTGGTATCGGACGGTGAAGGTGTGACGGATGCACCGTAGGTACGCATAACCTCCCGACGGAAAGGCTTCAGTTCGTAAGAACTCTTAACCATAAACACTTTACAGTCCAGTCCGAAATAGGAGCAGGCCATAGACAGAGCTGTACCCCACTGGCCGGCACCGGTCTCGGTGGTAACACCCTTCAAGCCCTGCTGTTTGGCATAATAAGCCTGGGCAATGGCTGAGTTCAGCTTATGGCTGCCGCTGGTATTATTGCCCTCAAATTTATAATAGATCTTTGCCGGTGTTTGCAGCTTTTCCTCCAGACAGTATGCACGTACCAACGGAGAGGGACGGTACATTTTGTAAAAGTCCCGAATCTCCCGGGGAATTTCCACATAGGCATTGGTTTCATCCAGTTCCTGCGCTACCAGTGCATCACAGAAAACCTCTCCCAACTCCTCAGCTGTCATAGGCGCGTGGGTAACAGGATGCAGAAGCGGAGCAGGTTTATTGATCATATCCGCTCGCAGATTATACCAGTATTGGGGCATCTCGCTTTCTTCTAAATAGATTTTGTAGGGAATTTTCTTGTCTGACATAATGTTTGTCTCCTTTCACTTTTCGGGACAAATAAATAATCCTGCCCCAGATAAAAGCTGGGACAGGACAATAATCCTGCGGTGCCACCCGGCTTGACACGCCATTACAGCGCATCCACTTAACGCATACCAACATATGCCGGCGTTTGATTACGGAGCGCCCCGCTCCGTCGCACATACTCTGGCCGATGCCATTTCAGATTGCCCTCGGAAGGCCATTCAGCTTTCTGTTTTCCGCCGTAGTTCCACCGGTCTACAGCTCTCTGGGGGAAAAGGGAAAAAGCCTACTTCTCTTCCTCATCGGTTTATGCGATTATACCACGCTGCGCACTGTGTGTCAAGAACATCTTTCGACACCGGTAGCATATCAATCCTACGCTCAGGTCTCCGCCAGCATTTCAGCCTTGGAAGCTGCTTTTTTCTTCCGACTGTATATAATGAGGAACGCTGTTACCTCCGATAGCGACGCAATCAGCCACGACAGCGGATAGCACAAGAACAGATACTTAGGGCTATGGTACTGGGGTAGCTGGAATACCGTATATATCCAAACAACCCGCGCTCCACAGATACACAAAACCGAAATAATCATAGATACTACCGATGCGCCATAACCTAAGAGCGCGCCTATAGAAACCTCAATCAGTCCGTACAGCGCGTAGGGGATTCCGGATATCAGCAGCTTCAAAGAGCCATAGGCAAGTGCCTCTGCAGAATCCACAATATAGAGGGACAAAAGGTGTTCGCCCACAGTTATTACCATCACAGCAAAACCCATTCCCAACAATACTACACAGCCAATACAAATCCCGTATATTTTCAGTGTCCGCTTATACTGCTTTGCGCCATAATTCTGGCCGATAAAATTCGTCGCTGCATGGTTAAATGCATTCATCATAGCATAGCCAAAGCTCTCAATGCTGGTAGCTGCCGTATTGGCGGACATGACCACATCGCCAAATCCGTTGATTGCAGACTGAACAACGATGCTGGAGATGGAAAACAGCGATTCTTGAACACCCATTGGTATACCGATCCTCAGTATCTTCAGCAATTGTTCCTTATAAATACGCATTTTCCGGATATGAAGCTTGCAGATATCTGTACGGCGTACCAAAGTCCGCACTGCCAGAACAGCAGAAATCGCCTGAGAAATAATTGTGGCCAGAGCAACACCTGCCACATTCATATCAAATACGCACACAAAGTTGATATTGAGCACCACATTGGTGATACCGGAAACTATCAAAAAATAAAGTGGTGATTTGGAGTCCCCGGCCGCCCGTAATATCGCCGCACTGAAGTTGTATACCACAGAAAAAATACTGCCAGCAAAGTATATCCGCATATACACCAGAGAAGACGCCAGGGTATTCTCTGGGATATTGGTCATCCGCAGAAACGGTTCTGCGGTGAGAATACCCACAACCGTCACAAATACGCCGCACAGCACAGCCACCGGCAGAGCCGTATGCACTGCCCGGAAGACAGCCTGGTCATCGTGTTCACCCAAGCCGTGTGCCACTGCAATGCCACCGCCTGCGGAAATACCCACGAAAAAGTATACTAATAAGGTGGTGGCCATACCGGTTGCTCCCACGGCTGCCAGTGCACTGGTGCCGCAGAACTGTCCTACCACCGCCATATCCGCTGCGCTAAACATGGTCTGGAGCAGATTGGTAAACATAATCGGTATAGCATACCGAAAAATCGGTCCGACCAACGCTCCTTGGAGCATACTTCCCCTATCCTGAAGTGTCATACTGTTCAACCTCTGATTTATTATTCTGCCGGATTATGCAGTAGGCATTGTTCCTTTTTTACTTTTCTGCGGAACAGTAGCAAAAATACAGATATTTGCACCAAGAAAGTCAGTATCCAACTAACCGGATAGGATAAAAGCAGACATTGCGGCGTGTGATACTCCGGAATCTGGAATATTGTAGCGATCCAAAGAATACGCAAACCGCAAATACCCAGAACACAAATAATCATCGGCGATACAGATGCGCCAATTCCCCGCAGTGCGCCTGTGGTAACATCCAACATTCCGTAAATAAAATAAGGTATGCAGATATAGATCATCCGTTCCAGGCCCAAGGCAATGGCCTGGGGCGAATCGGTGATGTAAATGGACAGCAGCGCAGGCCCTGCCGCATAGGAGGCAACACCTACCATAAGTCCCGCCATAGCAGCACTACCCATGCAAATCCACAGGATCTTCTTTACCCGCTGATATTGTTTGGCTCCAAAATTCTGGCCTACAAAGTTCACGGCCGTCTGGTGGAACGCATTCATCACCACCCAGACAAAACCTTCAATATTACCGGCGGCCGCATAACCGGACATAACCACATCGCCAAAACTATTGACAGATGACTGTATCATCACATTGGAAATGGAAAACAGAGACCCTTGGATGCCAGCCGGCAGACCAACCCGCAGGATGCTCAATAACTGCTTCTTATAAATATGCAGCTTCCGGAAGTACAGTCTGCAGGCATCAGGCCGGTGCATCAGTGCCAATATGACGAGCACCGCAGCAACAGCCTGAGAAATAACCGTCGCCAGAGCCACACCGGCTACATTCATATCAAAGAACCGCACAAAAACAATGTTCAGCAGCACATTGACAACACCAGCAATCGTCAGATAAACCAGCGGACCTCTGGTATCACCCACTGCCCGTAAAATAGACGCACTGAAATTGTATATCAAAGAGAAAATAATGCCCCCAAAGTATATTTCCATATACACGGCAGACAGCTTCAGCACATTATCCGGTGTGCCCATCCACTGAAGAAACGTCTCCGAGAAGCAAACGCCTACCACCGTCAGCAGTACGCCGCCTATGAGCGCCACAGGCAGTGCTGTATGTACCGTCCGGTAGACTTCTGTATCGTTTTTACCGCCTTTAGCTTGGGCTACCGTCACACCTGCACCTACGGATAGGCCTATAAACAAATTGACAATCAGATTGGTAATTGAGCCGGTAGCACCTACTGCCGCCACGGAAATGCTGCCGCAGTATTGCCCCACAATCACCAAATCCGCCGCATTAAATAAAAGCTGCAGTATACTGGTCAAGATTATCGGGATGGTATAACGAATGATGCTGGAAAACAATGGGCCCTGGAGCATATCTTCATTACGCCTTTTCACGATCATCACACCTTTCATTTTCTTAAAGATAACTGTACCACCAATCTCCTTTTTGTCAAGATAACATTTATAAAAAAGTGATTAATAGAAGAAAAAACCGGGTCCCAAAAGGGACCCGGTAGTGTAATCCACTGTCTTACAGGGGTAGGCTGCCTCATCGCAAATCAGTATTGTATCCAGATGGATCTGCAGAGCTACATTCTAAGGTTTTTCCAATTTTCTACTCAATTTGCATATTTCGACCAACCTCGGGAATCCACAGCTTGCCATCGCGCTCTCCTGCAACTACATTCTCTACACTTGCCCACAGGCCGTAGGGATCGCAGCTGCGCTCCGGCAGGTGCAGCAGCACCAATTTTTCCGCAAGCTGGCATGACAGCTCCCACGCAGATTTTGTATTGGCATAAGCATAGGGGGCAATCAAAATGTCCGGTTTTGGCAAATCCATCCTGTTTTTCCATTGCATCGGGGATGCATCTCCTGTAAACCACAGGCACCTGCTTCCCTGCACAATATAGCTTACATGCTGCAATCCCGGCTCTACCTTCCCCAAATGCCGGCTGGCAACCGGGGTAATGGTCACAGCTCCCACACGCACCGCGCCCAGATACAGTGACTCCGGCCCAAGAATGGGCCGGAGATTCTGTTTGCGGTATGGAAGAAGCAACGCTTCACTGCAATGGTCGGCATGACCATGGGTGAATGCCAAAAGATCGGGCGGATTCACAAGAAGCTGTGTGGCGATGGTCTCCGGTGTTGGGATATACCCTTCCACCGAATCAGCAAGCCCATCCAGCAGGATGGACACGCCATCCATTTTCAGGAGCACACCGGCATTGGCTGTGCGTTGAATCTCCACGGGAAATTACACACCTTCCTTAGCGCGGCGGATATGCTCAGCCTCGGTGCATCCGGTGGTGGACACGTGACCGGGCAGCGGAACCAGCTTGTCATTGATGGCATCCAGGATCCAGGAAGCCTGCGGGAAGAAGAACTCGTCAAACTCGAAGGGAGGAGTGATCCAGTTCTTAGCACCGATTACGACAGGAGGCGCATCCAGATCATCGAAGCACAGCTCGGTGATGTTACGGGCAACATCATTCATGAAGCTGCCACGTGCGCAGGCATCGGATACCAGAACCACGCGACCGGTCTTACGGACAGACTCAACAATCTTGGTGTAGTCCAGAGGAGCCAGAGAGTGCAGGTTGATAACCTCAGCCTCCATGCCGTACTTCTCAGACAGAGTCTTAACAGCATCCATAGCCCGGTACAGAACAGCGCCCAGAGTCAGAATGGTAACATCCTTACCGTCACGAACCTTGTTTACGTCACCGATGGCGATCTCATAACGCTCAGCGGGAACGCCGCCCTCGTGGAACTGCTCGCCCACGTCGTAAATTCTCTGAGACTCGAAGAACACGACAGGGTCAGTGCCCTTCAGAGCGGTCTCCATCAGGCCCTTAGCCTCCCAAGGAGTTGCGGGGAAGCAGACCTTCAGACCGGGGATATGTGCGCACAGTGCTGTCCAGTCCTGAGAGTGCTGTGCGCCGTACTTGGAGCCAACGGACACACGCAGAACCAGAGGCATCTTCAGGATGCCAGCGGACATAGACTGCCACTTAGCCATCTGGTTGAAGATCTCGTCACCGGCGCAGCCGATGAAGTCAGCGTACATCAGCTCGACCAGCGCACGACCACCGGACAGAGCATAGCCAACAGCGGTACCCACGATAGCGCCTTCTGCCAGAGGAGAGTTGAACAGGCGGCTGTGAGGCAGAGCATCCATCATGCCACGGTAAACTGCGAACGCACCGCCCCAGTCACGGCAGTCTTCGCCGTAAGCGATCAGAGTGGGATCCTCGTAGAAGCGGTCCCAGATAACCTCAGACAGAGCATCACGCAGGTTATACAGCTTCATCTTGGAAACAGGCTTGCCATCGGGGCCAATGGGGCTGCGGCTCTTGGACTTGATCTTCTTGTAGCCCTCAGCCTCTTCCTTGGGAACAGTGAACTCGGGAGCGCGGTCATCGAAAGCCACGACCTGCTCGTTGGAGTACATCAGGCGCTCAACAACAGCAGGATCCTTCTTGAAGTCGCAGTAGGGGCTGATTTCAGGATCAGCAGCCGCCTTGCAGATGATGGTCATACGCTCCTTAGTCTCAGCCAGGATTGCGTCTACCTCAGCCTGAGTCATAACACCGGCCTCAACCAGGGCAGCGGGATAGGTGGTCAGGGGATCAACTTCCTTCCATGCATCCATCTCTTCCTTGGTGCGGTATGCATTCTGGTCGGAGACAGAGTGGCCGGAGAAGCGGTAGGTCAGAGTTTCCAGCATGACGGGGCCCTGGCCATTGCGCAGCAGCTCCAGCTTACGCTCCATAGCATCAATCACTGCCAAGGGGTTGAAGCCATCAACAGTCTCTGCGTGGAACTGGGTGGGGCTGACGCCGGAAGCGATGCGGGACATGCAGCCCTGGCCCATGGTCTCGCCACGAGTCTGGTCGCCCATGCCGTAGGAGTTGTTGAAGATATTGTACAAAATGGGCATGCCATCGTTATGGGATTCCCACAGGGTCTTGTACTGATCCATTGCTGCGAAGTTCAGAGCTTCCCAAACAGGGCCACGAGCCATGGAAGCATCGCCAACGTTGCAGACGACGATACCCTTCTTGTCGTTGACCTTCTTAAAGAGCGCTGCACCGGTGGAGATAGTGCCGCTGCCGCCAACGATCGCATTGTTGGGGTAAATGCCGAAGGGCAGGAAGAATGCGTGCATGGAGCCGCCCATGCCCAGATGGAAGCCAGTCTCACGGGCAAAGATCTCAGACAGTGTACCGTACAGAATGAAGCGGATAGCCAGATCCTTAACGTCCTTGGTCTGGCCCAGCTTCTGGGTGGCGCGCAGGCACTTACCTTCCAGGAAGTTCTCCATCACATTCATCAGCTGCTCGTCGCTCATCTTGTTGATGGTGGACAGAGCCTTTGCCAGAATCTCGGAGTGGCTGCGGTGAGAACCGAATGCGAAGTCATTCTCGTCCAGCAGGTAAGCCTGACCGACACAAGCTGCTTCCTGACCGATGGACAGGTGAGCAGGACCGGGATAGGTGTGGTCAATGCCGTTGTAGCCGCCCTGGGTCTTAATGTTGTTCAGCATGGTCTCGAACTCACGCAGAACAGTCATATCACGGAAGATACGAATCAGGTCTTCCTTGGTGTACTTACCGGACTCCAGTTCTTCCTTAACGGTCTTATTGTACTGGTTTACAGGGATGTCGTTGAAAGTGACCTTGCCGGGTGCGCGCACCACGTTGGGATCCACAAACAAACTCTTAGGCATATTCTTATTTCCTCCTTAAATATGGAAAATTGCTTCTCGAATCATTTCTGCAACCGTGGGATGGGGGAAAACCAGCTTTTTCAGTCTTTCCGGGTTCATTTCCGTATCCACCATCATAGTTGCGGTCATAATAATTTCCGATGCGTAGGAACCTACCATATGGCAGCCTACCAGACGCTGTTTGTCGGTGTCGACAACCAATTTGATGAAGCCCTTGCCGCCTTCGTTCTCCGCCAGATATCTTCCGGCGTAAGACATCGGAAGCTTCACTTCTTTTACATGCATGCCCAGCTTTTCCGCGCCTTCCTTGCTGTGCCCCACAGAGGCCACTTCCGGATCTGTGTAGATAACCGCAGGAATTACGTCATAGCGCATCTCGTCGGGCTTGCCCAGCATGTGGTTGACAGCCACTTCCGCTTCACGGTAAGCGGTATGTGCCAGCATCACCTTGCCGTTGCAGTCGCCGATCGCGTAAACATTCTGCACAGTAGTGCACATATGACGGTCAGTAACGATAGCCGCCCGGTCCATTTGCAGACCCAAGCTCTCAATGCCAATACCGGCAGTTGCAGGTTTACGGCCAGCAGCCAGAAGAACCTTATCGCAAGCGATTTCCTTCTTCTCTCCGTTTTCCTCGTAGACAACGGAATTTGCCTTGACCTCCAACACCTTGCAGGAGAGTTTGAACTGCATTCCCCGCTTGGAGAAAGCATCGGTCAGCACCTTGCAGATTTCCGGGTCTGTAGCGCCCGCAATCTTGGGCATCATTTCAATAACGGTCACTTCAACACCTACGCTGGCGAAGTAATAAGCCATTTCCAGACCGATAACACCGCCACCGATGGCCACCAGCTTCTTAGGCAAGGTTTTTTCGTCCAGCACCTCCCGGTTTGTCAGCACAAAGCCGGAAGCCAGACCCTCCTTCAGACCGGGTACCGGAGGTACCACGGTCTCAGAGCCGGAGGCAATTGCCAGACGGGAACCGGTATACACCTGGCCGTCTGCTTCCACGGCGAAACCGCCATCGGTTCTGCCCTGGATAACTGCGTTGCCGGAAATCACGGTCACCTTGTTGGCTTTCATGGTAGCGCCAACACCGGAGACCAGCGTCGCAACGACTTTATTCTTTCGCTCTACCACCTTGGCGTGGTCATAGGCAACACCGGTAGCGGTGACGCCAAAGGCCGCACTTTCGGTAGCATGCCGGTACATCTTGGAAGAGTTCAGCAGTGTCTTAGTGGGGATACAACCCTCATTCAGACAGGTGCCGCCCAACGCGCGCTTCTCAAACAAGGCAACTTTCATGCCATTCTGAGCAGCTCGCTCAGCGCAAAGATATCCACCGGGACCGCCGCCTACCACAAGTAAATCGAACAGTTCCATACGCGGTCACCTTACTTGGACAGCAGAACAGTGAAGTTCTCAAGGTTGAAGCCCAGTTCCTTCTGGAACTTGGCAGCGGGCGTACCGTCCACAGCGCGGTGGTCATAGGTCAGGCTCAGACCCATAGCGGGATACAGCTCAATCGCGCCGTCCTTGCCCTTACGTACACGGTCAATGGTACCGCAGACACCCAGGATTCCGGTCTGAGGAGGATTGATAACAGGCGTGAAGGACTCAACACCCATATTGCCCAGATTGGAGACGGTGAAGGAGCCACCGGACAGCTTGTCGGGGCTGATTGCGCCGTCACGGCACTCGGCAGCCAGTTCCTTAACAGCCTTGGAGATCTCCAGCAGGCTCATTTCGTCAGCGTGACGAATGGTGGGAACCATCAGACCGCGGGGAGTATCCACTGCAACACCCAGGTTGACATGGTTGAACAGACGGATATTGTTGTCATCCAGCATATGGGCGTTCAGATCCGGGTAGTTCAGCAGGGTACGGGAGACGGCATACAGCACGATGTCGCCAAGGGTGATGCCTGCGTACTCGCCGCCGGCAGCCTTCAGAGCCTTGCGGTAGTTCAAAATAGCAGTAGCATCGAAGGAGGTGTTGTGAGTCAGCTGAGCCATGGTGTGCAGAGATGTGGTCATGGACTTGCTGATTGCGCGGCGGATACCGCTGAACTTTACGTCCTTGTACTCTGCCTCGGCAGCTGCGGCAGCAGGTGCGGGAGCAGGAGCAGCAGCTGCTGCAGGTGCGGGTGCCGCTGCGGGTGCAGGAGCAGCTGCAGGAGCAGCCTGTGCAGCCACAGGGGGATGGGCCATCAGCTCACGCACATCGCGCTCAATAATGCGGCCGTTGGGGCCGGTGCCGGCAGCCATTGTTGCATCTACACCGGCAGTAGCAGCCAGCTTTCTGGCTCTGGGAGATACAGCAGCACCGCTGTTTGCAGCGGGAGCAGCTGCGCCGCCGGGAACACCGATGGTGCACACAGCATCCAGGCAGGGAACCTCATCGCCGGCTTCGTGGAGGATTTCCAGAATGGTGCCAGTAGCGGTGGACTCGCACTCGAAGGAAGCCTTGTCGGTCTCGTAAGTAAACAGGATGTCGCCTTCCTTGACGGAATCGCCAACCTTCTTCAGCCACTCGCCGATGATACAGCTCTCCACGGTGATACCAGCCTTAGGCATGATCACAGTGTGAGCGCCGGCGGCAGCAGGTGCAGCCTCAGCAGCGGGTGCTGCCTCAGCAGGAGCGGCTTCTGCAGCAACAGGCGTGCCGCCAATACCCTTCAGGCAGTCGGTAGGCTCGCCGTGGGGGCCGACAGCACAGACATTCTCCAGACAGGGAACTTCGTCACCAGCCTCATAGAAGATAGCCAGCAGCTCGCCTTCCTCGGTGGACTCGCACTCGAAGGAAGCCTTGTCCGTCTCATAGGTAAACAGGATATCGCCGACCTTGACCTGGTCGCCAACATTCTTCAACCACTCGCCGATGATACAGCTCTCAACAGTAATACCGGCCTTGGGCATGAGAACGCCGCGGGCCTTGGTTGCGCAGGCTGCGGGAGCAGCTGCGGCAGGTGCGGCTGCAGGAGCAGCAGCGGGAGCTTCTGCGGGTGCTTCCGTGGAAGCAGCGCCGCCCTTCAGTGCGGAAGTGTCTTCGCCGGGATTGCCGATTGCACAGACATTCTGCAGGCAAGGAACCTCGTCACCTTCTTCAAAGAAGATGTCGAGCAGCGTGCCTGCTGCGGTAGATTCGCATTCAAAGCTTGCCTTATCGGTTTCGTAAGTGAACAGGATGTCGCCGACATTGACACTGTCGCCAACCTGCTTCAGCCACTGACCGATGATACAGCTTTCTACGGTGATGCCCGCCTTGGGCATGATAACTGCATTTGCCAAAGGTATAGCCTCCTTTTAATTTCAGGGTTACCCCCAGAATCCCGCATAGAATGTGCAGTTTCCCAAAGTTACCCATTGTTATAGCATGTTAATTATAACACGCTGTTATAATCCAAGTCAATAGCTTTTTCGCACAATTGCGAACATTGTTTCCCGGATCATTTGTGATGATTTCCACTACTCCTCTGCGCAAAGCAAAAAACCGCAGAGGCATTCTCTGCGGTTTTTCCTTTAAAGCAATTTAAGGCCCGCCTCCTGCGCAGCCCGGACAAAATTTTCCGGCATGGGAACATCCGAAATCAAATAGTCCACATCCTGCAGCTTGGCGAAGGTATAGGGCATGAGGCAATTCAGCTTATCCCTTGTGCACATAACCACACTTCTGCGAGCTTTGCCGATAACCTTCCGCTTCACCAGCATATCTCCCTCGGTGCCGCAGGTGAAACCCGCCTCCGTAGAGCAGCCGGAAACGCCAATCAGCGCCAGGTCGATATTGATCCCGTCCAGCATTTCCAGCGTATTCTGCCCGGAAAGCGCCAGATTCTTCCGGTTGATGGTACCGCAGCACAGGGTCACCACCGGATTGTGCAGCCGGCACAGCTCCAGCGCAATGCTGGGTCCGGTGGTAAAAATGTTCAAGTTAATATCCGGCAGGCTTCTGGCCAACGCCAGATTCGTGGTGCTGGCATCCAGGAACACCGAACTATGGGGCTGAATAAGCGCCATTGCCTTTTGGGCAATAGACAGTTTTCCTGCATTATTCTCCCGCATCCGCACATTGAACTCCGGGTCACCGTCGTGACGGACAGACTTGGCCCCGCCGCGGAATTTAACGATCGCACCCCGTTCCACCAGCGCATCCAAATCCCGGTGTATGGTCATGAGGGACACATGCGGCAGCAAATCCTGCAACTGCCGAATGGTGACCACGCTATTCGCTTCAATAAACTCTTTTATCTGATCCTGTCGAATTTGATTCATAACTGCCCCCGTTTTGTTAAAACTATATATTCATAACATAGTTATAACACTAACACACCAAGATTGTCAATAGAAATTTGCAGGAAACAGAATTCACTTGACACAAATCTGTATTTTTCATATAATGACCGGGAATCTACAATAAAGGTGATACCATGATTGATAAAATATCTGTTTATATTGGCACAGGACTCGACCCCTACGAGAACCTAGCCATTGAAAAGTATCTGCTGGATACGGTGGCAGCAAATCAGTGCATTTTGTATCTGTGGCAGAACCAGAACACAGTGGTCATCGGACGGAATCAAAACCCATGGGTAGAGTGCCGTACCACGTTACTTGAAGAGGAGGGTGGCAAGCTTGCACGGCGGCTTTCCGGCGGCGGCGCTGTTTTCCACGATTTGGGAAATTTAAACTTCACTTTTCTGGTGAGCAACGAAAACTACAATGTAGACCGGCAGCTTTCCGTAATTCAAAAAGCCTGCAGTATGGTAGGAATTACAGCGGAAAAATCGGGGCGTAACGACCTTTTGGCAAATGGCTGCAAATTCTCCGGCAATGCCTTTTATAAGGGCAAGACATCCGCCTACCACCACGGCACGTTACTCATTGACGTGAATATGGAAAAGCTGTCCCGGTATTTGAGCCCGTCAAAGGCGAAGCTGGCAGCCAAAGGTGTCAGCTCTGTTCGTTCCCGGGTTATCAACCTGAAGGAACTGGCACCGAATCTAACATGTGAAAAGATGCGGGCGCTGATGGTTGCAGGCTTTGAAGCAGTTTACGGCCTGTCTGCCGACACCATAATGCTCACTGACAACCAATTTTCCCAGATCCGCAAAACAGCAGCAGAAAACGCCAGCTGGAATTTTCTCTACGGAACTCCCCTGCCCTTCACATTCTCCTGTGAGGAGCGGTTTGACTGGGGCAGTATTCACCTGCAGCTGGAAAACAAAAACGGCGTGATCGCCGGAGTTAAGGCCTATTCCGATTCCATGGATTGGCAGCTTTCTTCTGTGATTGAACAAGCACTCATTGGGTGCCGGTTTGTATTGGCGGATATGCAGCATGCGCTGCAAAATACCATTGCTCAGTCGGATGTTGCCGCGGACCTGGGCGAAATGCTTGCCCGGCAGGAATTGTAAATGTAAAGCAGTGGGGACGGATAATATCCGTCCCCACTATTTTGTTTTACCCTCTCAGTCGGCTACGGTGACAGCTCTCTCAATTGGAGCGCCAAGTTCTCGCTCTCAAAGGACAAAAAACAAGCCCGGTTACCCGGGCTTGTTTCTTTAAGTATTAGGGGCAATTAGCCAGCAGCAAGAGCCTCTTCCCAGCCCTTGTTGATTTCCAGAGCACCGGCATCCTCACAAGCCTTGATGTAAGCAGCCCAGTCAGCATCGGGATCCTTCTCGCCGGTGACGAACTTCCACCACCACTCGTTGGTAACGGTGTTCACGTCAGCATTGTAGTCGCCGACAGCGGGGTTGGAGCCAGTCTTGGGGAAGTTATCCATCCAGTTGATCTCGTCAACGCCACGGATCATTGCCCAGAATTCCTTCTGCTCTTCGGTCTGGAACTGACGAGCTTCGTTGTCCAGGTCGTACAGGAAAGCAGCGCCAGCGCCTCTCTGTGCATTCATTTCAGCAGTAGCATACTCCTGCTTCATTTTGGGCGCGCCGTTTTCATCATAGTCGAAGGTAACGCCTTCAATACCGTAGGAGTAGTACAGCCAGAACTCGTCGTCGGTGTGGTAATCGTTACGCATGGTCAGGTACCACTGAATGATCTCGTCGGAGCAGTGCTCGCCGAATGCGAAGAATGCGTCGCCGACCAGGTTCAGGAACTTAAAGGTGTTACGGGTAACACCGTCGGGACCTGCCCAGTAGGGCATGTAGGACAGCTTAGCATCGGGGTTAGCTCTCAGCAGCATGGACATAGGATCGGAGCCGGTAGCGATCTCTTCGGGAGAATCAACACGGCCGGGATCCAGCCAGGAGGAGTCGTCCACCAGAATACCGAACTTGTTCTGTGCCCACTTGTCACGCTCGATGGCGCGGGAGTCAGTGATGGATTCGGGGTCAACCCAGCCAGCCTGATACCACTTACCAATCAGCTTAACAGCGTCCTTCATGCCGTCCATCATGGAAGTGTTCACAACAGTGCCGTCTTCCAGCACACGGTGGCTGTTGTTAGCCAGTGCGTAGTTCTCGTAAACCCAGGGGAAGCCCAGGCCCTTCTTGCAGGTGTGGATACCGAAGGTATCGTCCTTACCGTTGCCATCGGGGTCATCCTCGGTGAAAGCCTTCAGAACAACTTCCAGGGACTCGTAGTCGGTGGGCATATCCAGGCCCAGATTGTCCAGCCAGTCCTGACGGATAACTGCGGTGTTAGGAACAGCCTGATAAGATACGGGAACGCCCCAGCACTCGCCGTCATGGTCGATCTGGAACATAACGTTCTCTTCGCCGAACTGCTCAATCAGAGTTGCCCAGTAGTCGGGAGCGTATTCCTTCAGCCAGGAAGTGGGGAAGGTACGCAGCAGGCCCTGATCAATCAGCTCAGGAACCTTGGCAGCTGCAGAGGAGCTCATGCCGATAACGTCCATGTTCTCGGCCTCGTCAGCCCAGAACAGACCCATGGTAGCAGCCTCGTGCACGTCGGTGTGCAGCAGGGTGATATCAACGTTGTACTTCTCTTCGATGTACTTCTCGTTCATGGAGTCTTCCTTAATCAGCAGACCGTTCAGGCCGTTGTAAGGAGTGAAGGTAACCTTCAGGGGTTCAGCGGGTTTGGGGTCGGTCTGATCATTTTCTACTACAGGATCTTTTGCAGCAGTGGTCTCAGGAGCATTCTGCTCGCCGCATGCTGCGAAGCAGCCCAGAGCCATAACCAGAACCAGAAGCAATGCTAACAGTTTCTTCATTTTTTTCTCGCCTTTCAATAAAATTTTATTTGTTAAAGAAGCAAGCTTCTATAACATACAAAGATAGGATTATTGGGTACGCGTAAGCACCCTTATTTCACCGTTTTTCGCGGTTATGTAATTCACAGGAACATTCTACCACCAGCCCCTGTAGTTGTCAAGCCCTACAGGTGAAAAGTTTTAAAATTTTATTAAGCAATTTTAACAATTTGCCCTCTCAGTCACCTTCGGTGGCAGCCCTCCCAGAGGGAGAGCCAAGTTTGCACCTCTTATTTAAAGGTCTCAGGGGACTTGAAGCCCTCGGACTTTTCGGGAATGTAGTCACCAAAATACTTACTGAAGTCCATGTTCAGATACTGGCACATCTCGTAAACCTCGCACATGGTGTTATCGTTAACGGGGATGCCGTTGGCCATCAGCTGCCGCTCAGCCTCCACTTCCTTTTCGCCATGGGTGTAGATACGGGTCTGACCCTCTGCCTTAGGCGCGTCACGCAGGGTCTGCAGGTAAGCAGACAGGTGCCCCTTAATCGCCTGGGCATCGCCGAAGATGGCCGGGTCAATGGCTACAAAGCCGTGGCAAATACCACCGTGACCGCCCACGCCGGTCTTGTCGGAGGTAGTGCCCAGAGAGAGGATAGAGGAGAAAATCTCGCAGAGCATCGCATAGCCATAGCCCTTATGGCTGCCGGTGTCCTCTGTGCTGCCGCCCAGAGGCATAATGCCGCCGCCGTTTTTGGCTGCGATATTGTCCAGCACGTCTGCCGCGTCGTTGGACGGCTTGCCGTCCTTATTCAGCGCCCAGCCGTCGTGGAGAGGCTCGCCCTTCTTGTTGTAGACCTCCAGCTTACCACGGGTAACCACTGTGGTAGAGGCATCGAAGAAGAAGTCGTAAGGCTCAGCGGGAACTGCCACAGCGATGGGATTGGTGCCCAAAACAGCCGTACGGCCATAGGTGGGAACCATGATGGCGTTGGTATTGGTGCAAGACATGCCAATCAGGCCCTGATTGCAGGCCAGCTTTGCATAGTAACCGGCGATACCATAGTGGTTGGAGTTGCGGACGGTCACCATGCCGATACCGTTTTTCTTAGCCTTTTCAATGGCCATTTCCATAGCCTTGTGGCCTACCACCTGGCCCATGCCGTCCTCTGCGTCCAAAACAGCAGAAACGGGGGTCTCGAACACCACCTTGCCTTTGGACTCTACCTTGATCATGCCCTTTTGAATGGACTTATAGTAGCGGTACATTCTCTGCATACCGTGGCTCTCAATGCCGATCCGGTCGGACATTAGCAGTACGTCTGTTACGATTTTTGCTTCCTGCTCGGTAAAGCCGAACTTTACAAATGCGTCGTTGCACAGTGCGTCCAGCTTTTCATAGCTCCAATACTGGTATCCCATTTTTATTTCCTCCCGTGTGTGTTTATAGATGGATAGCACAAACCGCCCGGGCATCACCCGGGTGGTCTGCGGGGTAACTTTTATTTTTGAAGGTTCTTTTTGGCTTTGCGGACTGCCATAATCCGGTTCATTTCGTTGTAGACGATCATGAAGCCCTCGTCCACGCCCATGCCGGGCTTTGCCAGAATCTGTACGGGCTGGGTAGCCATAGCGCAGTGGACACAGACCTGTGCGCTGCGGTCGGTCTCATTGCAGGTACCACCCTGGTATGCGCCGATGCCCTTTTCCTTACAATAAAGCACTGCCTCGATGGTATTGTTGATACCACCCAGATCGGGAGTCTTGATCTGCACCATGTGGCCTGCCTTATTGTCGGCAAACAGCTTGATATCCTCAAGAGTATTGCACCACTCGTCAGCAACCAGCTCCACGTCGCAACCGCGGGCATCCAGCTCCGCAGTCAGGCCAGCCAACGCCTTCATCTGGGTGGGTACATCCACATCACAGTCCATAGGACCTTCAATGCGCAGATGGAAGGGCTTTGCAATCCTGCCCAGCTCTTCTATGTAGTCAGCCATAGCCTTGTAGTTGGTATTGCCAAAGATGGCGCCTATGGTGCCGTAAACGTCAATGTGGAAAACGGGGTTGTAGTTCTCGCTGGTGCGGTTGTTCAGGATGCGGTCCCGCAGCCAGGCAACGTACTCCGCCAGTTTCTCACCCTTGGGTCCCAGTTTGGTCTCCACGTGGTTGATGAGGGCGTGGGGCAGCACCTGTGCACCCTTAATGATCATCTTGTCAGCATTGTCGTAACGGTCATCACCGGACTGAGTGAAGATGTCGATGGGCGTCTCGGAAACGGAGCAGCCGTACTCGTCAGCCACGACCTCGCACATCAGACGGCCGGTAGCCTTGGCAACAGCATCCAGGATGGCCTGAGAAACGCCGTAACGGATAGCGGTGTGCAGGCGCTTGCCCTCCACCTGGATCGCCTCCATCATCTTGCACAGGCCGCGGAAGTCATTGGCTTCCTTGCCTACCAGCTGGGGCTTAATGTACTTGTCGATCACAGGGATAAAGTCCTCTGCCAGGAACAGGGGATCCCGTCCGCCTGCGCCGGAATACTGCACAGCTGCGCAGTCGCCATAAGCGATCTGGCCGTCCTCCAGCACCAGCATCACGGAGATGGATTCACCGGCCTGGCGAATGGAGCGGAAGCCCTCAGTAACAGGACTTCCAACGTAGAACACGCCGTCATGGCCTGCGCCCTGCTTGATGGCGCGCTGGTCGTCAAAGTAGAAACCGGTACGGCCGGCAGAGCAAACAACATCTAAAATCTTCATAGTTAATTCTCCCATCGTATTTTAGTAGCGGGGACGGCCTACCAGTCTGCCCTTGCCGATGGCATACACATCGTCAATGACCATCTGGAAAGAGGCCTTCCGGTTTTCCATGCGGGCACGCTCGTCGATCTTGGCAGCGTGGAAGTCCAGCAGATCCTTATCAAAGGGCAAGTGGCCGGGGTTCAGAATACGCACAGCGCCGTCATTGTCACGGCAGGGCAGCATCAAGCCGGCATTGAAACGGCAGGGAGCAAAGGGCACGTCCAGCACACCCGCATCCACACCGCGGCAGATACCTACAGCGATGTCACCGCTACCCAGCTCGAAGCACTTGTCTACGATCGCACGGGTTTCCCGGCGGATAATCTCTTTCTCCTGCTCCAGACGGGTATCCTGGAGAGTCTGGTCCGCCATCATGTTGACTACCTGCTTGGTGCAGCGCAGACCTTCAGCATTGGCTTCCATGGTGGGAATACCAACCGCCTCGTGGGGTGTCTTTACGATCACCTTGGTAGCCTTGGAGAGGGCAGCGGTCAAGCTGCCGTAGGAAATTACGCCGAATGCCTTGGCTTCGTCTGCGGGGAAACCGCCCATCCACTGATGGAGCACGGTGGTGACATCCACATCGCAGTAGCCGTATTTGTTAAGGTATTCGTCGGTCAGTTCCTGCAACGTGGCGATAGCTGCCACGTCCTGTACCAGGTTGCCGCACTGGCCGTAGCCTACGGTGATATTCTTGACGCCCTGTTCTGCAGCCAGCAGCGCTTCAATGATCGCGGCAGCGTGGGAAATACAGGGGGGTACCAATGTGCCAGTGAGGGGGCCGTAGGGTTCGCGGTTGATGGAAACGCCCATCTGTTCATACAGGCCTGTCAGACGGTCAACATACTGCCAGTCCCGAATGGTGCGCTCCATGGGAACATTCTTGCAGTAAGGCAGATTGTAGGAAATACCGCCGCCCTCGTAGCTGGTGAATCCGCCTGCATATGTAATTTCCGTAAGGAGTCTTGCGTCGGGTGTGCCGTGGCGAACCTGCACAGGCACATCCACGCTTTCGATGACACGGCGGCAGCCGGCTACACCGTGGTTAACAGCCGGGAAGCCGTTGAGCATGGCTCTACCCAGCCGGATAGACTCGGCAATACCGTTTTCCGCCTCTTCATGGCGGTTCTGACGGGTGTAGCTGTCGATGGTGGAGGGGAGCAAGTCTGCCTCACCCTCATTCTGCAGAAACTGCAGCAGTTTAATGTGTGCATCAATATCCGGCACGCCTGCCCGGGGCTGCACCAGGGTCTTGCCTGCTTTCTTTGCATCCAGTAGCTTCTTGCCAAATTTCCGGTTATCCGGCATCGCCTTGTGGTAGGCAACTGCCTCCTCCAGGTCTACCATCTTACCGGTGGGCCACTGGCTTAAAACTTCCTGACGCTGTTTTAAAAATTCGCCCTCGGGGATCTTCTTATTCTGAATGTCCATGGTATTCAAGCTCCTTTTTCATAATTCGCAAAGCCGTCTGGGGATAATGGGAAGCCAGCAGACCCATAGCGGCCAGTATATAAGTTCTGTCTACCCACACATCCGCAGCCTTAGGCCGCAGGGAGGCGGGGTTTTGGGAAGAATACAACGCGTGTGCTGCGATTTTCTCTGTGCGCCGGGTATGGATCAAGCTTCCTCCCGTAACCACAACCTGCCGCACCTTTGTGAGATTTTTACCCTCCTGAACGAACGTCTGCCCCATCATGGTGTAGGTTTCCTCAATGGTACCTGCATGACGCGCAACTGCTTCTTCAATGGCCAGAGAGGCCAGGGCGTAATCCAAATTTTCCAGTTCCTCGTCCCCGTTGGGCACTTTATCCGTGTGGCACTTCAGATCTGCCACCAATGCCTCTACCCGCTCCCGGGACAGACCGGAAAGCTCACAGACCCTCTGCACTCCGGCTGCATCCACAATGCCGCCGATGCTGTAACGCATACCGATGTCGCCTTCCACCGTCCGCTTGGCATACGGCTCCGGCAGGCCTTTGAACACCGTATTCATATGCTCCGGCATACCGTCGGCAATGGAGTATACATCGGTGGTGGCACCGCCCACATCCACAGCGACCAGCTCGCCGATGCCCGACTCTTCCTCACATCCCTGGGCCAGCAGTTCCATAGCCTGGAGCACCGCCGAAGGGGTGGGCATCATAATATCCGATAGCAGCTCTGTCACCTTGGACAGTCCCTTAGCTCTTACGATCCGGTTTAGGAAAATCTCACGGATCTGCTTTTGGGTGGGTTCAATATTTAATACGCCGAATTTAGGCATCACGTTGGGACAGAGGTACACCTCACACCCTTCCAATATCCGCTGGCAGGCCCTTGTGGCAGTGCGGTTTCCCGCCACCACGATGGGAAACTCCGGCTTGAGACTTGCCAGCATCTGGGCATTGTGGAGAATACACGCCGTGTTGCCGCCGTCTGTGCCGCCCACCAGCAGGAAAATATCCGGTTTGCTGTCCACGATGTCCTGCAGATCATCCTCGGTCAGCTGGAAGGCATACACCCCCACTACCTTTGCACCGGCACCAAGGCTGGCAAGCTTTGCCGCCTCACCGGTCAGCTCCGGCACCAAGCCGCTGGTGACCATCCGCAGACCGCCAGCCGCAGAGGAACAGGCATAGCATTTTTCGTAGGCTATTTTTCCGGTTTTGGCTTCCAGCAGCAACAGGGCCGCAGCCAGACCGTCATTTATATCTGTCTGTACCGTAGTGTAGGCAGCAGCAGTTCCCAAAAGAACCTCCCCCTCTACATCCACAGCAGTGACCTTGGTATAGGTGCTGCCAAAGTCTATGAGCAAGACCGCTTTCACTGGGTCTCACCGTCCATATGTAACAGCTCCCGCAGAGCCTGGATCGTCGTTTCGGGAGTAGTGCCGGGAGGGAACGCCCGGTCGAAGCCCATATCCTTAAAGCGACGCTCAACATCCTCAAACTTCTGCTTGCCGATGACGATATTACCGCCAACCACCAGGGGAATCCCGGCAAGACCGGCTTCATCACACTTCTGGCGCATACCGCGGCAGTCCAGCTCGCCCTGGCCATACAGAGAGGATACCACAATGGCATCTGCATCTGCCTCAATGGCAGCGGCAATATACTCCTCTTGGGAAACCATAACGCCCAGGTTCACCACTTCAAAACCAGCTTCTGTAAATGCATGGTATAGAATTTTGTTACCCACTGCATGGACATCGGCACCTATAACACCAATAATCAGTACTTTTTTCTCCCGATTCTCCATATTAACACCTCTGTGAAAGATTGGTTTTTTAATTGTACTACATCTATATACTATAATGAACTAGTACATTTGTCAAGGAAGAATGTATTTTTTCCAACTTGAATCTCCGCAGTTTCCCAGCGCCCCTGGATTCAGATTGCCTTTTCCTGCAGCATGCGACTGAGCTTTTCTTGCAGGTAGAGAAAAGAACCCTCATCCATCTCATAACTGCAGGCAATCTTCCTTCCGGGAAACGCTTTCAGGCTTTCCGCCATTTCCGCAGAACAGTATTTTTCATAATGCCAAGGCACCAATACTGCATCCAGATTTTCCAAAAAGGCAGCCATATCCAACTCCGGTGCAAACACCCGGGGCTTCATAAACACAACGCCATCGGTGTAAGCCAGACAGGTACGGTATAAAAGGTCTCCGAAACGCTCGCTGTAGCCCAGAATACCCACGCGTTTTCCCTGCTTCAGTTTGATGATCTGTGCCATACAGTGTGGCACCAGGCGCAGGGCGATCCGCGCTATCCGCTTGCCAACCGGCAAAACGCTTTCCAGATACGCCCCATGCACGGCAGTGGTCACAATCAGATCGAAACCATCTGCCAGCTTATAGGGATACTGCTCAATGTTTTCCAGTAGGTAGGAGTACAAATCCACACCGGGGATCGTCCGCAGCTGATCTGCTATATTGCTTAAGTTCTCCGGATTACATTCCACCAGCGCCACCTTGAGCTGGGATTCCTGCTCAGAGCGCTCCCGCAGCTTCAGATTCAGGAAAATGTTTATCTCTGCAGCAGAAAAGCCCATATCCTCCAGCTGAGACAGCAAGCTGTCAATAGCAGCCATAGCCTGCTCCTTACTGCTGGAATTGCTGGGCTGGTAACGTACAAACGTACCCCTTCCCTGAACCTTTTCCACCAGCCTGTTTCGTTCCAGTTCATCATAGGCCCGCTTGATGGTCCCTTTTGCCACCCCCAGTGTCTGGGACATTTCCTGTACTGTAGGCAGCTGTTCTCCGGGGGCCAATGTGCCTCTTTTTACTGCCGTAGTAATGGTATCTACCAGCTGCTGGTAAATCGGCACATCCAGCGCAGGGTTAATGGTAAACACAGGCTGCATTCTGTTTGCCTCCTTACAAGTTATACCTCTTGCGGTACATTATAAATCCGGTCCAACACAAATCCGTTGCGGTCAATTACCTCTGCCACAACCCGGTCGCCCTTACGGATAGGCTTGGGCTTGCCGGTGATTTGTTCTGTCTTTTCCTTCAGCTCCCGGATATCAATAACAGGCAGGCCTGCCTGAGTCAGCCGCTGCTGCAAATCCTTATTTGCCGGGTTCACAGCAATGCCTCCCTGGGTCACCAATACATCAATATCCTGACCGGGGGTAGATACACAGGTCACCCGGTCTGTGACAATGGGAAGTCTTGCCCGGAACATGGGCGCAATGATCATGGAGAGTTTTGCCCCCGCTGCCGTGTCACTGTGGCCGCCGGAACCGCCCATAATATAGCCGTTGGAATCGGTATGGACGTTCACATTGAAGTCCGTATCAATTTCCGTAGCGCCCAAAATCACCACATCCAGGCTGTCCACCGCCGCGCTGCGGCTGCTGGGGCTGGCATACTGCAATGCGGAAATCTCCTGGTGCCGAGGGTCATTGCGAATGGACTCCACCGCCTTCAAGTCGAAGCACTGCACATCCAAAAGGCTGCGGAAACAGCCTGCCTGCAGCATATCCACCATATAGCCGGTGATGCCGCCCATGCCGAAGCCACCCTGGATACCCTTCTCCAGCATAATATCTTTCAAGAATTTTGCCGCCGCCAGGGAGGCGCCGCCGGCGCCGGTCTGGAAAGAGAACCCGTCCTTTAAAAGCCCAGAGGCTTCAATCACCTTTGCCGCATAGGACGCCATCACGAGGCCCACCGGATCTCTGGTAATCTGGGTAGTGCCGGATACAATACCCTTAGGATTACCAATGGCATCCACCTCTACCACGTAATCTACGTAATTTTCCGGAATAGAGAAGCCCTGCAGCGGATAGGGTACCAAACTGTCGGTAATGACCACCACTTTTTTGGCAAACATGGCATCGGCAAAGGCATAGCCCAAACTGCCGCAGGCAGACTTACCTATCTTGCCGGTACAGTTGCCCATGGGGTCAGCTGTGGGCGCTGCAATAAACGCCACATCAATGGGCGTTCTGCCCAGAGAGATATCGCTGGGTCTGCCGCCATGGGTACGGAACTGGACAGGCTTTTCCATGATTCCCTGGCTCAAAGCCCGGCCCACGCCGGCAGCAATGTAGTCGGCGGAGATACCCGTAACCACTTGATTTTCAATATGCTCAAGAATCGGTGTATGCACATCAAACAGAGAGCTTGCATTGACGGTAATATCCCGAATACCCAGAGCCGCAATCTCTTCCAGCACCATATTCAGCACGAAGTCGCCGTTACGCAGGTGATGGTGGAAAGAAACGGTCATACCGTCCTTCAAACCGGAGAGGGCAACGGCCTCCCGAATAGAATGAACCAGCTTATTCATTAGGCTTCCTCCCTTCTGATTCCCAGTGCCTTGGCCATCGCGATGGTCTGCTCCGCACGGGCAACAATCGGGGCATCGATCATCTTGCCCCGCAGGGAGATCGCTCCCTTACCCTGCTGCTTTGCCAAAGCAATGGCATCCATCACTTCATACGCATAGTCAATTTCTGCCATTGTGGGGCTGAACACCTGGTTGATAACCTCCACGTGGCGGGGAGAGATGGATGCCTTACCGGTAAAGCCAAGCCCCTTGGCAAAGGCCGCATCCTCCCAAATTCCCTGATCGTCATTCACATCTGTAAAGGGCGTATCGTAAACGTCTACGCCGGCAGCACGGGCCGCCACCACCAGACGGGTACGGGCATAGAAAATCTCCTTGCCCTCCTTGGTACGCTTGCACTGCAAGTCAGCCGTTAAGTCCTCCGCGCCCAAAAACAGCGCGCGGACACGCTTTGCCCCCGTGGCAATGGCAAAGGCATTTTCCACACCCATTGCCGTTTCAATCAGCGGCATCAAGCCCACTGTACCCACATCTATCCCCAGCGCTTCTTCCATCTGGGTGATATAGCTGTCTGCCGCCTGAACGTCACTGGCGCTGCCGGTTTTCGGCAGGAGAATCAGATCCGGCTTTTGGGGCAGGATGGTGGCGATATCCTCTTTCCAGTAGGGAGTATCGATGGAATTGATACGTACAATCCGCTCACAGCCATGGAAATCCATGTAACGCATGGTGTTGCGCACCAAAATCCGGGCAGCATCCTTTTCTGCCGGAGAAACCGCATCCTCTAAGTCAAAAATAATGGCATCAGCACCCAGACAATTGCCGTTAATCAGCATATTGGGGTTATTGCCCGGCAAAAACAACATCGAACGGCGCATCAAACCGCCCCCTTTCCACGGACAATAGCCGTTTCCACTCTTGCGCGGAGAACACATTCCAGTGCGCCCCGGTCAACAATACGCACATTGGCATTTTCCACTTGCTGTTCCCGGAACACCTCCTGAACCACCGCACGGATAGAATCTCCAAATTGCTGAGCCACTACAGACTCCAGCTGCACCTGAATACCATCTGCACCCGGCTCCACTTCCACATATACATCGCTGGACTCCATGGTTCCGGCAGATGCAATCTTCTGAATATCCATTTTTACTGCTCCCTTCAAATTGAACTATAACAATTTCCTTTATTGTATAATACAATTCAGGAGATTTCAATTCCTTTTTAGAAATTATTTGCAATTGGCCTGCATTGTTGTATAATAACAGTAAACGAGGAAAGGGATGGTCGCTATGGAAATAGAATTATGCCCCCGGCTTTCCGGACGCAAGCGCAGTATATGGGAAAAGCTGCTGGGCGATGCCGGACTGGAAGCAGATACGCAAGTAGATACCACCCTGTTGGTTTGGGATGGTGACAGTCTGATCGCTACAGGCTCCCGTCTGGGAAATCTCCTTAAGTGCATTGCCGTGGACGGAAACCGCCAGGGCGAAGGACTCACCGCTACCATTTTGACCCAACTGCGGAAGGATGCGCTGACAGCCGGACACCGCCATCTGTTTCTGTACACTAAGCCCCAAAACAAGCTGCAATTCTCCTCCCTGTTTTTCTACCCGGTGGCACAGACAGATTCTGTATTGCTGATGGAAAACACCCCAAAGGGCATCCACACGTTCTTAGACACCCTCCCCGCCCCCACTGTGCAGGAGGGCATTACCGGTGCTGCAGTAATGAACTGCAACCCTTTTACCTTGGGACACCGGTACCTGATTGAAACCGCATCCAAAGAATGTGACCGGTTATATGTATTTGTACTTTCCGAGGACCGGAGCCGTTTCCGGACCAAGGATCGGATTGCCATGGTACAAGCAGGTACGGCAGATCTGAAAAATGTGACTGTACTGCCTACAGGCCCCTATTTGATTTCCTCTGCCACCTTCCCCACTTATTTTCTCAAAGACCAGTCCAAAGCCCAGACTATCCAGTGTCAACTGGACATTGCTATCTTTGCAAAATACTATGCCCCCCGGTTCGCTATCACCCGGCGTTATGTGGGTACAGAGCCGCTGTGCCCAATTACCAACCAATACAATCAGGCTTTGAAAGACTACCTGCCTGACTTCGGTATCTCTCTGCATGAGATCCCCCGCATAATGCAAAAAGATACCCCCGTCAGCGCCACTGCCGTCCGCACCCTGCTGGCGGCGGGAGAAACCGAAAGAATCCGCACACTCGTACCGGAAACCACCTATCAATATTTGCAAACACATGCTTTGCTGTAAGGAGGAAGCTTATGTTAGAACGTCGCGCCACACATATTCTCAGCAGCTATTACGCACCCAGAGGTCATAACCGTATGTACGGTCTGGGCATGCAGCTGGCTCAGCTGTATCTATCCCCCAACGACAAGCTCATCGGTATTATTGGCGAAGCCGGTTCCGGCAAAAGTGCGTTGATTCGGGGAATGTTCCCCGGTTTGGAGCTGACCAACGATGACAACGGCGTTTATGTCCGTCCCCTCCCCTTGCTGGATATGGATCAGGGCTTTGCCTTTTTCTCTCCCCATACCTACCATGTGGATATCCGCTTTGAAAATGGCTTTACCCAGATGCGGGTACTGGCTGATGCCATCATAAACGCGCTGCAGAAGGGCAAACGGGTCGTGGTAGAGCATTTCGATTTGGTATACCCCCTGCTGGGTGCCAATGCCAATCTGTTGATTGGTGTTGGTGAGCAGGTGCTCATTTCCCGCCCCAATGTTTTCGGCCCCGAACCGGAAGAACTCCGGCAAGCCGTATACGCCTCCCTGCACTACCGGCTGATGGCCCACACCGCAGAGGATTTGTGCGAATTCTGTATGGGACCGGAGATTGTCAGCCGCTGCGGCCACGACGATGTGCGCCACGGCTTCTGTATGTACTTCTCCGACACGCGCCCCGACATCAATCTGAAAGAACTGGAAGAACAGGTAAATGGGCTCATTGCACAGGATCTGCCAATCACCTATGTAGATGACCACCATATTTCCATTGGCGGCAATCTCCACAGATGTAGCGGCCCCCGGATTCATGTAGGCCACACTGGTCAGGTGCAGAACTTCCGCTTAATGCAGCACTTTATTTATGACCCGTTCAAGCGCCGGTATTTGATGGTAGGCTGTGTCGGCGAACATTCCGACCAGTTACTGAAACAACTGGACATCAAGCGGCAGCGCCCCGGTTGGGAATAATATGGAAGTCACATTACAAGAGATTCTGGATGCCAGAGAGCGGCGTGTTATAAAGCAGCAGGCGCTCCTCGCCCAATACGGTAAGCCCACCCTCTGCTTTACCATGAACATCGCAGGGCCGGAGAAGTACAATGCGCTTATCCGCTGGGGCTTTGCATGCGGAAACCGCTGGCTTGCTGTGCAGCTGTCTGACCTTCCCGTATTGCACCAGGAAACACAGGAACTTCATACCGGCTGTGAGGCATTCTATGTGGTAGACGCACCGGCGGAAACGCTCAAACTACGCGCCCTGCAAATTGAGGACAGTGCACCGGTGGCGCGGCTGTTTGACATGGATGTGCTGGATGCCTGCGGCAGAAAACTGCAGCGGGAGGAATTTGGCTTTCCCCAAAGAAAATGTCTGATTTGCGACAAACCCGCCTGTATTTGCGGCCGCAGCCGTGCCCATTCTGTGGCGGAGCTGCAGGCAAAAACCACCGCTCTGCTTCGGGAAGCTATGGAGCAGGAGGATTGGGAGCATATTGGGCAGTTGGCTCAGCAAAGCCTGCTTTTTGAGGTATGCACCACTCCCAAGCCGGGTCTGGTAGACTGTCGCAACAACGGTAGCCATCAGGACATGGATATTTTTACCTTTATGGCCAGCGCTGCTGCCCTGCAGCCATATTTCGCCCGTTGCGCCCGGATAGGCATGGAAAGCCGTCATATGGAGCCGCAGGCAGTTTTTTCCCATTTGCGTTTCCCCGGCAAGCTGGCAGAGGCCGCAATGAATCAGGCCACTCATGGTATAAACACCCATAAAGGCATTATTTTCAGCCTGGGTATTCTCTGCGCTGCTGCTGGCCGCTTACTTCCGGAGCAGCGAAATGTAGATGCCGTCCTGCGCTTATGTGCAGAAATGACCCGCAATTTGATCACTCAGGACTTTCGGAATGTCACCCCCCAGAATGCCGCCACGACCGGTGAAGCCCTCTATGCCCAGCATGGCATTACCGGTGTGCGCGGACAGGCAGAAGCCGGATTTCCCCAAGTGCAGTTGGCCGGCTTGTCCACGCTGGAAAAAGGTTTGGAAAAAGGCCTGTCTTTGAATGATGCCGGATGTGCTTCTTTGCTTGCTCTGCTGGCTTCCACGCAGGACACTAACCTCATCCACCGCAGCAGCCTGCACACCCAGCAGGAAGTCTCTGCAAATATTGCCCGGCTGTTGCAGCAGCATCCCTACCCTTCCCGGGAGGTTCTGAAAGAATTAGACGATACCTTCATCGCCCAAAACCTCTCCCCCGGCGGCAGCGCCGACTTGCTGGCTCTGACTTATTTCCTATATCTTTTAATCAGGGAGTCATAACCTATGTATAAGGTACTCGCTCCCTCCCCCGCTCCCTGCTTATTTGCTGCAAAAAATATACCGGCCCCTTTTGGGGTCGGTATATTTTGATTCAAGTGTTCATAACGGACTTGCGCTATGATTTGTTTCAGATACTGTCCATCGCTCTGCGTATAAATGGCTGCACCGGTCTAGATTATGCCTCTTGGCTGGTTCCCGCACGAACCGCCTCAAAGTCCTCGACGATTTCTTTTGACGGCGCCTTAGTCAACAGCGAGACAACCACGATGCAAATGCCGGAGAAGATGAAAGCAGGCAGCAGCTCATAAATGGCAAACGCACCGCCAAGCTTGCTGATTACCAGCTTCCAGAAGAACACCATACCGGCACCGCCTACCATGCCAGCGATGGCACCGGCCTTGTTGGTGCGTTTCCAGAACAGGGACAGCAGCATCAGCGGTCCAAAGGTGGCGCCAAAACCAGCCCATGCAAAGGAAACGATTTGGAAGATCACACTGTTTTCATCCAGTGCAATCACAATACCCACCAGTGCCAGCACCAACAGCGTAACACGGGAAACAAGCATAACCTGCTTGTCTGTAGCATTCTTCTTGCAGATGCCCTGGAAGATGTTCTTCGCAAAAGCCGACGCAGCAATCAGCAGATAGGAATCGGAAGAGCTGATCGTTGCCGCCAAAATACCGGCCATAACAAAGCCAGCCAAAAGGGGCGGCAGAGAACTGGTCGCCAGGGTAATAAAGATATTCTCTGATGCAGACTTTGTCAGATGCGCAAGGGGGAAAACCTGCCGTCCAACGATGCCGATGAACACAGCAACGCTAAGGGAGATTACGACCCATACCATTGCGATCCGGCGAGAGCGGTTCAGCTCGTCTTCTCTGCGAATCGCCATAAAGCGAAGCAGGACTTGAGGCATACCAAAATAGCCAAGACCCCATGCCAGCATAGAGCAAACGGACAGAAGACCGTAGTCTGCAGTCTCGCCGAATACCGGCATGCCGTTTTCTATAAGCTGTTGGTTGTTTGCATCAAGCGCCGGCGTCGCCAGTCCGAAGAACTCGAAAAAGCCGGGGATCTCTCGGGCATTTTCCAGTACCGTACCAACACCGCCCGCCTTTATAGTGCTGATCACCACGATTGCCGTAAGCGCTACGATCATGACGATCGCCTGCATAAAGTCCGAAACACTTTCCGCGAGGAATCCGCCCAACAGTGTGTACAGCAATACAAAAACCGCGCCAACAATCAGCATGGAAATATAGGGCGTACCGAACAGCGTGGAGAAAAGTTTGCCGCATGTGACAAAACAGCTGGCCGCATAAACCGTGAAGAAGATCAAAATAAACACTGCTGAAATCAACATAATTGTTTTTTTCTCTTCCCGGAACCGGTTGGAGAAAAACTCCGGCAGGGTAATAGAATTATTCGCCCGCACACTGTACCGCCGCAGCCGCTTGGACACAATCAGCCAGTTTAGATAAGTACCTACTGCCAGACCAAAGGCGGTCCAGAAAGCATCTGCAAGACCGCACCAGTATGCAACTCCGGGCAGTCCCATCAGAAGCCAGCCGCTCATATCGGAAGCCTCTGCGCTCATCGCCGTGATCCAAGGCCCCAGAGAACGGCCACCCAGAAAGTACTCCTCAGAGTTTTTGTTAGCCCGCTTCGCATAAAGCACACCGATTACTATAACCACAACCATATAGACAGCCATAGCAATCAGAATTTGTATAGTGTTTCCATCCATGATCATTTCCTCCTATTTTTCTTTCCTCTGTAATACCGGATACTTTTTGCAATGCAAACTTTGCGTATAATTTATCATATCAATAAACTTAAGTCAATTGTTTTTTCGTTTTTTAAGTATAAATATACATCTCTATACAGCCTTCCGCAGTATCCAGAAACAACAAACTTTTCCGCACAGTGAAAAAACAAGAGGAAGGCCGGTACCTCCCTCTTATTTGGGGTTTTAAGGCTGTTAATAATACAGTTGCTGTATGATCGCTCTGCAACTGTCAAAACCCATGCCACATTGAATTGCCGGATCGTATAACAGCTTTAAAATTAACCAGTCTATATCGCTTAAGGCAGTATTATCATTTGAATACTGATAGACGATACTGTCTGTTCGCTGTATTGTATCTGTGATGCCTAGCATGTTGACGATCTCTTCAAGCAATACCGATATGCGGGTACTTTGGTCAATATCTGCGCGATAACCCACGTTTGCCGTGTAAATTTCATTGCTATCTGTATAGTACCAAAACTGCACCGCTCCATAGGCATCTTCGCCGTTGAGTAATGTAGCGAAGTTGGCACGAAAAGCCTCCGGCTCCAAGAACCTGATTGTCAGATTGCCCGGCTCCTCATCCGCAGCAGCGTAGATTCCCGGGAAGCCCGAAATCTCATTCAACTGTGCAAACAAGGTCTCTAACACCGCAAGATCTTCATCCGTGGGCATTCCGAATACTCGATAACGGATCGGTTCCTTCCACTTCTGTACAAGCGTCGCATCCCCCGTCCCGTCAGTGTACTCAATATCCAGCACAACTTCTTCAAAATATTCCATAATCTGTTGGGCTGTGTACTGGGGAAGATACAGTGGCGTGTGCGCAGGTGCAGTTGTTTCCGTTTCTTCCTGTGTGGTTTCCGGTATGCTTGTGGTGACTGATGCCGTACTATCTTCAACAGTAGACTCTGTAGTCGGGATTTCGTCTGTTGGCAAGGTCGTGTTGCCGCCCGCCGAAAATGCGCCTGTGCAGGCACTGAGAAACAACACTAACACAAAAAGCAGTCCCCAACACAGCCTTTTTCGCATTATAAATCCCCCTCAATGAATGTAGCCACCGCAATGGAAATCACATTTACTGATCATAGCAGTTCCTTCAAAGTATCCCAGATCCTATCTGCATAGAGTTTGTGCCCCCTTGCGCCAACATGCCATATATCCACAAACATGTAATCATACTGCTCTTCCTCGGGGATCGGCGCCAGCGCATCTATAAAGTGCTGATGTGAGTTCACAAGAAGCACACCTGTATCCGCAGCCGCCTGGAGGGAAGCATCAACAAAGTCCTTATAAAGAACACCGGCGTCATTTTCCTGCACGCCCACAATCGGTGACACAGTTGTAAATACCACTTTCGCCCCCAAATGCTGATATCTGCCGATCAGTTCCTTTAAGGTGTCGCAGTGCTCCTGGGCGGTCTTATAATGGATCCAGTCATTGATGGTATGCGCTTCAGCAACCACGATGGCCGGGTTCAGGTCCTCCACGCAGTAAGAGAAGCACTCCTCCATATACCGCTTTGTGGTACAAGAGCCTACTCCGGAATTCAGTACAGCATACTCACCGGCAGCATAATGAATCTGCCGAATATACACCTTGCCGGATATTGGCATCAGTTTTACTTCTTTGACTCCTTTGCACGCAATGGGCAGTTTGCGCAAGGACCAATCGTCATACCGGGTCACTGCCGCAAAAAGCGTCTCTACTCTGTCCAGCTTGCCATCCAGATAGATTGCAAGCTCCGCCGTTTCCTTTTGTTCACCTACGCACACAAACATCATGTCCCATGTGTTTTCCAGTGTCCAAGCCTGCTCCATCAAGCAGTATTCGTCCTCCACCGGACTATGAAACCTAGCTGCCAGCATATCGCAGGTATCCAGAGAATACCTGGAACCTGTCTCCTTCATTACATAATCCCGCAGCAGATTCACATAGCTGGGGTCTTTAAAATTGCAGTTAAGCTTAGCAATTCCCTTACCGTCTGTATCATAGCGGCGATTGGGCCTTCTCGGCTTGTTGATGCTCAAAATATCATCTGCGCCCTCTCCGCAGGTGTGGGAGTCACCGGTACATACGATAACTTTCATAAACATTCTCCTTATCCTTGGCAATTACTCTTAGAATCCAAACAACTCCCTGGCGTTTTCGCCCAGAATTGCCGTCAGTTGTTCATCAGGAATGTCTTCCGACAGAAGCTTTCCCAGCTCCCACACCACCGAGTGAATAGGTGCGTCCGTACCGTAGAGGATCCTGCGGTAGTCGATATACGGCAGAGATTCAGCCCATTTCTTATTACAAAGGAAGCTGCCACAGATTTCAAAATACACATTGCTGTACTTGGGATCTTGTGCGATCACTTCACACTCCGCTCTACCCTCGTCAAACATGCCGGAGTGACCCAGAATTACCTTGCAATCCGGATATCGGGCTGCCATTTCCGCACATCGCATAGGCGTAGCCCTGATTGTTTCTGTGTGCAGCAGAATCACCAGCCTGTGGTCGTGGGCATACTGGAACATTCGCTCATAGCGCTTGTCATCAATATCCGTTTTCACATAAATAGGCAACGACTTTAGTCCTACATAATAACCGGTAGCAAACCGTTCAGCCAGGTATTCGTCGGTGTACAGTTCCTCCATATTGGGATTATATATCACATAGCCCCGGAACATATCTTTTTTGGGCAGAACTGCCGCTTCGCTCTCTGCATGCTGGGCAATAGGATCCCGGGTTCCAATAGCGCTGTTCACAAACATCTTGATATTGAAGCGCGCTGCATCCTCTTCATACTGGGCGATCTGGCTTTCATAGGTTAGATTACGGACATACCCGTCGCTGCTGGTGTAGCCCAAATGGCAATGGGAATCATAAAGCTCTGCCTGTGTAACGCCCTTGCCTTCGACAAAGGGTCTCCAAAAGCTGTTTGCCACCTTATCTTCAATGGCCCGCAGATTCCGGGTCAAATAATCTCTGTCCTTTTGGTCGGCGAACAGATTGATAAAGTTGCGGCAGCGGATCATCTCCTTGGTTTCCTCAGAAATTTCCGCGTACTCGATGGCACCCATGGATGCGCCGCCGTTGGGGTACAGGCTCTGTCCAAACAAAACCCGATGTCCGCCAAAATGCTCACAGGCGATCTCAATGGCATGCATACTTTGATCCATGGACATATCCATGTAGATATTTTTTGCACGGCGCAGGGTATTGTAGATAAAGGACATATCGCTGTAATAGAACTCCCGAATCACAAAACAGAAGTTAGGAAACCGCTCTGCCAACCAAACCAGATCATCAGACCCCTTATCCTTACAAACGACCTGATTTACACTGATCATGACCACCGGGTTCAAATGGCTAATCCGCTCAAAAACTTCCTCAATTGCCTTTAATGGGAACTTACCGCAGGCAATCGGGCGCAATGACACACAGAACGGACGGTTGTTTTCCATAATCTGCACCATTTCATCCAAAGCCCCGGTCTGGAATATCAAACCAGGTTCTACGGTGAAACAGGGAATGACCCGCTCTCTTGGGCAATCCAAAGCCGCAATATCCTTCAGCATTGTTTTAGCCCGGTACAGCGAATTGCAAGCGCCGGTAAATTCCAGCACTGTCTGCCAAATACCCAACCGGTCCATTTCTGTCAGAAGCTCCTTGGCTGTCGCCCAGCCTTTTTTACCGCTACTGGTGAGTCCGTATTCGCCATTGACATTGATGTACATTCTCTGTGCCATTGCAAGACCACCTTATGTAATGGAATAATTCAAGTATACGATATTACTCAAGCCGTGTCAATGCTTCCACCGCTATTTAGAGAATGTTCGAAACTTCCACCATTTACGGCAAAAAGATGCCCGTTCTCTGCCAAATCGGGCGCGTTTTGGTGCCGGTGACCGGACTATATCTATATTTTTGCAGTCGGTGAAATCATAACCACCGGCCGTGCCGGTGGTATTCTTATACAAAAAGGCTCCCGGTTCGGTTACCCCGACCGGGGGGTTGCTATTGATTGGTTTTATTGAGATTACCTACCCAACAGTCTCTTACGGACATCGGGCAGCAGCATTACGCTAACAACCAGCAAGCTGATGATCAATACAACACTCACAACGATAACAGGCATTGTATCACCAGTCTTAGAGGGCTGGTCAGCAGCCTGCAGCTTCTTCAGCTCAGCTTCAGCCTTGGTCAGAGTCTCGTAGTTTTCTACCAGCTTCTTCTGATCAGGAGTCAGTGCGTCATAAGCAGCACGGGCAGCTTCAATGGCTTTCTTGCTGTCCTTGGTCACAGTACCGATGGCAGCAATCTGCTTTTCTACCGCCTCAGCAGCAGCATTGTCGGCAGCAGTCTTTTCGGCAGCAGCCTGCAGCTCCTTCAGCGCAGCTTCAGCCTTAGTCAGAGTCTCGTAGTTTTCTACCAGCTTCTTCTGATCAGCAGTCAGTGCGTCATAAGCAGCACGGGCAGCTTCAATGGCTTCCTCGCTCTCCAGAGTCACAGTACCGATGGCAGCAATCTTGTCATCCACAGCCTTAGCAGCGGCCTGATCCAGCTCAGCCTGGCCGGCAGCATCCTGCAGCTCCTTCAGTTCAGCTTCAGCCTCGGTCAGAGTCTCGTAGTTTTCTACCAGTTCCTTCTGCTCAGCGGTCAGCGCGTCATAGGCAGCACGGGCAGCTTCGATGGCTTCCTTGCTGTTCAGCGTCACAGTACCGATGGCGTCGATCTTCTCAATGACCGCTTCCACTTCGTACTCTTCCATCTTAGCTTCTTCAGCGACCAAGAGTTCATAGTAGTTGACCAGAGCATCCTCAGCCAGAGACTTTCTGTCCACCAGATCAGCCTGGGTCTGAGTCAGTGCGTCAAATGCGTCTCTTGCGGCCTCGATAGCAGCAACCTTGTCGTCAGCATCTTCAATCGCCTCGATCAGGTCGATAACTGCGTCTGCAGCTGCCTTGTCTTCCTCAGTAGCAGCGAGGACTACTTCATCTTCGCTGACAACCAGCAACTCGTCCACAAGGATGTCAGTCTCAGCGATGAAGGTGATGTAGCAGATGTAATCCAGTTCCGCGGTGTTGATCTTCAGATCCACAGCCTTGCCATCGTTGATAGCTACGGATGCCTTATCTCCGGTCAGTCCCAGATCGAAGGTCAACGTGTTCCAGCCTGCATTCAGCTCTGCAATGGCGGTAGTTTCTTCGCCCTGATACAGCCTGCCATCCTCTACACGCAGCCGGAACGGGGTTGCCAGATCGGTGTATGCGGGATTGAACGCATTCTGCAGGGACAGAGTGAACTTGCCGTTTTCTGCCACGAAGACATCTACGCTGATCTTACCATCACTGGTTCCCGGAATCGAACGGGTCACTACAGAACCGTTGGCGCCGATCTTCATGGAGTACTTGCCCTGTGCATTGGCAGTAGTCAGTTCTGCGCTGCCGCCCAGGACAGACCAGCCTTCATACTGGACTACGCCATGCTCAAAGTCGTCGTATGCGCCCTTGGTGCGGGTATACCAGGTGTCAAAGTCGTAAGCATTCACCACGATATAATCGCCCATGGGACTTCTGCGGTAGGTGAGCTTCAGATTGTCATCACCGAACTTGGCAACAGACTGGTTGGTCATGTAGGTTCTCCAGCGATAGTCATAGCCTTCCAGGTAGGTCTTGGATGCCAGGTTCTGAACATTATTGAAGGTCTCACCTTCATCTGTGGAGATGGCAATGTTCAGGGGGCTGCGGATGTAACTTGCACCGTTGAGAGCGTTGTTGCCCTGCCAGATAGACATGAAGGTCTCCACACCATTCACCTCGACCCGCTTGATCATCGCCTGGCCGTTGGTGGCGTAGTAGTCGGTCATGTAATGCTCGTTGGTCCAGGTGACGCCTTGATCCAAGGAGTAACATACCTTAAAGTGGTAAGAACCAGCAGCCTGACATCTTACATGGAGCACCAGAACGCCATCATCACGCTCTACGATGTAAGCCTCAGAGCAGCCGCCCTCGGAGCCCGTAGCGGGATAGGTGATCTGGGTCTGGCTGTAGAGCCAGGTCTCACCGGCATCCCGGGTGTAGGCGACACGGCAGGCAAACGCACCGGTGTTGTCATACTGGGAGCCCAGGGGGAATACAAAGTCAACGCCATCGCCATTACCGTCATAGGTAGACAGCTTGATAGGATCGGTGTAGGACAGGGCATACTTGGGCACGTTTGTGCCTGCGTACTGAGCATCACATGCGCAGGGCAGGGTGCTCATCAGGTACCAGGTCTTACCGCCGTCATCAGATGCCAGGATAAAGGTTTCCATATGGGAATCATTCATATCCAGGGCGTTGAAAGTCTTATACTTGTGATACGTCTGGAACATGATCCGGCCAGTAACGTCATCGAAGAACAAGCCGCCATCGCTCATCTTATCTACCGCGATCTTGCCGGCGGGAGCATTGTTGAAAATCTTGGTCGCATCGGACCAGGTAACACCACCGTCAGTGGAGGTATAGAAGGCATTATAACCCATACCGAAGAGTGTCTCCTCTTCCAGCTTGGTGCCGTCTGCGAACACAGTACCGGCAGGCAGGGTCATGAGCCACTTGCGGGATTCAGCGTAGGTTTCCACGTAACCGTATACGACCTCGTGGACAGCTTCCTTATTGGCGATGTCCATAAGTTCCTCGCTTGTACTCTGCTGAACAGTAAGCTTCACAGAGGCACCGGCAGCAACATCAGGGATGCGAACGATAACGTTCTCGCCATCCACATAATGGTACAGCAGCTCGCCGTTCAGGGAGATCCGGATGGAGGCATCGGAACCGGTGATTCCCAGAGCTTCCTTGGAAATAGTCCAGGCATAGTCCTTCTGGGTCTTTCCGGTAGTATTGGTCAAAGTGTACTCACCGGAGGTAAAGGTAGCCTCACAACCGCCAAAGACCTCCTCGTAACGAGCATCGATCATCGTACCGTAAGCACCGATGAAGTCAGCCTCGCCGCCATCGAAGTGGGTGTAGTGAACCTTGACGTACCGGGCCTCAGCCTCGAAGTCGTACAGATACCACTGCTCGCCTATATGCAGGAGCTTGAAGGACTCAACCTGCGTATAGGTCACGTTGTCATCGCTGACCCACAAAGTCAGAGACTGGGCATTCAAACGTGCCTTATCGTCGCCGTCATTCAAAACCGCAACGTTAACCTTCTGCTTTGCTCCCAGGTCACGGATGATACTGTTGTTGCTGGTATCGAAGGTGAACAGCAGTCCCTCGAAGGCGATACCTGTACCCTTGGCGGGATTCTTGTCGCTTTCACGGTACAGAACACCGTCGTTAGTGGTGGCCAGACCGTGCACAATCAGATCAAACTCCTTGGCAGCGCCGTTTGCCAGGGTAGCAGTCAATTCTACAATGGCTACACCCTGCTGAGGACGGGTGACCTTACCTGTCTCAGGATTGACCACGTCAGGATTGGAGCTGACCCAGGTGATGTCAAACTCCTTGTCCAACTGACCGTTGGTGATTTTTGCAGGCAGGATCAAATCGGCAATGATCTCGCCCTCTGCCGTGTTGGTACCCTTGATGGTCTCAAAGGTCACCTGGTTGAGGATATCCTCATTGTTGAAAACCTTACCAAGAGCCAGGTTGGTCATGGTGACGTCAAAGTCATCCGCGGAGCTGGTGGGTGCGATCTTGACGCGCTTCATGTTAATGCACAGGGATGCATTACCAACACCATTGGTATACTTGCTGACGCCTGCAAGGCTCTTGATCAGAACGCCGTCGATATACAGATCCATGTGGTCGTCCTGATACCATTCCACAGCGATGTGGAACTGCTGGCCCAGAGTCTTGTTCAGAGGAACCAGAATGTGGCCGGCATTTGCCTGTACCACAAATTCCAGACCGTTTTCAGTGTTCATAATGCCGCAGACCGCAGTCCAGGCATCTTTTCTATCGTTGGCCAGTTCACCCAGGGACCAGCTGAAGCCGGAGTTAGAGAACGCGGAGGTATTGAAGTGCTCCTCGTTCTGCAGGGGCATCTTATCTGCCACGAAGTCGAATTCTACACGGAAAGCGTTTGTGCGATCCTCAAAGTTCTCCAAATAAATCGGCAGCTTGTTGTACAGAATGTAGCTGCGGATCTCCGTCTTGTTGTTGGAGCCGCCCTCTTTATAGAGATCATACAGCCGGTAGCCGTTCTCCAGAATATCGATACCGTGCTCGGCATCATTGGACTTCATACCGGAGGTGGGTGCGGCGTGCTCACGGTTATCGGTAGCGAAATAATCCACACCGGACAGGCCCAGCTTCTTGATGGCGCCGGTGAAGGTTCCGGCCTTCACGGTAACATCCATGGACTTGCCGTACTCGCTGATCTTCTCACCCATACCCAGGCTCTGCATGGGAACAGCGATCTCCACAGTGCCGCCCTTTACAGCCACAGTAGCTTCAGTAACCTCTACGCCACCCAGCAGCAGTTTGCCGTCAGCCAGCGTAAATTCCTTACCGTTCAGGTTCAGTACCAGAGCGCCCAGGTCGTCGGCAAAATCTACCGCCGCGAACAGGGTGGTCTGATTCCATTGGAAACCATATTCAGCAAAGATAACATCCTTGTCGTCCAGGACGCGGCCGCCCATTCTCCAGCCTTCCTCGCTGAGGCTGCCGTCAATAACGATCTGGGATGCAGAGAATGCAGCATCCGCATTTTCAGGGGAAGCCTGGTCAACGGCAGACAGAGGATCGACGGTAACTGTTACCGTCCAAAGTTCCTGGTCTTCCACCTTCAAGGTGATGGTGGTGGACTTGGCTTCGGTCTCATGACGGGTGACCTTACCATCGGCTGCGACTACAGTCTCATCGCCGATAACCCAGGTCAGAGGATAAGTCGTGCCACTCTCACCGACAAATTCTGCAACCAGAGACAGCTTGGTACGCACATGGTTCAGGTCGATCCGACCAAAGATGTACTCGGGAGTCAGATCCTCCAGATCGGTAGGCTTTTCCAGTTCCTGGGGCTTGCCCACGGACAGTTTGGAAACTACAACATTGGTAGATTCCGCATCTGTTGTCATCTGATTGGTTAAATTCTGAGAAAGGAGCATGATGGTGTTGGGGTTTGCAACGCCATAGCTACCGTTTCTCTTTACGTTACCGGCTTCTGCCACTAGAATACCGTTTACGAAATATCTGGCAGCAACCTTATCGTTGTTGGGGGTATCGTTCTCAGCCAGACCCGCACTTCCCGCGGTGTAGCTGTATTCAATTCGCAGGTGGTACTTCTGTCCCACACCGTAGGTATCGAAAGCCACACTGACATACCTGCCCTGATCGCCGTCCCAGTAGACCAGCTTCAGGTCGTCACCGTCTCTGTAGATACCTGCAGGAATTGCTTCCGTTGCACTATTGCTGGTAACCGTCACGTCGTCCACTACGGTAAAGGCCAGACCACCCATGAGAAAATCTCTGCCCTTTTGTGCAGCAGAAGGCTCATCGGCATCAGGCAGATAATTGACGGTAACATCCATATCTACCACAGTGGCAGCTTCCAGAGAAGATGCCAGGTTTGCGATAGTAGGCCAGTACAAGTCACGCCAGCCGGTGGCATCGGTCTCGCCGCTACCGGTCTTGACGTGCATATCCGCAGTCCAGCCGTCCGGAGAGAACGCGGTGCCGTAAGCCTGGCTGGTAGCGGGGGCACTGGAGAGGTAAGGACGAGTATCAAAGACCAGGTTGCCTTCCCAGAGCACTCCGTTCTGCTTGAAAGAAATCTTGTAGGTCTTGCCAAAATCGGGTTCACCGATGCCGATCTCAGCCAGGGGGAACGCATATTCCCGTGTATCGGCATCGTAGGTGCCGTCGGTGATATAGGTCTTGCCGTTGATTGTCATATCTGTAAAAGACAAGACACGGCTGCCATCGTTGGTAGCAAAGCCCAGATACAGGTTATTCCAGTCCCAGGTCGCGCCAAAGCTCAGAATCCGAGACAGCGGATAGTCCATGCGCCATGCAGCCTCAGTAAGCTTGCCGTCCATGGTAATACCGTCGGCAGCATAGGCAGCATGCAGGAACAGATCGCCCACACCTGCAGGAGGCTCAACCGTCACAGGCTTTACAGCAGACAGGTTGGCAACAGTAACATCCGTGGGCGTTGTGTTTGCCGCATCCTGAATGGTGGGGTTCTGCGCCAGAATCAGTATCTTATTGCCTGCGCCGGAAGCGAATGTGCCGTTGCGCTTGACATTCTCTCCAACAGCGACCAGCTTGCCGTTGACAAAATACTTGGCATTGACCAGATCGTTGGCAGGATTGTCATTTGCATCCAAGCTGGCAGTGCCGCCGGGATAGCTGTACTCCAGACGCAGATGGTACACCTTACCTGCAGTGTAGGTATCCACCACAACGCTCTTATACGCACCGTTAGCGCCATCCCAGTAGACCAGCTTCAGGTCGGTTCCGTTCTTGTACAGGCCGGCAGGGATGCCTTCCAGAGCATTGGAGCCGTTCATGGGTGCATCATCGACCACTGTAAATGCGAAGCCGCCCATCAGGAAGTCTCTGCCCTTCTGGTTGGCAGCAGGCTCGTTGGCATCATGCAGATAGTTGACAGTTACATCCATTTCCACAATGGTGGGAGCGGTGGCAGAAGAAGCCAGATTAGCCATTGCGGGCCAGTAGAAGTCACGCCAACCGGTACTCTCGCTATCGCCGCTGCCGGTAAGTACGTTCATATATGCCGTCCACTTGTCGGCGGAAAACTCAACACCGTAAGCCTGGCTGGCAGCAGGCGCGGCAGTTGCGTAGTTACTGGTATCGAAAACCAGCTTACCTTCCCAAGTGACTTCGCCTGCCTTAAAGGACAGAGCGTAGCTCTTGGTCAAATCAGGAGTGCCGATTCCCACAGAGGCCAGGGGGATCTGGATCTCCCGTCCTGTGTCGGCAACACCCTCAGCAGTCACAGCCTGTCCGTTGACCTTAATTTCGGTCACAGCGGGGGCTGCGGTGTCAGCAAAGGCCAGGGTCAGATTTTTCCAGTCCCAGGCTGCGCTGACCTTTAATGCACCGCCTAAGGAAATCGTCCGGCGGTAAAGGGCCTCATCCAGCTTACCGTCGACGGTCACTCCGTCTTCCGTATAACTGGCATGGAGGAAATTATCCCCTACCACGGACGCGGCGGATGCTGTAGTGAACAGCCGGATACCGGGCATTAAGCCGAACAGTATCGCGAACACCGCAACAAAAGAAATCGCGCGTTTGAATTGTTTCAACTTTTTCACTCCTCTTTCAAAAATATATTTAACGCTTACGCGAAAAATACCCACATCAAAGCATGCATTCGATAATGGACATGCATATAATATATATGTAAAATTTTAGCACTATACTCTATTAAAGTCAAATAAATTCTGTTCACCTGGCTACAAAAAAATTATGCCTTTTTTATGCAACATTGCCATTTTTAATGTGTTATAGATTGAAACACGGAAAACCGATGTTAACCTCTGTCAACCTTGCGAAGCACGGAAAAAAACAAGGCAATCCCTAAACAGGGATTGCCTTGTTTTTAACGTTCGCACTCACGGATTACTCCAGCCGCAGCAAACCGATCTTTTTCAGGGTCAGGTCATCACTTCCGGAATACTTGGCGACATATGCGCCGTTGGGAATCGATGTGATAGCCTTAATGTAAATCTTGGTTTCTGCATCGTCCGAAACTGCAAAGTTTTCCAAAATTTCCTGAGGAATGGTCATTTTGTAAAGAACGTTGCTGTTCAACGCAGTACCCGACACCATCGCTCCGTTATCCACACGATAGATCGCTTCAATTTCCGCCTGCTTCACCTTAGGCGCAGCCGCTTCAACGGCAGCACCAGGGCTCTTCAGGGAGGGATCCTCAACCGCATCATCCGCATTGGAGTCATAGTACAACTCCACAGCAATGGTCTTGTTCGCAGTCAGGTTGGTATCCTGAATTTTGAAGTAGATCGTCTGCTCACTGCCCAAACTCTGACCGACATTGCCCTCAGCCGAATATTCCACCGGGACCAACTGTGTAGTGACGGGATAATCATTGGCAGTCCGGAACTCTACGGTAGGTGGGTTGTTGGCTGCACGGTACGCTGCAACCATGGTGTTGACGAACAGCATAGCTTCATCCGATGTCAGATTGGTATTGTGGCCTGCGCCGGAATAGGTAATGTTGCCGCGGTTATAGATGTAATACGCATTCGTGGCATCGTTGCGGTAGTTTGCGTAATTGTTGCCACTCAGACAATACCAGACGGCAATATCATCCGCGTTCATGTTCAGCTGGTAATACTGCTCATGGGTTGTGGCAACATCCAGATCACCAATCCTGTAAGGATATTCCGTGATCTGACCGCGGTTGACCTGAGAAACCTTCGTCGTGGTGGCAAGGCCGCCCTCACCGGATCTGTAACGATTGATCGTCAGGTTTGTATAACCTTGGGCATGAGCGGCAGACTGCATACTCGACTTTGGCACATATGCCACCGTATAGCCGGCGTCCCACAACGCCTGCGCCGTAGCAGCATTAACTTGTCCGTCCGTACCTGCGGCAACACTGCCCTTAAACGTAGTGTTGGTGACGCCGTAGCGATCAAGACCTACTTTGTCGCGGATGTACTGGTTGAAATAATAGCCCCAAGCACTGTTACTGTTGACATTATAGAAAGATGTCGTATCGTGGGTAAACAGAACGGCTTTGCCGGTCTCAATATACTCCACCACTGCCTGGGCAACACGCTCATTCAATTCACCGTACATATCATCAAAGCCGATGATGATCATGTTGTATTGATCCAGAATATTGAACACTTCGGTCGATGTCGCCTTGCGGTTGAGGACATTGGCCGTTGTGGTGGCAAGCTGGATATCGTAGGCATTGGCCGCCTCCAGCTCTGCATACAGGCCGGTGAACTTTGCGTTGGTGGACAAATCAATACCTGTGCCGTTTTGGGGTCGGATTTGCAAAACGCTGATGACAGTGGGGCTGGCGGGCTGGATGTACGCATAGCCTTTTTCCGATGCATGAACGGTACTCTCGCCCACTTTCACCACCTGGAGTTTCCAGGCAACAATGCCGCTGAACTGGGTGCGGTTCAGAGTACGCTGCATCGTATAGGTAGCGCCCGCCCGCAATTCACCGTTGTTTATTACGCTGGTGCCGGACGAACCAACCTCACCAATGTACAGATCACCAATCCGCTCCTCTGCGTTGTGACGGCCGTCACCGTTCTGGTCAACATAGAGATAACACGCGTAGCGGGTATTGGCGGGGTCGGGATCAGTAGGATTCTGAATGGTAAAGGTGTAGCTTAGATTACCGCCGCAGTCATAGGCGTTCAAATCCACCACATTTCCTGCGGCATTCCGCAGGCCGTCATATGTCCTGGGTGCTGTACTCAAAGTAATCGACGGACGGGACAAGTTCAGATACTTGACCAGGGTGTCCTGATTGTCGTTCAGCTTTGTATTTCCTGTGCCGGCTTCCAAGGAGGACTGCACCATCACATTCTCACGGCTCCAGATACTGTCTAAAGCCTTATACATCAGGGAGTTGACATCTACCCGATTGGGATTGATGGCATAGGAGCCAGCTGTGACCGCGGGGATCTCCGCATTGATAGCATATGGCGCAATCGTTGTAAAGTTTGCGCTACCAACGGTAACTGCATAGGCAGGGCTCATTACGGTTGTCGTTCCCCGGCCGGTCCGGAATGTGATCTGGCAGTAATAGTATTGGCCGTCTTCAGGAATGGCAAAGGTGCTTCCGGTTGCATTTCTTACTGGGGTTGAATTACGGGTTCCTCTGTACCACTGATAGGTGGCATTTCTGACGGAACCTCCGTAATTTTGAGAGACAGAAACCGTTACCTGGTGATTTGCATTGTTCTCGGTTACATTTCCATCATAGTTTCTGCCAAGATTCTGCCAATCATTCCATGGCCGATCTTCATATTTTTTCAGCATACTGCTGGTGCCGGAAAGCCTCTTGGTATCACTGTATGCAGTGCGGTTGATGCCGTCGACCGATGCGGTCACAGCACAGCGGTATGCGTATCCGGAGGACGCATAGATGGAATTGCTTGTTTCACCGGAAAGGAGAACACCATTCCGGTACCACTGATAACTGTACTGCACGCTCTGAATCTGCGGGGACAAAGCGGGTACGGCAGTCAAAGTGTTACCGGAGTTCGTCAGCGTAACACTCAACGTGCTGGCATCTCTGGCACCGGAGCCGGACACCAGCGTACCAGACACCACTACCGGCAGACCGGCATTTGCAAATTCAATCAGCTCAGCCTGTTTACTGGGAGTGAGGTCATTGCCCGAGAACCGTGCAGTATTGTTGCCTTGGCTCAAAAGACCATTAAGGTACGAGGTGCTTACCTGAGACGTCTTGCCGATGTTGGAATAATACAGGTCATCCGGCAGGTTAAATCCCTTCTCAGCAGCTCCGATGTAGATCAAGTCATATTGTTCTGAAATGTCCTCAATCTTCGCTATCAAAGCCGATGTAGACATATGGGTAATATTGATATTGTAGCTGCCGTCGGCATTTTTCAGTGCATTCTGCGTCTCCACAGGCAGCCACCCCAACACCGTTGCCGTGGACAAAGGTCCGGTACTACCATCATATTTGGAAGCAGGCTGAATATCCAATACATTGAGCGACGTCTTCTTATTGACGGTGCGGTGTGTGTTGATAATATAGCGGATGCAGGTAGCCATGGAGATGTCTGTGGACAGCAGATTATCAGTATCTTCCTGCCGCAGGAAGTTCTCATACGCAATTTCATCTGCAACAACCTGGTAGGGCGTTGTGGTTACAAACGGAGTATGGAACTGGTTTGTCGCCAAAGCACTGCGGAAATCTGCCTCCCCGGCGGTGCCTGTGGCAAAGTTATAGACATTGTTGGAAGTAACAGCGGGAGACCCGGTCTCGTCCTGCAGACTCAACAGGTTGGGCGCCCCGGTGACTCTGGCATCCACTATACGGGGCTTGACACTCAGTTCCGCCAACAGGGCAGCATTGACATCCGTGGAGTAGGCCACCGTGTTTCCGTTGGCTCGGTCAAAGCCTGCGGAAACCACTACCAAGCCGGCACTTTGAATCATGGCAGCGGTCAGCATGTTGGGGGTGACGCTATTCAAGATGATGCGGAATCCGGCCAATTCCGCGTTCGTTGCCCCGTCCATATCCAAAACATACCGCTTAAACCATTCATTATTGGAATAGCCGCCGGTGATATAGATTTTGTTATACAGAACATTCTGTTCCGTACCGGAACCATCGGGGGTAAATGCATAGGTAGTCTGTCCGTTTGCATTGCCGGCACCCACATACTGATAGCCGACCACCTGAGCAAACGAACCCACTTCACCTTCCGTAGCCACACGATAAGGCTGTGTAGGATCTACGATCGCAAAATAGCTATGGGCATTCTCCGGCAACCGATAATAGACAATTTCTTCTTCAACAACGGAGCCTTCTTCAGCTGTAGCGACTACTTCAGAACCATCGCCTTCTTCGGTGCCAGTACCGCCTTCAGTACCAGTGCCGCCTTCGGTGCCGGTGCCGCCCTCAGTACCAGTACCACCCTCGGTGCCGGTGCCGCCTTCGGTGCCGGTGCCGCCTTCAGAACCGGAATCTTCTTCTGTATTAGTATCGTCGCCAGTATTAGGCGCAAAGTTTTCTTTGATAAATTCTTCTGTGATTTCAACAGGAGTATACGCCTCGTCCACCAAGATATACAGTGTCTCACCCAGTAGACCGGACACGGTGTCTGCCGTAACCTCCACTTCCGTCAGGAATTCCCAAGTCGTTACAGGCTGTCTGGGCACAACAGCCGCGGTAAAATAACCGACGCTCTCGTTGATATCGTCATCGATAGTAAAGCTTCCACCGTGCTCCAGCGTACCAGCATACTTATAATGTTTTACGCCCGAATCCGTGACCGGAATATACAACGGAATACCCAAATAGCTCTCGACATTTTCTTCTGTCAGAGGAGACACCTTGGTAAACTCCATGTCATAGTAATAGGTGATATCCTCTTCAGACGCAGCAATACGCTCACCAAACACATAGTAAAGCGCATTTTCCACATAATTGCCACTTACGCTGTCATAAACATATGTGTTGGCCTGTACATATCCACCGGCGTCACTTTGTTCAAATGTGCCGACAACTTTTTTCTCCTCCGAATGGTCCAACGTGATCTCTGTCACACCGGTATCCACAGGGACTTCCCACGGCAGATATTCCGCATAGGAGGCAATTTCAATCAGCGGATAATCCTCACCCGCTGTGCCCATCAACCCCACGGACTTCAAGCCGTTAAACAGCCTGTCTGCGTACGGTTTGCGGGCCGCTGCGTTCAGGGATGCCAACTCGTTCAGCCAGTCAGACACCGGCTCCTGCTGGGCAACATAATAGCCAATGCTGCCAGTGCCTGCCTCAGGAACGATCTCCAGAATGGAAAAAGAGCCTTGGGCAGTGATGTTTTCAATACCGCTTAGTGAGGTAACTGCAGAGGCACTGGGTGGCAGCATCCCCCCCAGAGACACGACCAAAGAAAGCGTTACCACCAACGCAGCTACTCGAATTCCCAACTGTTTGCCGCGTGTTCTCATTCGCATGGCTACTTCCCTCCTCACTTAATCTTACTCCAAAGTTCGGCCCAGTTTTCTGCCTGGACCGGCTGATTTCGCAGGGCAATAACCTGTGTTGCCACATAAGTCTTGTTCCCGCGTGTCATGGTTAAAGTAATTTCCACTTGCTTCCCCGCATTCAACAGCTCTACATCCATATCCGCCACATGCTCGGCACACATCGCATCTGCGGTAAAAGAAAGATTTTCCGCTGCGGTACCTGTGCCGTAGGAAAGCGTCTGGGCCGTTTCATCATAATCGAAAATGTGAACCGTACTGCCATTGGCAATGTAGAGAGCGGTCTCGGTGGCATCCCAGGCCATACCTGCCGTGCAGTCTACCGTGTATTCCTGCAGCTGGGCCATAGCTAACTGTGCTTCGTACTGCAGGCGAACGGAGTAATTTAAGCTGCTGTATGTACGGGTTCCGGCCACCATGAATGTACCGGCACCAATCACAATGATCCCCAAGATCGCCACGGAAATAATCAGTTCCACCAGTGTAAAGCCCCGGTTCTTTTTCTTTTTCACGTGCATTTTACTCATCCTCCCGTTCGGTGGTAACCGGTAGCAGGCACCAGAGTGATTGTTGATCCGGAAATGTCAATCTCAGTGCATTGCTCATTCATTGCACCGGTGGTACGATTGAAACTCAGCTGCAGCGGCGGAGTACCAGATACGACAGAAACCTCGACGCCACCCATGGTATAGGAGCAGGTAACATTCGTGTTGCTGCAAACCTTGAGCTCTTCTTCGACGCCATTTTTGTAAAACGCAACATAATACCGGTTGTCTGCGCCCAGTCCCAGCTCCACATATGTATTGGCAGGAGCTCCGCTGAGGGTCTCCACCCGACACCGCGTCAGCATTGCATTACAATCATTGACGAATTTGCGCGTTCTGTTAGTGAAAATATAATTGACAGAGGCGGACACAACTCCCGCTAAAATGCCAATAATAGCAATCACTACGATCAGCTCTGTCAGTGAAAAACCGCGGTTATCCAGTTTCTTCATGCCGCCCCTCCTTTCATTTATCGTATATTTACTCAATTCTTAGTCCAGTTCCGATAGGTAACCAGTGTATCCAGATTCCAACCGTCCACATCACCGGGATCCACTGCATCGCCCAAGGTCTCATTGCCTCCGTGAAGCAGATAGGAAGCCAGTCGATCCGTGGGATCATCCGTGTTGAAAGAATTGAACGCCTGAATGACCAGACTCTCATCCGCTCTCATTGTCACATCGCCCCAAATGTCGATGGTACCACCGCAAATAACCAATCCCGTGAAGTCGCGATCAACCTCAACATCGCCCGCAGCAATGATAACCCGCAGATCTGGATAGAGGTTTTCTGATGAAGTAATAGCATAGTCTCCATCTGTTACAAGGCCGACAATATTGCCGGATTCATCTGCAAAGGTGAAAGTGCCGTTGACAGCATCGACTCTGGCAGTATCCACAATATAATCAAAGGGATTGTTGGTTGTTGTCATGGTATTGGAGTCAATCAGCGTCTTTTTCAGCTGATTAAACGTGCTGCGCATACCGGAACAGTCAAAAGTAACGCCGTTGGGCTGGCTGACAATATAATTACCGTCCTTACCCCGGATGGTGTAACCCAACGTACTGGTTCCAGCTGCGTTCAGGTTGCTGTCCGCACCCAAATAGCTATTCATTTGATCACTGTGCTCCGCAAAATATGCTTCAAAATAGGCGCTGGCCGTCACAGAATCATCAAACTCCATGAAGTAATAATGAATCCACTGATTTCCGGTACCGGGAACACTATGATGCAGTGCCCTTAATCTAAATCTATGTGTTGCAGCCAATTCTATTCCGGCCTGATTCAATTGAATATCCGGAACCTGTTCATTGGAAACAAGCGGATTCTGCGGCACTCCCTCCGTATAATCCGGACCGATACCCAGATAAGACGGATCAATCAAATACATTTGCTGGTTGGAGCGTACAGAAACAGACTCCAGCATTCCAACCGTGTTGGAGGACAAACTTCCGGGGTAGAGTGCATCACTAATGTAACCGCGGCCTGCCAGCATCAAGCGATTGAGCCCGGAAAAATCCAGCGTGGAATTCAGTCCGTTCACCAGGATAGCGCTGCTGCGGTTAGACTTTCCGCTCTCACTTCCATCATCAGATGTTCCGTCACCAAACCCGTAATAACTGCCACTCAGATAGGCTTCTGCCGCGCTGCCGGCCAGCTCCAGATCGTCCAGTACACGAGTCTCACCGTCCAGCTTCACAGAACTGCTGCTATTAACCTCAATACGGCCGGCCCAAAGCTTAACCAACGGCTCCGTAACCAAACGCCCGTTCTCAGTGCTTCCGGAAACCTCTACATCGTTTGCGCAAACCAGCGTACCCTTGGAAATCGTCATCCTGCTATTGGCATAACCGCCCAGAACCAAAGAGCCGGCATAGGCGCTGCCATGAATCTGAACGGTAGACACGCCTATATTCTGTCTTAGCATATCCTTTGCGATCAAAGCATGCTGCGGCAGGCCGGAAATGCTGGTCGCCGACATAATGCAGGCAAAGTCCGGCATATCGATGGTAAAGTCTGTTTTAATCTCGGTGGTATATCCGTTTGCATCGGTATGCGTAACACGCACACCCTGCAACACCAGCGTGTTTTCAACACCGTTTGTCACCACCAAGCCACCGGAAACGCTGTCCACAACAACGGCAGCCTGATTTGTCACATAGCCCGCTAAAGCGGCGACATCATACTGGGTGCCGCTGTTGGTAAAGAGGCCCGAATTTTTCAGGTCTTCTATAAACCGTGCCTCAAAGCGGTCAGAAATGCCGGTGCCGGAGTTGTATGTTTCCAGCACATACTTATACGAGGAAGCAATCGCCTCCGAAACCTCTGTCTGCAAACCGGCGCGAATCTCATCCATGGCAGTTTCAGCGCTGTAAAAATCCTTGGATGCCTGTCGTTCGGTCACCTTCAGCCGCAAGCCGGTGTAGGACATGAACAGGATGGATGCGCCCATCAGAGCGACACAAATCATGCTCACCAGCACCATTACGATGCCGGAACCGCGGTTATCTGCAGTAAAGCTCCGCAGGATATTCCATTGTTTTTTCATCTGCGTTTTCCCCCTTCCGGGCAGGCATTACTGTAGTTTGGTGGATTTGAATGTATAGAGCGGTGTAGTAAATGTGGAATCATCGGAGGCAAAAACCTGAACCGTAATCTCAAAAATCCGATTTTTGCCGCTTTTAGAGACCAGGTCTCCATGCTCACCGGCAAAGGTGCCGGTACGGCTGAAGAAGTCGCCGCGGTAGATTCTGTAACTCACGCCTGCCAGCGGTGCTGTATTCAACTCATTGGAAAGATCTTCCCTGATATTGGAATAAACCACCGCATAGTTGGTCGTGGGCGTACCGGCAGGAACATACTGCTCTACAGCCGCATGATACTGCAGCTCGCCGGAGAGATCGTCGCCCCGCTGCTTTACCAGAAACAGTTTGAAAGGCTGGGCGATATCATTTTCAATGCTGATAACGTCATTTGTGACGCTGTTAGCTCCGTAAAGAGGATAATAGATCACGTAGATATTCGGCAGTTTTCCGCCGTTGGTCTCCAGGGAGTAACCCTGGGGCAGCAGAGAGTAGCTGATTTCATCGGATGTCAACGTGCCGGAATGTGTGAACACCTCACCGGTGACATCATCCGCTTCACTGTAAATATAGCTGTACTGGTACTGGAACACCAGATCTGCGTAGATCTTTTCCTCTTGCTCCGTCACCTTCAGCGTAATATGCCGGATGGGATCCGTGTTGGCAGACCAGTCGGAATGCAGGGCGTCAGCCTTCTCTCGAAAGCTTGCCCAGCCCAACTGATCAGGATCGTCCGCATCACGGCTCTGGGCATAAGCGGCATCCATATTGGAGTAATCCGCGATCATCTGGTCGTTTATGCCGTCTTGATCCTCGGTTCGGTAAGCCGCAGCATCCAGGGTAATCATGGCGTTAAAGGTGGAAGCCCCGGCTCGTAGGCCATGAACACCCAGGTAATAGCAATCCGTCACGGCGGGGTCGGCACCAAGGGTGTAAGTACTGCCGTCAAAGCTGTACAAGCCCTTTGCTGTGGCGCCGTCAAAATACTTGCCGGGATCCGGCTCGTTGAACAGTTCGGAAAGGGCGGTTGCCTCCACCCGTTCTGCTATATTTTCGCTGACCAGAGTCGCATCACCGATCCGGCGGCTGCGGGCAGTGGTGTTGGCTGCGGTGACGAATGTATGCAGCAGCGGTGCCACCACAATGGCAAGGATGACCGTTGCGATCAGCAGCTCCACCAGAGAGAAGCCCTTATTATTCAATTCCTTGCGCAGTTTCATATCGTCACATTCCTCCAGAGTGCTTAAGTGGTACCGAACAGATCACCCACACCGATATCCACAGTGGGAACACGCTCGGGGACGTATTCAGCGCCGTCCCAGTTGACGTAGTACTTCGCCAGTTGGAAAGTACCGGTCAGCTGACCGCTTTCGGCATTATAAGTCAGGGTCACGTTTTCAAGAGTGGTCTGCTTGGCGGTGGCATAGAGATAGTCGATGACACTCTTTGCCTGGGGATAATTCAGAGAGCCGGTCATAACGGTGCTGGCGCGATAGGCGCTGGTCTGCACGGGTACATCCTTACCGTCCTTCTCCATCATGGCAGAGAACTCCTGCACCAGTTCAGGAGAATTGAAGGTAACGCTCTCGATCCGGATCTCCTGCCGGGCCTCCATGGTCAGCAGGTAGCTGAGGATATCCTCCTCTTTTACATCACCGGGGAAATATTTGAGAAAATCGTCCACATTTTTGCGACTGGCCTCGATGCCGGTCTCATATTCGCCCATGCGCATATACTTGGCCTCCAGATCTGCCACCTGGGCGGCCAGCACGCTGTTTTGGCTTTCCACTTCATCAATACGGGCCTGGCTGGGTTTGTATACCAGCATGTACAGCAGCAGGAACACCAGCAGACCTGCCAGGATCAGCAACAGCTTTAGATCACGTTTTGCAATTTTCATTCTGTCCGCCTCCTTTAGCCGTCCACATTCTCATCCGCTGCTCCGAAATAGCTGCAGCGAATCGAGAAGGTTGCGGAACTCACTCCGCCTTCATCGATGTTTTCGGTAATCGTAGAGATAGTCATCTGCTTTATGCTTTCAAAGCTGCGCAGCTGCTTGATGACCACGTTGGCCTCCTCCAGACCGGGGGTAACAATGTTCATCGTAACACCCTGCTCATCGCAGACGGCAGACATCAACAGCATGCTGGTGGGCATCTTGCGCTCCATCTCTTCCAGGAACTCCACCAGATAAGCGTTTTTGCCGTCACTGTAGGCACGCAGCTGCTGCAGAGTAGCCTCAGTGATCTGATAGGCCTCATAGATCTCAACAGTCTGGCGAACATAGTCCAGTTCCTGCACCCGCTGTTCCAGACGCTTCTGCTCCGCCTCAGCCTCCATGTACTGCATGATAGAGAAAGCCGACAGCGCAAGGCCTCCCGCAGTCAGCAGGAGGAAGAGCAGAACACCGCCGACGATGCTGTTGCTCTTCTTGCGCGCTTTCTTGCCCTTCTTTTTCTTCTGCGCGCCGTGCAGCTCCTCGGGCAGCAGATCCAGAGGATTGACCAGAGAGCCGATGCAAGAAATATAGGAATTCACGCCGCCAACTGAGTTGGCCACGAAATTAATGCCGTTGATATCCTTCAGGGTGACGGTCTCGGTGTCCAGTTCAGCCTGAACCAGCTCGCTTAGGTGGGCAATTGAGCCGCACACACCCATCAGCACTACCTTGCTGATGACGGTGGAAGAGCGGTTGGACTTGAAGAAGTCGGCGCTGCGGGAGATACCGCTGACCAAACGCCTCAGGTACTCCTCCTGCTGCTCGGTGGTCATGCTGGTGTTCAGATAGTCGGCATCCTCAGTGCGTTCGAGAACAGACAGGAATTCAGACTCATCCCTGCCGGTAGCCTCCATCACGGCAGCGACCAGCTCATCGCCGCCCATGTTGATGTTACGCTGCATCATCAGCATATCTCCGTGCATGAAGGAGACCAGAGTATTGGACACATTGACGTCCACATACATGACCACTTCTTCACTGGAGAGAATACGCAGTACTTGATACTGGCTGTTGCCGCAGTAGTCCACAGCCTCCAGACGCAGGCCGGCAGCCGCTGCCAAGGCGGCATAGCCTTCCAGCATCATGCGGGGCGCAGCTGTAACCTGAACACGGCAGCCGGGGTTTTCACCGCCGACGCGCTCCAGCAGGGTATGGGAGATGCAGTAGCCGCTCATATCCACGGGGAAATAGTCCGCCTTATTGGTCTCCACCACGGAGCGGATGCGGTTTTCCTTGACGGGAGGCAGCATCACTTCACGGCTGGCCACCTTGGTGGAGGACAGGGTAAATGTGACCGACTTCACATTGGCTGCGCCATGCTCAAGCAGCTCACGGTGCAGCGCCTCCGCCAGAAGATCAACGTTGATGATCTGGCCGTCCTGCACGGCGCCCGCAGGCGTCGGCATCAGGAAGCAGTTGCTGATCTGATAATCTTTCTTTCGTTTTTCTGAGACACACACCTTTGAGATGCGATCTCCAATCTCAATATTGAGTACCTTTGCCACAGTCAAAGGCCCCCTTCCTGTCCAAATAGGTTTTTATATCCAAGAGCAAAAGTGCTCTTTTATATACAAAGTTAAATTGCGAAGAATGTCTGAATATACCAGTTACACAGGGCATCGCCCCATAGAAGTGCGATCACAACACCGGCGGACAGATACGGCCCCAGTGCCAGATCCCGTCCCGCACCGCGGAACTTCATACGCAGAAGGTGGATGACCGAACCCAGCACGCACCCGAAGAAGAATGCCAGCAGATTCAGCCGCAGACCCAGGAACAGACCTGTGCCTGCCATGAGTTTCACGTCGCCGCCGCCGATGGCAGTGCCGCCGCTGATATAGAAAATGAGAAGCAGTACGCCGCCCACCACAACCATGCCCAGCAGATGGCTGAGCCAGTCGGACAGGTGGAGCAAAACACGGAGAAGTCCGAGGACGGCGACGCAAATCGTCGTCCCCGGGGGTATTTCTCTCGTGCGGGCGTCGATGACCGACGCCACAAGCAATGCCGACACCAGCAAACATGCCGGCAGTACATCGGGCGAAAACCCGAAGCGGTGGTAAACCAGCACCCAAAGCACGCCGTTTGCCGCCTCAATTAGGGGATATTGGGGGGAAATGGGGCTGGAGCAGCCGGAACACCGACCCCGCAGGGCAAGCCAGCTGAACAGGGGGATCATCTCCCACCAGCGCAGCCGCTTGCCGCAGGTCATGCAATGGGACGGACCTGTGACGACACTCTCCCCCGCAGGGATGCGGAGAATGCACACGTTCAGAAAACTGCCGACAGTAATGCCAAACAGGAACACGAATATGTAGATGGGTATCATCAGCAGGTCCATACTTTAAGTCCTTTCAATCAGGAATTACCAAGTGCCTGCGGCACCAAAATTGGTAGCCGCATTAGAACACTTCCCTCAGTAAATGTTAGGGAGCAGTAGGTGCATTGGTAACAGCAACATTACCAGAAGGTGCATCTAATGTCAGTGTAACAGTAACTCCTGCTTTAAAAGTATTGGATTTGAAAGTGTAGGAGTCTGCGGGAATAATTTCTGCAACCTCATCATCAATGGTATCACCAGAAGCGCCTTCAACATAGGTGAAGGAGCCGTCGGTTGCAACGGTAACCTTAATTACAGTGCCGGCAGGAGCGGCATCACCATCACCAACAGCAGCAATTTCCATAGCATGGGCAATTTCATTAATGGTATTCATGTCGGTGCTGTAGCGAGATCTCTCAACGTACTTAATGTACTGGGGAGCGATTACAACAGCCAGAACTGCGATGATAGCGATGACGATGATCAGCTCAACCAGGGTAAAGCCCTTGTTGGATTTACGGATTTTCTTCATGGAATCAATCCCTTTCTAGTTATTCTTGTTTTTTATTTGATCCGGCCGCTCCCCTTGTGCGGCCGTAATCGACAAAAGTTTGGGGGGTGGAAACCTTTTTACAGGTTATCCAATGCGCTGTACATGCTCATCATGGGCAGCATGACCGCGCCGACGATACAGCCCACTACAAGGGCAAGTATGATAATGATCATAGGCTCCACGGCAGCCATGACCTGCTGGGTGGTAAGCTCCACCTCTTCCTCGTAGTACTCAGCCAGCTTGGTGAGCATCTCCTCAATGTCACCGGTCTCCTCGCCGATACCGATCATGTGGTAAACCAGCGGTGGGAACAGACCGGAGCGGGCAATGGAGTCGGACAGGGACTCACCCATGGCCACATCGTCCTTGGCTTCTTCCAGGGCTTCCCGGAAGTGGATGTTGCCCATGGTGCGGCTGACGATCTCCAGCGCATCAATCAGCGGGATGCCGGCGCCCAACAGGGTGGACATGGTGCGGGCCATACGGGCGGAAGCGTTCTTCACCGTCAGCTTGCCGATGAGGGGCGCCCGGATGCCGATACGGCCGAAGAAGCGGCCGCCGCCGTCGGTCTTGCGGTAATAGTTGATGCCGAACACCAGCACGACCACACCTAATACAAAGAAGTACCACTTGGCAATCAGGAAGTTACTGGCAGCCACCACCATCTTGGTAAGGAAGGGCAGGTCGGTGCCCAAATCTGCCAACATGGTCTCAAACTGCGGCACCACGAAACCCAGCATAATGGCGATTACCACCACGGCAACCACCGCAACCACAGCGGGGTATGTGGCGCTCTTTTTGATCAGGCCCTTGATCTTGGCGTCCTTTTCAAACTGGACGGCCATACGGGTGAAGGATACGTCCAGACTGCCGGACACCTCGCCCGCTTCCACCAGGGTGATGAAAAGGTCGGAGAAAATGTCCCGGTGGTTCCGCATGGCGTCTGCCAGGGTGGAACCCTTTTCGATCTCGGTCTTGCAGTCCAGCAGGGCGGCGGCAAGCAGCTTGTTCTCCGTCTGCTCTCCCAGCATCTCCAGCGCGGAGGTCACGGGGACACCGGCGTCGATGATGGAGACGAACTGACGGCAGAAAACTGCCATGTCACGGGGCTTGGGTTTCTTTTTGAAGAAACCTAGCTCCACTTCCTTGGACAGAGCACTGGCATTCTCCAGAGAGATGAGGGTGCTGCCGTCTGCTTTCAGTTGTTCGGCGGCTTTTTCCAGGTCGACCGCCTCGATGGTGCCCTTTACTTCCTTGCCGGAGGGCTTCAGGATCAGATATGAATAGGTCATTCGGTGACTCACACTCCTGTTTCGCACGCGTACAGCCGGCAGCGCCGGGGACGGGTGCGTTTGTTGTTTTGAATCGGGCGCCGGATCAGACCAGGCGCTTGCGCAGCGCCACAGGGTCCTGAGCAAACCGCAGGGCGCTATCAGCGGAAATATCGCCTGACTGACACAGGTTCAGCAGAGCATCGTCCATGGTGATCATGCCGAGCTTGCGGTTGGTCTGCATGACCGAGGCGATTTGGAATGTTTTGGATTCGCGGATATGGGTGCGGATGGCGCTGTTGGACAGCATGACCTCGATGGCTGCCACACGACCCTCACGGTTCATGCGGGGAATCAGCTGCTGGGAGACCACACACTCCAGAACGTCTGCAAGCTGGGTGCGGATCTGCTGCTGCTGATAAGGTGGGAACACGTCCACAATACGGTCGATGGTGTTGGCCGCGCCTACGGTATGCAGGGTAGAAAACACCAGATGGCCGGTCTCGGCGGCGGTGATGGCTGTGGAAATGGTCTCCAGATCACGCATCTCACCAACCAGAAGCACATCGGGGTCTTCACGCAAAGCCGCACGCAGGGCGGATGCGTAATTGTGAGAGTCGCTGCCCATCTCGCGCTGGTTCACAATAGACTGATTGTGGCGGTGCAGATACTCGATGGGGTCTTCCATGGTTATGATATGCTGATTGGTCGTGTGATTGATGATATTGATGAGAGAAGCCAGCGTGGTGGACTTGCCGGATCCGGTGGGACCGGTGACCAGCACCAGACCGCGCTTCTTTTCACACATTTTTACAACGGCCTCGGGGATACCCAGCTCCTCAGGAGAGGGAATGCGCAGATTCAATACACGGACAGCGATTGCCAGCACGCCGCGCTGCCGGAATACGTTGATACGGTAACGGCCCTTGCCCGGAACGGAATAGGCAAAGTCCACCTCGCCGTATTGCCGCAGGGTCTGCTTATGCATGTCGTCCATGATTGACATTGCAATGGCCTCCACATCGGCCGGCATACAGCGCTCTTCCGTAATGTGATGCAGCGCACCGTCAATGCGGGCCGTGGGCGGAACGCCAACTGTCAGATGAAGGTCCGACGCATTCTTGGATACCGCTATGTTAATTAATTCATCAAAGGTATGCATATAGTACTGTTCCTCATTTTTTATCAGGCACTTCGAATCAATCGTCGAAGGAGACCTTCAGCATTTCGTCCACAGTGGTCACGCCTTCCAGCACGTATTCCGCCGCACTCATGCGCAGGGTGTGCATGCCCTGAGACATGGCCATGGTCTTGATTTGCTCTGTGGAGCCGTGCTCGGTGATGATTTGGCGCAACTCGGGGGTCATCTCAATGATCTCGTACACGCCGATTCGGCCATAGTAGCCGGTCTCGTTGCACAGCGGGCATCCGCAGGGATCGTAAACAGTGACATTATCCCCCTCCGCCTTACCCAACAGCCGCTTTTCTACGGCAGTGGCCTGACGGGGCTTGCGGCAGAACCGGCAGAGCTTTCTGGCCAGACGCTGGGCAATGATGCCTACAACGGAGTCGGCCAGCAGGAAGGATTCCACGCCCATGTCCAGCAAACGGGTAATGGCGGCAGCGGCGCTGTTGGTATGGAGGGTACTGACCACCAGGTGGCCGGTGATGGAAGCCTGAACAGCGATGGATGCGGTCTCATAGTCTCGAATCTCACCGATCATGATAATGTCCGGGTCCTGACGCAGGATGGCGCGCAGTGCCGTGGCAAAGGTCAGATCCGCCTTGGGATTCACCTGCACCTGATTGATGCCGGCGATGTTGGCTTCTACAGGATCCTCAACAGTGATGATATTTACGCTCTCACGGTTCAACTCAGAAAGCGCGGTATATAATGTAGTGGACTTACCGGAACCGGTGGGGCCGGTAACCAGCATGATGCCGTTGGGATTGGAGATAATATGTTCAAATTTCTGCAGCTCCCACTCGCGCATACCCAGCTCGCTCTTGGAGCGGGTCAGGGCGTTGGCGTTGGCAAGTCGAAGCACGATCTTCTCGCCATAGCTGGAGGGCAGCACGCTGACACGGATGTCATACTCGGCGCGGTCAATGTCAATGGTGATGCGGCCGTCCTGAGGCTTGCGGCGCTCGGAAATATCCATGCCGCCCATGATCTTGATGCGGGTAACGATAGCAGGCAGCAGACTGATGTCGTAGAGCATCTTCTCGATCAGCGCACCGTCGATACGGTAGCGTACACGCACCTGCTTTTCCAATGCGTCCAGATGAATATCACTGGCGCGCTGACGCACGGCCTGCTCGATGATGGACCGCACCAACTGAACAATAGGTGCGTTGTTTAGGTCAGTCTGCTGCTGTGCATTGGCCTCGGCCGCCTGCATCAGCTGCTCTTCCTTTTCCTTGGCGTACTTCTCCGCCGCGCTCATAGCTTCGTCCGTGCCGAAATACTTGTCCAGAACGGAGTTGATCTCCGCCATAGTGGCAATGCGGGGATCGATCATGTAATTGGTGATGATGGAGATGTCGTCCTGAGCTTCCATGTCCAAAGGATTGCTCATGGCCAGAATCAGCGTGTTGGACCGGCGCTCGTCAAAGGCCACCGGCAGCACGCCGTGGCGGCGCAGCACCGAGCCGCTGACAAGGCGAATGATTTCCGGCGCGATCTGGATTCCGCGCAAATCAATGCGAGGAATATTCAACTGTACGCCCAGAACATTGACAATGTCATCTTCCGATGCAAATCCAAGCTGCACAAGGCAGTTACCCAACCGCTTACGGGTTTTTTTCTGCAGCTCAAGTGCTTCGTTCAGTTGAGCTTCGGTAATAATCCTCTGTTCAACCAGCAATGTACCAAGCTGTACCTTTGCTCTTTCCGCCATGGTGTCATCCCCATTCATTTATCAAAAATTCCAGCCTGTACGCAAGCAGAGCAACTCCAAAAAAGCAGCCCTTATCCGCCGCACAAACGACGATTTATATGTAAAATGTGAACCGTCGGTTTGCATTAAATATAACACAAAGTAATTATAGTATATTTTCTCCAAAAAAGCAAGTGCTTGACAAATTACAATCAAAAGAAAAAAGCCAAAGTCATAAGTAAATTTTTGGAGTTTATTACCAAATGTTATGATCCTTTTCGCCTCCGGGGCTACTTCGCTCTCTGTAGATTCGGTTTTCGCGTCAAAAAACGCAAGGCCAATATAATATATTGCATACAGCCTGAGAATTGGCAATTGTTTTTTATGCGGAACTGATGTATAATAGCCTTGCCAAATTACAAACGCCGGCGTTCGTCGGATGTTTTAGGAAAGGGGTATTGACTTGAAAATCCGTTTTTTACTGCTCGCTGCTGTAATGACAATATTTTGTGCCACACACGCCGGCGCCGTCTCTTTGGAGCAGGCGCAGCCTGTCATGCCGCAGATCGACGTGTTTATCCGTGACGGCGACACGGACCTGAAAACACTCCAAACAGAAGATGTGGTCGCCACTTTGGATGGCACACCTTTGAAGACCGAACTGTTGGAACCGTCTTCCCAGGGTGTTTTTTATGTGTTTATGATGGACATTTCCAGTTCCATCAGCGAGGCGCACATCGCAGCCGCCAGAGAAGCTGTTATGAACACTTACCGGCAGATGGGACCTGATGATCAGCTGGCTCTGATCTCTTTTGGCAACGAAGTAAATCTCCTGTTGCAGGGCGGAGAGTCTGCGTCAGAAGTGGAGGCCGCTTTGGACACGGTTCACAGCACCGATAACAATACCCGCTTCTATGATGCCATGAACACCTTGGTCGAAACCGCTTCCGCGCAGAGCAATATGCGCAGAGTAGCCGTTGTTGTGTCTGACGGCGAAGATGACGTCGATGCCGGCATGACTCGCGAAGAATTGGAGTCCATCCTGCAGCACAGCGGTGTGGCTGTATATGCACTGGCTGTGGACTCTGCCAGTGAAGAAACCATTTCCAGCTTCAGTGAATTTATCCGAGTGTCCGGCGGTGACCTTTTTACCTTCTCACCCGACAACGCCGACGAACAGCTGGCAGAATTGCAGAAATCCATTGACGAAATCTGGCATCTGCAGTTCACCGCCCCCAGCAATGTCGTTGACGGCGAGAATCATGAGCTTGTCATTCAATTCGGCCAACTGGACACCCTTTCCGTGGACATTTGCCCCACCCAGTGGATTCCCGACAATAAGGCCCCCTATCTTGTCTCAGTAGCTCCCGATGCCATCACCGACACCCTGACCTTAACTTTTAACGAGTCCATGAGTGACCTGGACAATCCTGCAAACTTCGTGATGAAAGATGCTTCCGGCAGCACGGTCCCCTTCACGATCACCTCTGTCGAACCCTCCTGTGTGGTTCTGCAATGTTCCTCTCTGGATAACCCTGCCGGCTGGACACTGGAAATCAAACCCTTGACAGACGCTTCCATGGAAAACAATTCCATGGCTTCCTGCACCGTGCTTCTGGCAGAAATTGAGGAAGAGCCTTCTGTTGAAGCACCACCTGTACCCGAAGGGAATATAACCGGCGAAATAATGAAGCTTATCCTGATTGCCGGTGGAATCGTACTGGTCGCTGTCATCGTAGCAGTGGTGCTACTGTTCTCTCGCCGTCAGTCCTCCACTCCCAAACAAGCGCGTGAAAAGAAGGTTAAGGAAAAAACCAGCACCGCAAAAAATCTCACCGGTGCAACTTTCTTCTTCCAGTCCGACGACCAGAACAAAAAATAACCGATACATACGATTACATACAAAAGGCCTGAAACCTTTAACGCTGTGTTCTTAAGGGAGAATCGTAATTAATATGTTGTAGGGCGGGGGCTTGCTCCCGCCGCTAACCCAAACAAACGACCGCAGCACCCACGATAGGTGCTGCGGTTAACTATTCGACATATTGGTATTTATCCTATTGCTTCTTACTCTAGATATCTAAGTTTATAGGTCAAAATTCTCTGATTTAAAATTGCTATAATATCTTCCTTTATGAGCAGTGAATTTCAGAACACAATAATCAGGGTCCGAAACACCTTCTTTATAGAACATTTCATCACCAGTCTGCCAAATCATCTCTTTTGCTTCAGTAGTCTCCAATACTTCAATAGTACCAATTAAACTTACACCCCTAAAATAACGCTTATCAATAAAATAAATGCTAGCCTTATTATTCTTTCTGAAATATCTTACTTTATCTGACGAAGTGTTTGTAGAAAACCAAATTTCCTTGATGCCATTTCTTTTTCTTGGTTTTAGCATTGCTTTTGTGATAGGATATCCATCTTCATCTACATAAGAGACAAAACTAGTGCTAGACTTGTCTATCATTTTCCCAATGGTTTCTTCTGGATTTTTCATTTTCAACGCCTCCATTATATTCAAGTTTATAGAACTGATTGTATCACGGATACAACCAATTATCAATATGCACAGAGTGTTGGCTCTCGGCGGGAGCAAGCCCCCGCCCTACGATGAGCATGCGTGGCAAGCAGAGCGTCCGGCTGTCCACCGGATACAATTAACCGGGCAGCTGCCCAGACCCACAAATATACGAAAACTGGCAGATCAAAGCGACCTGCCAGTTGATTTGTTCTAGTTATCCGCGTTTGCACCGGACGCTTGCATTTCAGTAGGTTCGCGTCTCGGTCTTGGAAAAATAAAAGCGAGGCCCCCTATGGAGTCTCGCTTTTATTGGTGCCGGTGACCGGACTCGAACCGGTACGCTGTCGCCAGCGGTGGATTTTGAGTCCACTACGTCTACCAATTCCATCACACCGGCAGTTACCCCAGTATTATACACGATGTTTTTGGAAATAGCAAGTAGTAATTCACACAGTTTTTTAAAATGTATGATTTTGTGTGTTGTACAGGCTGGCATAAATACCGCCTTTTTCCAGAAGTTCCTGATGACTGCCACATTCGGTAATCACGCCGTCCGCAATTGACACAATCCGGTGAGCAGAACGGATGGCAGAAAGCCTGTGCGCAATAATCAAGGTTGTTCTGCCCTGTGCCAACGTATCAAAGGCCCTTTGAATTTTGGACTCTGTAACGGAATCCAGCGCAGAGGTTGCCTCGTCCAGAATCAAAATAGGCGGGTTTTTCAGAAAAATCCGGGCAATTGCCACCCGCTGCTTCTGTCCGCCGGAGAGCAGTGTGCCCCGTTCGCCCACATAGGTCTGGAAGCCCTGTGGCATGGCCAAAATGTCCTCATAGATTTCCGCTTTTTGTGCTGCAGCAATCACTTCTTCTTCCGTAGCGTCCGGCTTACCGTAGCGAATGTTCTCAAAAATGGTGTCAGCAAACAGGAATACATCCTGCTGCACAATGCCAATGTTCTGGTGGATGGACTTCTGCGTCACATCCCGAACATCCTTTCCGTCAATACGGATCGCGCCGCCGGAAACATCATAAAACCGTGGAATCAGCTGGCACAGGGTTGTCTTGCCGCCACCGGAGGGACCCACAATTGCAACCGTCTCGCCGGGTGCTACGGTCAGGCTCACATCGTGCAATACATCCAAATCGCCATCATAGGCAAACGAGACATTCTCCACCTGGATTTCGCCCTGTACCCGGGCAAGGGGCTGGGCATCGGGCTTATCCTGCAGGGTAGGCTCCGTGCGCATCAGCGCCACAAACCGGTTCAATCCGGCGAAGCCATTGGCAAACATCTCCGAAAAACTGGAGAGCTTACGCATTGGCGTAATGAAGGAGGTAATGTACAGGGTAAATGTCAGCAAATCCCGGTAATCCATTTGACCTTTCATAATCAGATAGCCGCCGTAACCAATGACCACCACGTTCAGACTGCACAGGAAAAACTCCATGGAACTGGTAAAACGGCCCATTGCCATATAAAACTTCCGTTTGGAGACTTTAAACTGCTCATTGGCAGCGGTAAACCGGGCTTTTTCAATTTCCTCATTGGCAAAGGCCTTGGCTGTGCGGATACCGGACAGACTCGCCTCAATTTCCGTGTTGATATGGCCCACTTTTTGCTTGACCGCCTTGGATACACTGCTCATACTCTTGCGCATGGCGATTACTACCACCAGAAAAACAGGTATCATCAGTCCCACCACCAGTGCCAGCCGCCACTGGATCGTAGCCATAACAACCAACGCACCAATAATGGTAACCGTGGAGGTCAGCAAATCCTCAGGCCCATGGTGTGCCAGCTCCGTCAGCTCAAAAAGGTCCGATGTCAGCCGGCTCATCAGCTGGCCGGTACGGTTCTTATCGTAAAAATCGTAGTTAAGCTCCTGCATATGCCGAAACAGCGATGCACGGATATCGGCCTCCACCCGAATACCGAAGGTATGTCCGTAATAAGCCACAATGTAATTGAGCAGGGAACGGATGAGATAACACCCCACCAATACGCCAATCACTGTAAAAAACGTAGTATACAGCCGGTTTGGCAGCATGTCGTACAGTGCACTGCGTGTCACCAGAGGAAAGACCAGGTCAATTGCCGCAATCAGCACGGCACATAGAACATCAATAACAAATAAACCCTTGTGGTTTTTAAAATAACTCAGAAAAATCAGCAGCGGCGGTTTTTTCTGGAAATCTTTTGTAGTCATATACACGCCTCCTTAATTTGCAGATATTATACAGGATTCCCTCAGAATTATCAACACTTTGACATTTGATAATTCTGTGATAAAATACCCAATATAGAAAACGCGGGAGGTGCCTATGGAAATTCTCTATTGCGACAGGGAAATCGTCGTCTGCATCAAGCCGGTGGGACTGGATTCCGAAGCAGAAGTGCCCCAAAAGCTAAAAGAGCAGTACGGAGGGGAGATTTTTACCCTTCACCGACTGGATAAAAACGTAGGCGGTGTAATGGTCTATGCCCGCACCAAAGCAGCTGCTGCCCAAATGTCTGCCGCCATAGCCAGCGGCACCATGGTCAAAGAATACGTCGCGCTGGTACACGGTACCCCTCCCGCGGACGGCGTTTGGGAAGATTTACTGCTGAAAGACAGCAAGCGGAACAAGGTGTTTGTGGTAAACCGGCAACGGGCCGGTGTCAAAGCCGCCAGACTCACTTACCGCCTGCTGGCTGCCAGTGCGGAGTCGCTGGTGCACATCCGGCTCTATACAGGCAGAAGCCACCAAATTCGTGTGCAGTTTTCCAGCCGTGGTTACCCGCTGGTAGGAGACCACAAATACGGCAGCCGAAGCAAAGAAACTGCGCCCAAGCTCTTTTCCTGCCGTCTGTCCTTCCCATACGGTGGAATGGTTCGTATCTTTGAAGCCAAGCCAAGCTGGCTACCGGAGGGGATAACGCTATGCAGCAAGCTATAAAAGGCTTTTTTGTAAGTCATGTAGATTCTTAGTGTTATTCTTTACAGTAAATCGCCAAAACAAAAAACTGGTAGAAACTTTGTAAAAAGGGTTGACAATTTGATTGTGTTGGGTTATAATTGCAGAGCTGTCTGCGAAATGCTGCTATAGCTCAGCCGGTAGAGCGCATCCTTGGTAAGGATGAGGTCGCCAGTTCAAATCTGGCTAGCAGCTCCAAGAAAAAGCCTGGAACTCCAACGAGTTTCAGGCTTTCTTCTTTTTACGCCATATGGTGTCCACCCCAAAAACCGACACAGAAACCGACACGGCTTTATTTTCACATGCAAAAATCTAATATAATTGCTTACCATAGCGTGCAAATATGACCGTGGCATATCGTCCAAGTTCATATATGTTGAAGTAAGTAACCCAGCTAAACCTTCATCGGCTTAGCTGGGTTGATTTTTATTAGTCGCTTTTGGTTACCTCCACTTTTCAATCAAATTCCGGATCTGAGAGGCAAGCTTTGCGTTATCCTTATTAGTTCTGCCTTTGCAGGTCTTGACAAAGGCGAGAAGTGCTTCTGCGGCTGCAAGGAGGTCGCCATAGACCGCCCGCGCTCTGGCAGAGCCCTTTGTCTGCTCTTCCCGGCGAATGGGCTTGGAATCTGCATAGACAGTCATCCTGCCAGTTACCAAATCGTATTCCGTACCGCTGTAAGGAGCATCTGCGTGGTAACCCATTTGGGTCAGCAGCTTCTGGAAGATCATACAGGCTGCGTCATCGCCGTGATTGACAAATACCAGCTGAGGCTTTTCTTTGAAACCTGCAAGCCATTGAAGCAAGCCTGCCTGGTCTGCGTGACCGCTGGTGCCGTGGAGCGCAGCGATCTCCGCATTGACAGTAATGTCCTCACCGAACAGCCGGACATACTGTGCGCCGTCCTGCAGTTTTCTACCAAGAGAACCTTCTGCCTGATAACCTACAAACAGAATGGTATTTTCCTCACCCCAAAGGTTGTGCTTGAGGTGATGACGAATACGGCCTGCCTCGCACATACCGCTGGCAGAAAGAATCACCTTGGACCGCTTGTCAAAATTAATCTGCTTGGATTCGTCACTTGTTACAGACAGACATATATCATCAAACCAAATCGGGTTGATGCCTTGCTTGACTAATTCAGCAGTTTCTTCATCGAAGCAGCTTTGGTCACACTGCAGGAAAATGCCCGTGGCTTCTACAGCCAGAGGGCTATCCACATACACCGGGAATCCATCGTGACCGCTGACCATCCCTTCCTGCTTGATCTGCCGGATGGCATAGAGCATTTCCTGGGTTCTACCGACAGCAAAGGACGGGATCACCACATTGCCGCCCCGGTCAAGGGTGCGCTGAATAATCTCAGCCAACTCGCCAACGGTATTGCCGGGCTTTTCGTGAAGACGGTTTCCGTAGGTAGATTCCAAAACAAGATAGTCTGTTTCTTCTACCGGCAGAGGGTCTTTGATCAATGGCTGATCGATGTTGCCCACATCACCGCTGAACACGATTTTCTTTGTAACGCCTTCCTCGGTCAGCCACAGTTCAATACAGGCAGAGCCCAGCAGGTGTCCAATATCGGAAAAGCGGACAACGATGCCTTCTTCCGCCTGGATCACCTGACCGTATTCGCAGGGACGGAAACGGGAGATGGCACCAATGGCATCTGCCATCGTGTAGACCGGTACGACTAATTCATCACCGGCTCGCTGTGCTTTCCGGTTCTGCCACTCCGCTTCCGATTCCTGAATGTGGGCAGAATCCCGCAGCATAATGTTGCACAGGTCGCAGGTAGCAGAGGTTGCATAAATACTGCCCCGGAAGCCGTCCTTATAAAGCTTGGGCAGCATACCGGAATGGTCGATATGGGCATGGGTCAGAAACACCGCCTCGATGGTATTGGCGGGTACAGGGATCGGCACATTCTCGAACACATCAATCCCTTGCTCCATACCGCAGTCCACCAGGTACCTCTTACCGCAGACTTCCAAAAGTGTACAGCTTCCGGTTACCTCATGGGTTGCACCGATAAATTGGATTTTCATAGTGTAGCCCCCCTTGCTATTGAAGAGTATGTATTACTCTTTAGGTTCGATTCCTTGCTTTTCTGCCAGATGGGCAATCACACCACGGCGGGTCAGGATGCCGCAAAGTGTATTTCTGCTGTCCACGATGGGAACAAAGTTTTGGTTTAAGGCTGCACTGACGACCTTGCTCTCATCTGCATCAATACTGATGGGTGGGCAGAAATCCCGCCGAACAAGCTCTCTGACTCTGTGGTTTTCCATATCCATTTTATCCAGT
>JAZTZS010000020.1:0-105725 GCA_045637585.1 Faecousia sp. | reverse complement strand
AATTACCTCCTAAAGTAATCAATCTTTAACACACATATCATAACACTTTCAAAACGATTTGTAAAGTCGTTATCCAATAGGTTATACGAAAAAAATGGTGAACTTTTGTTTTTCAGAAAGAAAAATTCTACATTGCGGGGATAATTGAAAAAGCAAAGAGAAAAAAGAATTGAGTTTTTAATGCGGATAGAGTATGATAGAGTATATAAGAAGGTAAAGAAGGTGTAAGGATGATTTGCAGCGTGCATACTCTCGGCATCAATGGGATTCAAGGGCATCATATTGCTGTAGAGTGTTATATATCAAACGGCTTACCAGGTTTTGATATTGTGGGGCTTCCGGATGCAGCGGTTAAGGAGGCTAGGGAACGTGTCCGCGCTGCCGTAAAAACAAGCGGAATGAAGTTTCCAACCAGTAGAATTACAGTAAATCTGGCACCGGCAAGCGTGAAGAAAGCGGGCACGCATTACGACTTGCCGATTTTATTGAGCATAATGTCGGCAAGCGGTGCTGTGCGCAGGCCAAAATCCACCACTGCCTTTTTGGGGGAAGTGAGTCTTGATGGCAATATTCGGTCTGTTTCCGGTGTTTTGCCAATGGCAATTGCGGCGAAACGGGCAGGTATGCAAGTACTGTTTGTGCCTGCGGAGAATGCTCCGGAGGCAACGCTTGCCAGAGGGCCTGCCATTATTCCCGTACGTACAGTCAAAGAGCTGATTGCAGCGTTAAACGGGGAGTGTACGTTGGAGGAAGAGCCGATCTGGGTTCCCAACCGTACGGAAGTTCAGCTGTTGGATTTCAAGGATGTTATGGGGCAGGAGAATGTGAAGCGGGCAATGGAAGTTGCGGCTGCTGGCAGTCATAACATTCTTCTGATCGGTCCTCCAGGTTCCGGAAAGAGTATGCTCAGTAAGCGGTTGCCGTCGATACTTCCGGATATGACTTGGGAGGAATCCCTCGAGGTCACACAGATATACTCTGTTATCGGCGTGCTGTCACCCCAGTCTCCGCTTGTGATTGAAAGGCCTTTTCGCAGTCCCCATCACACGATTTCCAATGCAGGTCTCATTGGCGGCGGTACCAACCCCAAGCCTGGTGAAATTTCTATGTCTCATAAGGGTGTATTGTTCCTTGATGAGCTTCCGGAATTTCGCAAGGATACGCTGGATATGATGCGGCAGCCTTTGGAGGATGCGCAGGTAACCATTGCTCGTGTTTCCGGTTCTGTATCTTATCCGGCTGAGTTTATGCTTGTATGCGCAATGAATCCCTGTAAATGCGGATGGCATGGGGATCCATCCGGCAGATGTACCTGTACGGAAGCGGCTGTGAATTCTTATCGCAGCAGAATATCCGGACCGTTACTTGACAGAATCGATATCATTATCGAGGTACCTGCCGTAAATTTTGAAGATTTGCGTGATCGGAAAGAGGCAGAGCCTTCTGCAGCGGTGAAAGCGCGTGTAAATGCAGCCCGCAGCCGGCAGAATCGCCGCTTTGGTCAGTCCAGCGGCATGTGCAATGCCCGGATGGGTCCAACAGAGCTTCGGCATTATTGCAAGCTGGATGAGGAAAGTACTGAGCTCATGCGTCAGGCTTTTGATGCGTTTGGCCTAACTGCCAGAAGCTATGACCGTATTTTGAGAGTGGCAAGAACCGTTGCAGATCTGGCTGGAAGCGAGAATATAACTGCAGACCACATTGCGGAAGCAATTCAGTACCGCGCTGTAGAATTATAAGGAATGAGGATACGAATGTGAAGGAAGTCTTTTTGCTTAAGTTGGGTGAAATTGTGTTGAAAGGTGCGAACAAGCGCCAGTTTGAGGATAAACTGCGGCAGAACGTTCGGCGCAGAATGAAGCCATACGGAAATTTTGACGTATATATTATGCAGTCTACCGTTTATGTGGAGCCGATGGATGCAGATGCTGACATTGAGGGTGCATGGGAAGCCTGTCACAGCATTTTCGGACTGGTAAGCTTGTGTCGCTGCCGTGCCTGTGATAAGAATATTGACAGTATTTATAGTACTATTGAAGAGTATCTCGGCGATGAGCTGGATTGCGCACCGTCCTTTAAGGTGGAATCCACGCGCTCGGACAAGACGTTCCCGCTGACCTCAATTGGTATTTCCCAGGAAATCGGTGGACGTCTGGCTGAGGCACATCCGGACTGTAAGGTGGATGTGCGCCGCCCTGCCTACACGGTGTTTGTTGAGGTGCGGGATTTTGCTGCATACGTACACGGTCCGGCTGTACCGGGTGCCGGTGGACTGCCTACAGGTGTGGGTGGCCGCGCCATGTGTCTGCTCTCCGGCGGTATCGATTCTCCGGTAGCTGCATATATGATTGCAAAGCGTGGTGTAGAGGTGGAATGTGTCCATTTCTTCTCCTATCCTTATACCTCTCAGCTGGCGAAGGATAAAGTTATTGAACTTGCAAGGCTGGTGACCCGCTATTGCGGCAGAATGACTGTGAATGTGGTCGGATTTACGCAAATTCAGGAGGCCATCCGGGATAACTGCCCAGAAGAGTACTTTACCTTGATTATGCGCCGGTTTATGATGGAAATCGCACAGAGAATTGCAAAGGAAGATGGGTGCGGCGCACTGATTACCGGCGAGAATCTGGGACAGGTAGCCAGCCAAACCATGCAGGCCATGACTGTTACCGGTGCAGTAGTGGACATTCCGGTGTTCATGCCTTTGATTGGTATGGATAAAGAGGAAATTGTTACTATAGCCCGTAAGATTGGTACGCTGGAAACCTCCATTCTGCCTTACGAGGACTGCTGTACAGTGTTTACACCTAAGCACCCCAAGACGAAGCCGACAATTGGACAGGTGCTTCACGCAGAGAGAAATCTCGATAGGGAAGCGCTGATTCAGCAGGCACTGGAAAATGTGGAAAAGATAACGGTGAAATACCATGATGACCCTCTGCTCTGATGTTTTGCGCGCCCTACAGGGGCGAACGATTGTAACCGCGGAAAGCTGTACAGGTGGGGGCATCGGCGCGGCACTGACCGCCGTGCCTGGCAGTTCTTCTGTTTACAAAGGCGGTATTATCAGTTACACGAATGAGGTGAAGCACACGGTGCTTCAAGTAGATACAGAGCTGCTGAGTAGGGAAGGGGCAGTATCTGCGCCGGTTGCTGAGGCTATGGCACTGGGTGCAAAACATGTACTCGGTTCGGATGTTGCGGTGTCCGTTACCGGTCTTGCGGGTCCCAGTGGTGACGCTTTTGGAAATCCGGTGGGCACAGTGTATATCGGTTATGCTGATGATAAGTGCTCATTCAGTCAGAAATACTCCTTTTCCGGGAATCGGGAGGAGATTCGCAGGCAAAGTGTTTTCGCTGCTTTACAATTGGTTTTAAAAGTAAATAAGATTTAGAAATAGATTAACCCCCGCTTTTCGGTGTTGCACCGAAAAGCGGGGGTTATTATTTATCGGTTGTAATAACGATCAAACTCTGCGGGATGGGGAATGCTTGCCATCTCACGGCATTCCTGCCGCTTGGCAGCAATGAAGTTGCGCAGCAGAGCCTCGGGGAATACGCCGCCTTTTGTTAGGTAGTCGTGATCCGCTTCCAGTGCATCCAGAGCAGCATCCAAAGAGGTGGGCAATCCCTGCAGCTTGGCCTTTTCTTCCTCAGGAAGCGTGTACAGGTTCATGTCGTAAGGGCCCCAACCGTTTGCGTGGGGATCAATTTGGTTCTCAATTCCGTCCAAACCAGCCATCAGAAGAGCGGCATAGCAGAAGTAAGGATTGCAGGTAGCATCCGGGTTGCGCAGTTCAAACCGGCGCAGCTCCGGTGTCTTTGCATAAGCCGGAATACGAATAACAGCACTGCGGTTGGAGGTTGCATAGCCAACTGTTACAGGTGCCTCAAAACCGGGAACCAGACGTTTGAAGGAGTTCGTGCTTGGGTTTGTAATGGCACACAGGGAAGCAATATGCTTAAGCAGACCGCCCATGAACCAGTGTGCTTCCTTGCTCAGGTGGGAATAACCGTTGTCATCGGAGAAGACAGGATTGCCGTCTTTCAACAGCAGCATATGCACATGCATACCATTGCCGGCTTCACCGTAAACGGGCTTAGGCATAAAGGTGGCACTCTTGCCGTACTTGAGAGCAGTATTCTGAATAATATACTTAATCATCATTGTGGCATCTGCCATGGTAGACATTTGCCCCAGCCGGGGTTCAATTTCAAATTGGCCTGCGCCACCTACCTCGGGATGGTGGTATTTGATGGGAATTCCTGCCTCTTCCAGAAGCAGACACATCTCACTGCGGCATTCGTAGGTCCGGTCCAGCGGTTTTGCCACATGATAGTGCTTCTGGCGCGGTACGATAACACCCATACCGTTGGTATCAGCATTCCAGTGCGCCTGCTCGGCATCGATCGTCATACCAATGGAGTTGGGCTTAACATCCCATGCTACGTTGTCAAAAAGATAAAATTCAAATTCCGGCAATATCTGCATAGTATCAGCGATACCTGTGGACTTCATATAGTTTTCGGCGGCCTGAACGATATTGCGGGGGTATTGATCCAGAGGACGGTTGTTGGGGTAGTCAATTATCATGGCATTACCGGTCATTGAGAGCGTGGGGATTTCACAGAAAGGATCGACCAGTGCAGTGGAAGGATCTGGAATAAACACCATGTCACTCTTTTCCACAACAGCATAGCCGTAATTGGATGCATCGAAACCAATGCCATCGGTCATTGTAGATTCGGTAAAATGCTGAGCCGGTATAGTTACATGGCGGAATTGACCGTTGATGTCCACCATTTTGAAGTCAACCATTTTTATGCCCTGTTCGCGAATGAGACGGATAATGTCTTGCGCATTCTTACCCATTAGATACAGCTCCTTTTTATAAAATAAGTTCCCCAAAAGCATATTGAAAAAGGCAGGATTACCTGGATAATTGTGGGGAAAATGTTTGTCCATATTCTACCATGCTCATAAACGGAAATCAATATTTTCGGGAAAAAAAGTTAGTGCGAGGATTTTGTGTTACGTAGTTGATCCGGATATAATAGGTTTCGTCTATCGTACAAGATTCCTTTCAATCCATATCCCTACGGGATGCGATCAGAAAGAAATGGACTTTACCATGGCCCATCCAAATAAGAAAGCCCACCCTGTGGGTGGACTTTCTTATTTGGTCGGAGTGTCGGGATTCGAACCCGAGGCCTCTTGGACCCGAACCAAGCGCGATACCAAACTTCGCCACACCCCGATAGCTAAGATATTATAGTTAAAAAAAACGTCCTTGTCAAGCCCTGGGGAAACATTTTGCGTGGATGGTATTTTCAATCGGAGATCCGCATAAGATTTAGGGGGAGGTGGCTGAATGGGGTATAATATTTCCTATAATCCGGAACTAAACAAGCGTTTCCCGCCATTTACGAAAGCACTAAAGAAGAGGTACAAGACGATTGTATTAGCGCTTGTACTAGTATTTGCAATTGTGGTATTTAAAAATAATGAGCAAGTAAGGCACTGGCTTTTGCCAGGTAATCCGGTACAAACTGAGCAGGCGCTGAATATGCTGTCGCATGATATTCAAAATGGCGTTGCGGTTACGGATGCCATTGAAACATTTTGTAGGTACATTATAGATAATGCAGAGTTTAACCAATAAACGCAGTTTTGTTATAAGTCCCGGATTCTGTATTTGTATTGCCTTATCTTTTCTAACACTTCCTTTTTCGTGGGTTTTTTCATGGCTCACCGCGACTTTTTTTCATGAATTGTGTCATTATTTTGCAATAAGGCTTACAAATTCGGATTTATACAGTATTAGAATAGATGCACTTGGTGCGAAGATGGAAACAAATATACCTACCTACGGCAGAGAGATCATATGCGCAACGGCTGGGCCTATCGGAAGTTTATCGCTGATTTTGCTTGCTAAATGGTTCCCAAGGATTGCAATCTGCGGTTTTGTGCAAGCGGCTTATAATCTTTTACCGGTGTTCCCGCTGGACGGTGGGCGGGCGATTATGTGTCTGGTAAAACGGTACATGCCAAATAGGCTTTGGGTTTTCACACTGTTAGAAAGAGCTGTCCTTCTCATGATTGGTGTTCTGGGTATATACTGTACCATGCGGTTGCCTTTGGGAATATGGCCGCTAATCATACCGATTATTCTCGCTTTAAAATCATATAAAATAAAAAACCTTGCAAACGCAGGCAACAACAGGTACAATAGCAATATCCAAAAGATGAGGTAATAAAAAAATGACCGAACTGTTGCAAAGAATACTCCCCACTGTTCAGAAACCGGCGCGCTACACAGGGGGCGAATATAATGAAATCAAGAAAGATTTATCCGATGTTCGCGTTCGGGTAGCGTTCTGTTTCCCGGACACTTACGAAATCGGTATGTCTAATGTGGGCATGCGCATTCTGTACGGCGTTATGAACGAACTGGACGGCGTTTGGTGCGAACGTGTATTTGCTCCATGGGGCGATATGGAGAAAGCCATGCGAGACAGAGGCCTTCCGCTTTGGGCGCTGGAAAGTCAGAATCCGGTTAAAGATTTTGACATGATTGCCTTTACCATCGGCTATGAAATGTGCTACTCCAATATTTTAAATATGCTGAACCTCTCCGGCGTTCCTATTTATTCCAAAGACCGTAAGGAGCTTAAGAATATCGTGTTCGCAGGTGGCGTATGTGCCTTCAATCCAGAGCCGTTAGCTGACTTTATTGACTTCTTTAGCCTTGGTGAGGGGGAGGAGATTACACCTGAGATTCTTCGCCTTTACGATCGTGCTAAGGCTGAAAATTGGTCAAAAGAAGCGTTTCTCGATGAAGTTTCAAAAATACCGGGCATTTATGTTCCGTCATTCTATGACCATAGCTACCGTGAGGACGGCACATTGGCATCGATCACTCCGAAGAATGGAGCCCCGGCAGTTGTTACCAAGCGGATAGTTGAAAATCTGGACACTGCCTATTATCCCACGAAAATGATTGTTCCGTCCACAGAAATTGTACATGACAGAGCTAACCTGGAGGTGTTCAGGGGATGTATCCGCGGATGCCGGTTCTGTCAGGCCGGTTTTTCCTGCAGGCCGGTACGGAAGAAAAGCGCACAGGTGCTCTACAAGCAGGGCGTGGAGCTTCTGGAGAATTCAGGAAATAATGAAATCACGCTGTCCAGTCTTTCTACTTCCGATTACCGGGAATTGAAGGCTTTGACGGATGCTATGATTCCGTATTGTGAGGCAAACAGAATTAACCTGTCTGTGCCGTCTCTTCGCGCAGATAACTTTTCCCGGGAATTGATGCAGAAACTGCAGACGCTGCGTAAGAGTGGACTCACTTTTGCGCCTGAGGCAGGTACCCAGCGTTTGCGGGATGTGATCAATAAGAATCTAACGGAGGATGAGATTCTTACCACATGCAGAAATGCATTCTCCGGTGGGTGGAACAATGTAAAACTGTACTTCATGCTGGGTTTGCCAACGGAAACGGACGATGACGTGCTTGGAATTGCAGAACTTGTGTATAAAATCATTCAATTATGGAAAGAATGTGCAGCTAATAAGAAGCGTGGTTTGCGTGTCCATGTGGCGACGGCATATTTTGTACCAAAGCCCCATACACCGTTTCAGTGGGAGCAGCAAATCACGCCGGATGAGTATCTTCGCCGTGCGCGCTTGCTGAAGAGCCATTTTTTTTCCAAGTCAATTGAGTATAACTACCACGCACCGGATTTAAGTAGACTGGAAGCTGTGATGGCAAGAGGGGATAGGCGGCTGGGTGCGGTTATAGCAGAAGCTGTCAAACGCGGCGCAGTTCTGGACGGATGGGATGAGTATTTTTCCTGTCAAGCATGGATGGATGCTTTTAAAGCCTGTGGCATTGACCCGGATTTTTACACCGTTAGAGGCTACGGTGAGGATGAGGTGCTACCTTGGGATACCATTGATGTGGGCGTCAGCAAGAAATTCCTGCTGTCTGAGCGCTATCAGGCCTATTCAGGCAAAATCACTCCGGATTGCCGCCATGGCTGTAGCGGCTGTGGGGCCAATAAACTGTTACAGGGGGTGAAATGCGATGCCTAGATTGCTGTTTCAAAAGACAGGAAACGCTGTATGGATTTCACACCTGGATCTCATGCGGGTATTCCAGCGCGCCTTTAAGCGTGCCGGACTGGCTTTGACACATACGCAAGGCTTTAATCCAAGACCGTCGGTATCCATTGCGCTGCCGCTTTCCGTTGGAGTAGAGAGTGCGTGTGAGCTCCTGGACTTCGATTTGGACGGAGATGCTATCCCCTGTGAAGAAATATGCAGCCGCTTAAACAGCGCCTTGATAGAAGGCGTGGAAATCCTGGCGGTGTATGATAATGGCCGAAAGCTTCGGGAGTTGTCGCTGTTATCATGCGAAGTTACTATGGAGTACGATGATGGCGTCACCAATGATGCGGTGGCTGACATTCAGGCGTTATTTCAGCGGGGCACATTACTAGTGCCCAAGAAAACAAAAAGCGGAACGCAGGATCATGATATCATCCCAATGATCCACAAAATGCAAGTGATCAGAAGAGATGAGAAAGTGCTTGTGCTGCGGACACTAATTTCGTGTCAAAATCCAACGCTGAACCCAAGCCGGCTAGTTGCGGCAATTGATTTGCATTTGCCGCATTGGAAACCAGATTATAGTAAGTGTCGTCGAGTAGAGCTATACGACGCACAGGAAATGATTTTTAGATAAGGAGACTTGTTGAGATGGAAGTAAATCCTAATTTTGTACTTGAGGAATGCCCGGTCTGCCATGGTAACGGTTTTGTGGTGCACGAGGGTGGTTGGAATGTTCAGGTGGAATGCTCCGATTGCAGTGCGCACACAGTGTACGTTGAATACCGGAACAATAAGGAAAAAGAAGAGGCAGAGAAGCAGGTGGCCATGCTTTGGAATATGGGTAAGGTTATCAAATCTGAGGCTGGCGAATAAATTTTTTAAAAAAAGATAAAATAATGCTTGCATTTTTCGGCAATGTGTGATAGTATACACAGGCAGTCGTGAGACGCAAGCAAAATCCGGGTTTGGCGAAGTTTGGTATCGCGCTTGAATGGGGTTCAAGAGGCCGCTGGTTCGAATCCAGTAACTCGGACCATTAAATACCGTGGTTTCGAAAGAAATCACGGTATTTTTCTTACTTTTCGGTCACTAATATACCGGATTTCTCCATGCCGTCTAACATTTGTCTAACATCAGTCGTTGAACTTTTCGGCCAGGGAGTTGGCGATATTGTTTTTCCTGGTCACATCCAGATGGGAGTAGAGGTTGGCGGTCATCTTGATGTCGGAGTGTCCTAGCCATTCCTGGATATCTTTCAAGTTCCATCCCATAGCCAATAACATACTTGCACAACTATGCCGCAGTTCGTGAAAACGGATGTGGGGCAGGTTGTGCTTTTTTAGTAGGTTGCTAAATCGCTCGCTGATGTAGTCGGGAGAATAGAGGTGGCCGTCGGGCCATTTGAACACATAGGCGTTTTCCTGATACTCCCGGCCAAAAGCAAGGCGGTTCTGCTGCTCCTGACACTTGGCTGCCTTGAAAATCTCCAGGGCTTCTTCCGTGAGGGGGAATGTCCGGCGGCTGCTGGCGTTCTTCGTTTTGTCCTTGGTGACCACTTCTGTGACCTTAGACACGGTGTGTCGTATGGTCATGGTCTTGGCTTCAAAGTCGATACTGTCCCATTGCAGTCCCAACAGTTCACTCCGGCGTAAGCCGTAGAGAGAAGTGATTTTAACTATGGGCAGGATGGGGTCATCATGGAGTGCGGAAAACAGGGCCTTGAGCTGCTTGTCATTGTAGAAAGTGCTTTCATACCGAACCGCCTGGGGCAGCACAACGAACTGACACGGGTTTGCCATAATCAGCTTGTTCTGCAGCGCAAGGTTCAGGGTTTGGTTAATGATATTCTTGTGCAGCTTCAGGGAACGAGGGGACAAGCCACCTTTTCCGTCCAGTCTGCCGTTTTGGGCTTTGATATCGATATACTGCTGAATGTCCCTGTAATCCAGGTCAGCCAGGGCGATTTTGCACTCGTCGAAGTAGGGGAGAATGTGACCGTCAGCCAGGACTTGATATCCTTGCATGGTCACGGTGTCTACCTTTCGGACGATGTGTTCTAGCCAGACCCGGACATAATCGGAGAATAGCATATCGGTTTTGATGATGCCTTCCATTCGCTCATATTCTGCCAAGGTTTCGCGCAGAAATTGGTCTGCTTTTCGCTTGTTACCCTTTTCGGGCAAGCCGCTGCAAATCCATTTCTGTTTGCGTTTTCCGTTCTCGGTGAGGTTAATAACAGCGTAGTATTTACCACGCTTCACAGTCAAGCTACCTGTCATAATTTGCTCCTTTCTAGTGACAGTAGATTGTGCTTGACCGTTACAACACAACATTGTTCCGGGCGGACTTGACGAACTCCACAAGCTGCTCCTTGGGGACTTTGATTGTCCGGCCGATATGGATTGCTCCCAGTCGTTTCTGCTTTACCAGGCCATAGGCTGCCTTGGTGCAGATTCCCAGGGCCTGGGCCACCTGGGGAATGGTAAGGATATCTGGATATTCTCGGAACATCAGCATACCCCCTTATTTATAAAGATGCTGTCCGGGTCAAAGTCAGGGTCATCCGGCAGCTTCTCAAATTGCTTGGTCATCTGCATGGTGCTGCCAATCCGTCGCCGGAAGGCTGCCCATGTTTCGGGGTTGTCCGTCTGGACATTGGGGTACTGACTTTCCAGGGGAATGTTGGAAATCAGGAACACCTTGGTGTAGCAAGCCACCTTGTCAGCATAGCGGCAAGGGAGCATCACCGGGTAGCCATCCAGGTAATTGAGCATATCCTGGATTTTGATACCGCTGCGGAACTCTTCGAACACAACCACATCCTGGCCCTTGTAGCCGTCAAAGGGGTGGCTGTCATAGTTGGTGACACGGAATACATTGGAATAGCCGTACTGTTCCATGACGCTCCGGGTCTTGCCTGCGCCGGATTCGCCCCAAATGTATGTAACATCCAGATTGCGCCAGGTGTCCTTGTGCCGCTCTTCCAGGAGCGTCTGGCGGGTCTGTTCAATGAACGCCATTTTACTGTAAGCGGTGGGACACTCGTCCAGGATCTCAGCATTGGATTTTCCGTCCCGGATCATCTGGACGATTATCTCGGCCTGGGTCTCGGACTTGGTTCTGTCCGGAGGTAGTTCTCCAGATTCTTCAAAGGTCTCTGGCTTGTTCGTTTCGTGCTTGGCATCATCGGCCCACTTCCCCTCTTTGCGGACATAGTCCCGGTTTTCCTGGTTGCTGCCGTTGGCCTTGTCGATGTGGACACCGTAAAATTTCTTGTGCATGGTATCGAACATCACACTATTGCCGAACACCACATATACATGGGTGTGGGGCGTGCCTTGTTCGCCAACCTCGTCGCACATACAGAAATAGCGCAGGCCGGAGAACTCGTTGAGAATGGCCCGGATTCGCTCATGAGTAAATCCGTGGTCAATGGGGTTGTTGATGGTAAGCAGGTACTTTCTGCTGCTGGGATTTCTGGGCATTAAAACTCCTTTCATGTTGCATGGTACAAGTGTACGCATTACACCCAGTTGCAAAGGGTAATACTGCCCTTTGCAACTGTCGCCGATAGTTCACTTATGCCTGGCAATCATGAATCCCGGTTGTAGTGAATTACGGCTTATCCTCTTTCTTAGGTTCAAGAAGGTCACCAAGAATGGCTTCGCCGATTGCATCACCAAGGGCTAATCCCAGGACGAATGCACCGACAGACAAACCAACTTTTGCGGCTCTTCTTTTCAGTTCCTCTTGTTCCGATTTCGATAATCTGATAGTCAACACTGTATCTCTAGGCTCATCCGTTTTCTTTCTAATCTTCATTTTCACGACCCCCTTACATTAAACTCAAATCACAATACATTCACAGGGTACATTAAGCAACATTTTTCTAAGAAGTTTCCATGAGCATCCAATATTCAAAAACACAATTCAAATTCCACAGGAACTGTAATTACAGTATAACTGTGATTACACTATCCGTCAAGTGTGATTACAGATTTTTTCTGTGAACACTTTGTAAACTCTGCCGAGATAGGTGGAAATACTAGGAAAATACTGGCCTTTCGGCGGCTACGGCTCAGGCATCCAGCCTGGGCGCAGGGGCGCATGGTGGACAAGGTGCGCTTTCAGGTGGGTGGGCATCATGGCGTTGGTGGCCCGCAGTTCGGCCTGGGTGGTTGTCCGGCGTGGGTAGGGGCTTTCTGCATCCGCTCGGGTGGTTCAGGACCGCCGAGGGGGCTGCGGTGCGCCTTACCGACCTCGTACCGTCGGCTTCCATGCGAGCCGCTTCGCTCTCGCATCTCCGTGCGGGGGCGTGGTGCTGTTCATATCGAGGGTACAACGAGACACCGCCCCCGGGGGCGGCTCAAGGCTCGCACCCGGGGGCAGAGGCGTGTTGTTGTAACGGTCAGCGCTAAGTACTGTTTCTAACGATTGTCTAACATTTGTCTAACAAACTGCAAAAATTTAAGTCCTGTTTACTGAGTGTACTCGCTGAATAGTTGGGAATACCGGGACTAGATGGAACTAAATTCCGCTATTTTCCGCTAAATTCTTCTGGATTCCAAATGCTCGATAGAAATGGGGTTCAAGAGGCCGCTGGTTCGAATCCAGTAACTCGGACCAAGACCTGTATTCCTTACGGAATACAGGTCTTTTGTTTTACCAGGATGAGATGCTACATCGTAATTTTGCTTCAAGCGAGTTAAAAGCATTGACAATTTGTGGTTTTTATGCCATAATCACATTAACGATAATGTTCTGCGGACAGCAGCATTACGGATACAAACTATCATTGAGCAGATAATGAAAGGATGGTTGTTATGCAGGAAGCAACAAAAGCTATTCTCGCAGAATACGAAGCCCTTAGCGAAAAACGGAAAGAGGAAATCAGAAATACACCCGATACTGTACAAACCAGCGGTACAACGTATTACGTTAGTACCGAGGGTAATGACGAAAACAGCGGTCTTTCACCTGATGCAGCGTGGAGAACGACACAAAAAGTAACAGATTTCAAATTGAATCCGGGTGACTGCGTTCGTTTCCGCAGAGGAGATTTGTTCCGCGGAGGAATCATGGCACAGCCTGGTGTTACATATGCCGCTTATGGCAGCGGTCCGAAGCCGACGTTTTACGGTTGGGACAAGTCCCTTGCTGATCCTAAACTTTGGACATGCGTAGATTCTGCACACCATATTTGGAAGCTTGAAGATAAGATTCTGGACTGTGGAACACTGGTTTTTAATGAAGGAGAGGAACATAGTAGAAAACTCATTCCGTCCTTTATCGGTGGCAGATTTGTTTGCCGTGACGATGAAAGCCGCGTATTCGATATGGTCGAAGAAATGACACAGGATTTGGATATTTTCTGCAAAGTCGATGAGGTGCTTAGCGACAGACCATCCAGAGGACAGAATTTCCTCGTTCCTCTGGTAGATACCAATCAAAAGGGCGATCTGTTCCTGCGCTGCGATAGGGGAAATCCCGGTGAAGTATTTGAATCAATCGAGGCGATTCCTAAGCGGGTAGCATTCCTGGTGCGTTCAAACCACAATGTACACGTTGATAATCTATGCATGAAATATTTCTGTTTCTGTGTCAGCGGCGGTGGCGATAATGTTACCGGTATGCATATTTCCAACTGTGAAATGGGCTGGATTGGCGGCAACATTCAAGACTATGAAGGCATGGATCCCAATTATCCGCAGGGCGAGAGAGGTACGGTCACTCGTTTTGGCAATGCAATTGAGGTATATGGCGGCTGTATCGACTATTCTGTTACAAATTGTTACATTTATCAGGTTTTTGATGCCGGTATGTCCCACCAAATCACAACCGAGGGCCGCAAATACGTGCTGAAGGATGTGCTGTATAAAGATAATCTGGCTGAATACTGCGTGTACGCAATTGAGTATTTTCTGGATAAGAACAAGGGCGACAAAGAAAGCTATATGGAAAATATCGAGATGTGCGGAAACATCCTGCGTTTCTCCGGCTATGGTTGGGGTCAGCAGCGTCATAATATTGACACACCGGCACTTATCAAGGGCTGGAGCTACGTAAATACCGCGAGAGATTATTCCATCCATGATAACATCCTTGACCGCTGCGCATACCGTATGGTGCACCTGGTGGCAGAGGATAGTGCAAGCTGCCCGGTAATGCGTAATAACACATACATTCAGGACCTCGGGCAGAAGATCGGCCAGTACGGCGGCAAGGAGAACGGAGAACCTGAAAATTATGTCTTTGATGAAAATGCGGAAGATATTTTGATCAATGTATTTAAAGAGGAAAATCCCAAGGTATATTATATCAAAAACGCATAACAGAGAATAATAAGTCAACGCCTGCCATGGTTAAATGGTGGGCGTTGATATTTCCTATACGATTAAACGAAACAAAACCATTATTTTGTTGACGCACATACTCGGAGGAGCAGAGGGGAACGAGTGTTCGCACCTTGCAGCCGGGTAATTTAAAAAGTCTGTGCGAACGCAACAAAATAAAAATTTTGTTGCGTTAAAAGAATACTTGTGATATAATAATTGTACAAGCGATATATAATATCTAAGGAGGTTTTCTTAATATGCAGCGATATACAGATTGCCCCCAGGTTTTAAGGGATTTTCTTACGTACCACGAGACCATCAAAGGTCAGTCGCCATTGACGATTTCAGAATATTATTTAGATTTGCGTATGTTTTTGCGTTTTCTGAAATTGATACGTAACGACATGCCGATTCATACGCGTTTGGATGACATCGATATACGGGATATGAACATTGAATGGCTTCGTGATGTTACAACCTCCGACATTTTCGACTTTTTATCTTATCTTGCAAATGACCGCGCGATCAATCCAGATTCTGCCGTTACGGATTATGGCATCTCACCGACCAGCAGAGCCAGAAAACTTTCTGCATTAAAATCCTTTTATAAGTACCTTACAGTGCGCACAAAGCAACTGTCCGAAAATCCTGTAGCTGACTTGGAATATCCCAAATTACGGAAAAGTCTGCCAAAGTATCTAACTCTTACACAGTCTGCTGAACTGCTGAAGGCTGTTTCTGGGCCAAATGAAAAACGCGATTATGCGATACTGATGTTATTTTTGAACTGTGGGATCCGTCGCAGTGAGCTGGTAGGACTGAACATAACCGATGTATATGAGGATAGAATTCGCGTTGTCGGCAAAGGAAATAAGGAACGGTTTGTCTACTTTGGTACTGCCTGCCGCAAGGCTATCGATGCGTATTTGCCCGAACGCAACAAAAAAGTGCTATCTGATAATCGTGCATTGTTTGGATCACGTGATAATAACCGTATAAGCGTAACGGCTGTACATAGGCTGGTAAAGAAATACTTGCTGATGGCCGGGCTGGATTCAGAAAGCTTTTCAGCACACAAACTTAGACATACCGCGGCAACTATGATGTTATCTGGCGGTGTCGATGTCAAAACAGTTCAGGAGGTTTTGGGTCATGAAAACTTGAACACCACACAGATATATACCCATATTGAAAATACGGAGCTTAAAATTGCTGCTGAAGCCAACCCGCTGTCGAAACTGGACTTTTCCGAAAAGTAAAAGCCTCCACTCCCCTTCCCTGGTTTGTAATTAACTGGGGAAGGGTTCTGGAGGCACATTTTATTTGTGGATGTCTATAGGAGGCTTCGGAGTGTTCATAGTACGGGCGCTGGTTTTGCCTTCGGGGTTGATTTCACCGGCTTTCATCAGAGAACGTTTTGTCAAAGCAGGTCCGATCAATTCATATACCAACACGCTGAACAAAACGACATTACGAACCAATGCGCCGTCACTTAATACAGACGCGACCGATGCCATACCAAGGGCCACACCGGCTTGAGGCAGTAAGGTAATGCCCAAATTTTGTGTGATTTTCGAGCTGCATTTTGTTAAGCGGCAGCTGCCGTACGCAAAGCTGTATTTGCCGGCAGAACGGGCAATAATATAAACTACGCCAACAAGAAGCGTAATGGGATTAACTAGCACCTGTAAATCAAGTTCCGCACCGGAAATCACGAAGAATAACAGGCTGATGGGCATTGTCCAGCGTTCAACGCGATCCATTAGTTCTTCTGAGGTGTCACAGACATTGCAAAATACCGTGCCGGTCATCATACAGACAAGAAGCAAAGAAAAACCGCAGTGAACTGAGCCAATTTCAAAGGAGACCATAGAAAGTCCAACAGTCAGCAGTACAAATGCGACGGAAATGGTCATACGCTTGCTGCGGGAATGGAAGAAATACTCCACCTTGTTTAGGAGCCAACCCATTATTGAACCCAATGTCAGGGAAAGTACAATCTCCAAAAGGGGCTCAACAAGAACATCCATTAGGCTTATTGCACCGTTTTGCAGCGCATTTGCAATACCAAAGGAAATTGAGAACAACAAAAGTCCTACAGCGTCGTCAATCGCTACAACAAGCAGTAAAAGACGCGTTAGAGGTCCGTTGGCCTTATACTGCCGAACAACCATTAGTGTTGCAGCAGGAGCAGTCGCAGAGGCGATTGCACCAAGTGTGATGGCAGCAGGAAGGCTTAATGTATTGGGCATCAGCAAATGCAATACGATTAAAAATACATCAACTAAAAACGTTGTGCCAACCGCCTGCCCGATACCGATAAAAATAGCCTTACTACCCATACTTTTCAGTTGCGTTAAGCGGAACTCGTTGCCCATTGAAAAGGCGATGAATCCCAAAGCAACCTGGGTGATGATTTTAAATCCCTCTACATGTTCGAAAGAACGGAAACCGAGACCTTCAATCCCCAGCGCACCAAGACAAAATGGTCCCAAAATCAAGCCTGCGACCAGGTAGGCCGTAACGGCGGGAAGATTTAGCAGTTTGGTCAATCGCGACATGAGCAATCCGCCAATCATGGCAATTGCTAGGCTAATCAGTACGACACTCATTTGATAATTCCCTCTTATCACATTATAATTGAATACCATGGCGTATATTACCACTATGGAACCAAAGGTTCAAGAGCAAATGGTAACAAAGAATGTCCAATATTTATGCAATCTTTTGTGTAAGAATCAATATAAATCGAAAAACACAAATGTTTTTTAATTTTCAGCACGAGGAAAATGCGATTTCTATTGCCTCCATAAGATTTCTGACTCGATAAACAGTTAAAGTCTCAGGCACTTCTAATTTTTCCGTACAGTTTTTAGGGATAATGCAGCGCTTAAAGCCTAACCTGGCCACTTCAATAAGTCTTTGGTTAAGATGTGAAACAGAGCGGATTTCGCCGGTTAGCCCCACCTCTCCGATTGCGACCAGTTGACTGTCTATACCTGCGTCCCGATAAGAAGATGCAACAGCCAATACAACAGGCAGGTCAGCGCCGGGCTCGTCCAAATGCAGTCCACCAATCACATTGAGATACACGTCAAAGGCGCTGAGCTTCATTCCACCGCGCTTTTCTCCTACAGCCATCAACAATACTGCACGGTTGAAATCAAAGCCGTCTGCGGTTCTGCGGGGCACGTTGAAGGTAGTCTTAGCTACCAGTGCCTGCACCTCTGCAAGTACTGGACGTGTTCCCTCCATCACGCAGGCAACGCATGATCCACTTGCGCCATGTGGACGACCCTCCAGCAGCCTCTGCGAGGGATTTGGTATTTCAATCAAGCCGCTATCTACCATTTCAAAAACACCGATCTCATTGGTAGAGCCAAAGCGGTTTTTCGCAGCGCGCAAAAGTCGATAAGACGAATGGGGATCGCCCTCAAAATACAGGACGCAGTCTACCATATGCTCTAACACTTTCGGCCCTGCTATGGCACCATCCTTGTTGATATGACCGACAACAAAAACTGTAATTCCTTGCGCTTTCGATAGCTGCATCATGGTAATTGTACAATCCTTAACCTGAGAAACACTTCCCGGAGCGGACTCGTTATCTTCATTGTAGAGGGTCTGGATAGAATCCGCTATCAAAATATCCGGCTGCAGGGCATTTACTGCTTCCAAAATATCCGAAAGTCGTGTTTCAGAAAGAATATACAGGTTATCAGGCGATACTCCAATGCGCTGCGCCCGCAGCTTAATTTGTTTTTCGCTTTCCTCACCAGAGACATACAGCACCTTTCTGCCTTGACAGAGGCAGTTGCAGATTTGGAGCAGAAGCGTGGATTTTCCGATGCCGGGTGCACCGCCGACGAGAACCAGGCTTCCGGCAACTGCACCCCCGCCCAATACCCTGTCCAATTCCCCCATTCCGGTTGTAAATCGGATTTCTGCATCGGTGCTTACCTCGTTGAGCAGTTGCACACGCCTGCTGTTTCCAACCGGTACAGAACGGGGATTCCCTGCTGCCACTGGTTTATGTATATGCTCTTCCATTGTGTTCCAGGCACCGCAGGCTGGGCACTTCCCTTGCCATTTTGGCGTTTCATTACCACAAGCGGTGCAGTAAAATACTGTTTTTGCTTTTGCCATTATTCAGCATCTCCTTCTGGAGTTTTGGAATATTTACGCGATAAATATTGATTATTATATAACATATATATTTCTTTTGCAAGCAATAGCTCATAGATGTGAAAATCAAAAGTGAGCGTACTCTGTTATGAGAGTACGCTCGCAGAATTTTTCTCTAAAAAACTACTGCAAACACTTGCAATGACAGCGCAAAGTTTCTTTTGATATGCAGCGTCGCGCAGCTGTGCCTCCTCCTCCGGATTCGATAGAAATCCGCACTCAATCAATACACCGGGGCAAGAAATGTGCTGCATTAAATAAATGCCATCCGCATGTTTACTTTTACGGTTGCTGCCGGGATTCAACGCTGTTATCAAGGTGTTTTGAAGTTGTTGCGCAAAGAGATTGCTGTCGTTTGTCGGCGCATAAAATACCTGTGCGCCGCTATATCTACTATCGGAAAAATAGTTTTGATGAATGCTTACGAGTACAGCATTTTCTGTTTCATTGACAATGCGCACACGCTCCTTTAGGTCGGATACCTTCTTTGCAGCAATTGTTTCGCCTTGCGTATAAACCGAGCAGTCAGTATTACGAATCATAACGGTTTTGATACCCAAAAGATGCATCAGGTCATCCAACCGCAGTGCAATCTCAAGGTTCATATTGCTTTCCAAAATACCTGTGCAGGATGTAGCGCCGCCATCTACACCGCCATGTCCTGCATCGATGATAATCGTGCTTCGTTGTCGCAGAGGTTCATGTTCGGTAGCAACGGTTATGGCACGGCTTCCACTGACTGCAATAGTTATAACGCTTGTGAACACCAATATATACACTAGACAATGATATAATGAATTTTTCATAGACAGCACCTCCCTATACTATATGTTAATCTTTTATAAACACGAACCGCCTTGCACCACTTTACATAGAATGACTTGGAACGACAGTTCACAACAAAACAAGGAGGAATTTAATTGGATAGGATGAAACCTGATAGTCAGGCCGGCGAAGGACGTCTGCCGGCTATGGCTCCGCTCGCCAACCCTTATGTTCCCTTTCAAATGGAGAATCCACCCAGGTATGAACCGCGAAAAGGAATTGTTCGCGGTACACTATTTCCCGGTCTGGATCTACCCTTTATGGGGATGGTCAACAAAAATGAGTTGCCTGTAACACCTCTGACCGAATTGCAAACAATGGGATTTGCAATTCAGGAATTGGCATTATACCTGGATACCCACCGCAATGACCAAGAAGCCCTTGAATTATATCGTACACTACAGAAAATGTATGCCCAAGGCCGCGCCACTTATGAAAAGGAATGTGGGCCTCTTACCCACATGTCGCAAACAGAGGGTGAGTATCGTTGGCTGGATGATCCATGGCCTTGGGAATATGCAAAGAATCGGGAGGTATAAGCTATGTTTATATATGATAAGAAATTACAGTATCCCGTAAAAATTGACAAGCCAAATCCAAGACTTGCATCAATTATTATCTCCCAATACGGCGGCCCAGACGGTGAACTGGGTGCGTCGTTACGGTATTTGTCTCAGCGCTATAGCATGCCCTTTGATGAATTAAAGGGACTGTTGACTGATATCGGCACAGAGGAATTGGGTCACCTTGAAATGGTCGGCGCTATAGTTCACCAACTGACACGAAATCTGAAAGATTCTCAAATTCAAGATTCCGCATTTGCACCGTATTTTGTGGATCACAGTGCGGGCGTCTACCCTACTGCTGCATCCGGTTTTCCGTGGAGCGCAGCATCCATGCAGGTTAAAGGAGACCCGATGGCTGATTTAACTGAGGATTTGGCAGCAGAACAAAAAGCCCGTGTGACCTATGATAATATCCTGCGGCTCAGTGATGATCCGGATGTTAATAATGTTATCAAGTTCTTGCGCCAACGCGAAATAAACCATTTTCAGCGATTTGGAGAAGCAATACAATTGCTGCGTGAGAAACTAAATCAAAAGAATGTGTATTATATGAATCCGGCTCTGGATATGTAATATAAAAGAAGTCTGGCACTCCAACAGAGTGCCAGACTTTTTTACATAGATATGGGATTTATTAAAGAGGCGGAAACTTGCTTTTCTATCAAAACATGTTATAATGTAAGAAATTTTGCGGTTGGGGCGATCTTAATATGCATTTTATCGATTTTCACACACATGTATATCCTGAAGCAATTGCGCAGAAAGCTGCTGCGAGCGTTCATTCTTTCTACCATCAAGGAGACGAATCCATGGATGGAACTGCTTCTACACTTTTGCAGTTGGGTAATATGGCGGGTACAGAACAATTTGTAATACTTCCTGTGGCAATGAAACCGGAACGTACAAGGCATATCAATAACTTTATTTTGGATGAAGTTGCAAAATATCCGCAGTTTTATGGATTTGGTACCATTCATGCGGCTATGGATAATATAACAGATGAGATTTCTTACATAATGGATCATGGCCTGCGTGGTATTAAAATGCACCCGGATTCGCAAGTGTTTTCTATTGACGATATTCGTCTGTTTCCTGCGTACGAAATGCTGCAGGGAAAACTCCCGGTATTATTTCATATGGGCGACTATCGTTTTAATTACTCCTACCCGGTTCGGTTACGGCGTATCCTTGATTTATTTCCGCGCCTTCAAGTGATTGCAGCACATTTTGGTGGGTACGGGATGTATGAAACTGCCTGTGATTTGCTGTATGATACAAATTGCTTTTTTGATGTTTCAAGTTCGATGATGTTTATGGAAAAAGGAATCCCGGAAAAATATATTAACCACTATGGCGCAGAGCGATTTGTTTATGGCAGTGACTATCCTATGTGGAATCCTGTAACAGAAATGGAAAGATTTCTGTCGTTAAATTTGACGGATCGGCAATTCGAGCAAATTGCGTATAAGACGGCAGAGCATATTTTGCAGCTGTGATGACTGCCTGGAAGTCGATATAAGAACACAGCCCTTAGCTTTGAACAACTGCTGACTTAAGGATTATCTGTTTCGATTTCCAGATAGGAAACTGTGATATCTCCTGCCTTAGCGGTAAATGTGAAATTCTGGCGAAGTTCGGTGAAAGCCTGCAGTTTGAACATAAACAGGCGGGTACCGGGATGTGGATAGATGTTCTCCCGGGTGTCCTCACCTAAGAAGGGGCATACTTCTCCGTTACACAGGACCTGTGGCAGTGGAGTTTCAGCATCCAGCCCTACCAGCAACAGTGATTTTGCAGCACACGGACCAGTTGCGACGGTAATAGAAGCGCTCTTGCCGCTTGGAACAGATATTGGTAGCGGTTTGTACATGGTATCCTCGTGAATTGCAATATCCTGGTATGTTACGATTACACGGCGGGTATTTTGTCTGGCAGTTTCCGGATGACCACAGGTCTGAAAGATCCCCAGAACGTTTTCAAAGTTCAGATGACGGCACTCCATTCCCGCTGGCAGCGTAAAATAGTTATATAGGTAGATCTTATCAGCGCCAAGAGACCAGTATTCATGGGCGTACCCGCGTGTTATTGCTTCGTTGGTAAATGTGGTGGGAGGCGTGGGCCGATTGACAAGTATTTCAAGTCCGGCATACACAGGACAATTGTGCAGGGCTTCTTTCCACTGGTCAATAGGAATATCACTGTCGGTAGTTTCCCAGCGGGGAGAAGGAACAATCACATCACACCAGCCTTCTTGCACCCAGGTAACCACATCGAAACCGTAGTCCATTGCGGTGGATAGGTCTCGCGGTACACGGATCATAATGGGAATAGTACGACTGGATTCCTGCTCAATCTGTTTTACCAGGGCGCGTACCTGCATGATGAAGTCATTCATAATCACGGCTCCATTAGGTAAGTCAGCCATGGAGAAGCAATAGGGTTCTCTCATGAAATCCAGTTCAAGTCCGTCTGCTTCCGGATATTGGCGAAGCTGCTCTTCAATATATGCGAGCATTTTCTCCCGAACTTCCGGAACAGCATAGTTAAAGCAGTAATGATAATATCCGAAATCATCACCAATCATCCAGCCCTTTTCCCGGGCTTCGTAGAAGAAGTCACTGCGTCCGGGATTGGTGATATCATTCGGACCGTGGCAGTCGTTCATACGCAGAGACAGCCATCCACGAATACCCTGCTCCCGGCATCGCTTAAACCAAATCCGAAAAGGGTCCAGATTGTAGGTAGTGTACAATTCGACATAGGAGAAGTGTTGTTTTTTATAACAAACCGGGACACCATTTTCTTCTTTCTGGTGTAATTTAGCAAAGGAATCGGTCCAGATCTTAGATGGCGTTCTAGAATACTGACAGAAGGTGTTAAGGCAGATATCGGTAATTTGGGTATTGGCATAACTATCTATGAAAGGATAAAGGTCGCTTTCAACAGGGGCGGGTTTTGCGACAACTGAGTTCAAGAAAGGTGTTGTTGCGGTATTGATATCAATGTTAAGTACTATACCTGGTTGTTTCAATACGTTCATAGAAAAACCTCCTCAATTTTTATACAGTCATGGCAAAAAGGGGACGGATATGAATCCTGTCCCCCTTTTGCTTTAATATAATTAGAAACCAAGGGGATACGTCCAGCCCATATCGTCTTCAACGACACCTGTTTGCATACCGTAAAGGTTGTCGTACAGTTTCTGCGCTACGAGGCCAACCTTGCCGTCTGCAACCTGAATATCTGTTCCGCTTATATTCAGCCAGCCGATCGGCGATATAACGGCAGCAGTACCGGACGCGAAAATTTCCTTCAGTGTGCCATCCTTAGAAGCCGCGACAATTTCATCAATGGACAATTTCCGCTCGGAAACCTTCATGCCCCACTTCCGAAGCAACTGAATAACAGAGTTACGGGTAATGCCGGGCAGAATGGTACCGGAATCCAGAGGCGCTGTAATCACTTCATCGCCAATTTTAAAGAATGCATTGGATGTTCCGATTTCTTCCACATACTTATGCTCCTTGGCGTCCAGCCACAGCACATCCTTGCAATTGTATTTGATTGCATCCTGGCTTGCGCGCATGCCACCACCGTAGTTGCCACCAACTTTGGCATAACCTGTACCGCCCTGAGCGGCGCGAATATACTTGTCCTGAACATAAATGCGTGTCGTGGTGAGACCGGCATCGTTGGCGGCGTAGTAAGACCCTGTAGGACTGAGGATAATCATAAACTTATAGTGCTGTGCAGGCAATACAGAGAAGGAAACCTCATCACCAAACAGGAACGGACGGATATATAAGGATGTATTTTTGCCATGGGGGATCCAATCCTTATCTTCTTCAATAACTGCTTTTAAGCCAGCCATGAACAGATCGCCCGGCACTTCCGGCATACACATACGCTCGCAGGTGTTCTTCATGCGGGCAATATTCATATCCGGCCGGAACAGCTGAATGCTGCCGTCAGGCTTACGGTAGGCTTTCATGCCTTCAAACATCATCTGAGCATAGTGCAGCACAGCGGAAGCCGGTTCGATTAGGAAGGGTGCGTGCGGCTCTACGCGCCAGGAGTGCCATCCCCTGCCCGCATCGTATTCCATCACAAACATGTGGTCTGTGAAGTACTTGGCAAAACCCAGCTTGCTCTCATCTGCAGGACGGGGCTTTGGATTGGTTGTTCTGATAATAGGAATTGTATACTCCATAGAAGAGATCCCCTTTCTGTATAAGGCTTATGGCATTATTTGTAGATCAGAGACTCAGCATAGCGGGTGGCGATGGCACCTTCCGGTTCACCGGTCTTCTTGGACTCGGAGAGAATATGCTCGATGGTATTGTAGATGTTATCAACCTTAACAAGAACTGCCTTCTCATCGTAAGGACCGTCCACCTCGGCAGCTGCATTGATAACGCCGCCGCCGTTAATGACAAAGTCAGGAGCGTAGTAAATGCCGCGGGCCTTCAATGCCAAGCCGGAAGCATCGTCCAGAATCTGGTTGTTGGCTGCACCGGCAACTGCCTTGCAGTTCAGGTTGGGAATTGTGTTGGGATTTAGAATAGCACCCAGAGCACACGGAGCCAGAATATCGCACTCGGCAGTCATGATTTCGTTGGTACCTACGATGGTCGCACCAAACTCGTCTGCAGCCTTTTCAAGAGCAGCCTTGTTGCTGCGGTTACCTACGATCAGCTTTGCACCATCATTGTGCAGATAGCGGCACAGGTCGTAGCCAACCTTGCCCAGACCCTGAACGGCAATCGTCACGCCCTCCAGAGAATCTCTGCCCAGTGCAACCTTAGCGGTTGCCTTGATACCCTGCCATACGCCTCTGGCGGTAAAGGGAGAGGGGTCACCGCTGTTCTGGGGCAGGCCGCAGATGTGGCTGGTCTTGCGCAGCATTACCAATGCGTCATCACAGGTGGTGTTCACGTCCTCAGCAGTGATATAGTCACCGCCTAAGTTCTCAACAGCCTCAGCAAACGCTTCGAACATGGCCTCAGTTTTTTGGGATGGATCGGCAATGATGACACCCTTGCCGCCGCCATGGGGCAGACCGGCAACTGCATTCTTGTGGGACATACCTCTGGAAAGTCTGAGAACATCGAACAGTGCTGCATCATAAGATTCATAGGGCCACAGACGGCAACCGCCGATAGCAGGGCCGAGGTTGGTGTTATGAACAGCGATAATTGCCTTCAGACCAGCCTTCTCGTTGTTGACAAAAAGAACTTTTTTGTGACGGTATTTGCTCATTTCGGTCATTGCATTCATTATATATTCCTCCTTGAATTTGGATTGCTGATGTACTAGATAGATTTTGGTTTATGGCATTATAACTGATATAACTCGGGACGACGGTCCCGAAAAACATTGATGGATGTACGGATGTCCCGTATGATGGAGAAATCACACTCTGCGCAGATGATTTCTTCTGCTTCACCGGCGATTGCCAGTGTTTCGCCCCAAGGATTGATAATGGCTGAGTTACCGCCATAAACCCCACGGGTATTGGCGTCGCAGGCGTTGCAACAGGCTACAAACATCTGATTTTCAATTGCCCGTGCTGTGGTTAGGCTACGCAAATGGAAGGTGCGCACCTTTGGCCACTGTGAAACTACAAACAGCAGATCAAGGCCTGGGATGGTCAAACTGCGGGTCAGCTCCGGAAACCGGATGTCATAGCAGACGATAAGACCGCATTTTACACCGTCCAACGTGAAGGTACACAGGTGGTCACCTTTTTCGTAGAAGTTTTCTTCACCCATATGGGTAAATAAATGGGTTTTGTCATAGGAGGCAATACACTCCCCTGCCCTGTCATAAATATACGCGGTATTGTATACCTTGCCGTCTCGCAGGTTGGAAACGCTGCCGGCAACAATATTTACGGAGAATTTTTTTGCAAGAGAGCCAATTCTCTCTTTTACTTGTCGGCCATCAATGTCACACAACTTTGAAAGCCCTTCCTTTGGGAAAAAACCGGTATTCCAGGTCTCCGGAAGAACCAATACATCCGGCGTTTCCTTCATAGCCTCTTCCACAAGCTGTTCAGCATGGGGAAAATTTTCTTGGGGGGAAGCTAGTTTGACATCCATTTGCAAGCAGGCTACTTTCATGGCTTATAATCCTTTCCCATAGCCAGTGCTTTCATATTCAGTTCGACCAGTGCTGCCTTCTTCGGGGGGACCAGCTTTGCAACGACATCTTCAGTACCTGCAAAAGACAGCTCCGGATGGTTCTGCAGCAGATGACCTACAATAATCATATTGGCAAGGGTTGCAATTTCCGCATCCTTAGCCATCTGTGTAGCCGGAATATAGAATACGTCAACATCTGTACGTGCTACCTGTACGCCGATGAGCGCGGAATCCACATAAATCTGACCGCCGGGTACGACTGTGTCTACATACTTCTCCAAAGATGGCAGGTTCATGGCAATTAAAACATCCGGCGCTGTGATGATGGGAGAACCTACAGGAGTTTCGGAGAGAATCACGTTGCAGTTAGCGGTGCCACCGCGCATTTCCGGGCCATAAGAGGGCAGCCAGGAGACCTGTAAATTCTCTAAAAGGCCCTTATAAGCCAGGAATTTACCCGCAAACAGGATGCCCTGTCCGCCGAAGCCGGCAATGAGAATCTGAGTGGTTTTCATTCGGCTGCCTCCTTTGCTGCAGTTCTGTCTTTATACACACCAATTGGGTAATATGGCAACATATCGCTCTCTACCCATTCCAGTGCCTGCTGCGGTGTCATACCCCAGTTTGTGGGACAGGCTGAAACAACTTCAACTAAGCTGAAGCCTTTGCCTTCAATCTGGTTCTGGAAAGCTTTCTTAATGGCCTTCTTGGCATTTTTCACGTTCTTAACATTGTTAACTGCCACACGTGTGATATACTCAGGGCCTTCCAATGTTGCCAGCATTTCACACACTCTGATAGGCCAGCCGCAGTGGTTTACATCACGGCCGTAAGGAGAGGTCTGCGTTATCTGACCGGGCAGACTGGTGGGTGCCATCTGACCGCCGGTCATACCGTAGATTGCGTTGTTCACGAAAATAACAGTGATATTTTCGTTTCTGGCTGCGGAATGGACAGTTTCGGCCATACCGATAGAGGCCAGGTCACCGTCGCCCTGATATGTGAAAACGATATTCTCAGGACGGCAGCGCTTGATGCCTGTTGCAACAGCGGGGGCGCGTCCGTGAGGTGCTTCAATCATATCGCAGGCAAAATAGTCGTAAGCCATAACAGCACAGCCAACAGGGGCTACACCAATAGCGCTGCCCTCTATGCCCAGCTCATCAATGGCCTCTGCGACCAGACGGTGGATAATGCCGTGAGGACAACCGGGGCAGTAATGGAGCACAGCATCGGTCAGAGATTTGGGTTTCTGAAATACAACTGCCATAATCAGTACACTCCTTTCTGGGCATTGCGAATGGCATTGAGAACTTCATCGGGGCTGGGAATCATACCACCGCAACGGTTGCATAAGCCAACAGGCTTTTTGCACTGGGTGTAAAGGCGAACATCTTCAATCATTTGGCCCATGCTCAGCTCTACACTGATGAATCCTTTAACCTTATCCGCAGCGGCTTCCAGAGCCTTCTTAGGGAAGGGCCAAAGAGTAATGGGACGAATAAGCCCTACCTTAATTCCCTCTTTTCTGGCGGTAACAATGGCATTTTTTGCCACACGGGACGCGATGCCAAAGGCAACCACACAGTACTCTGCATCTTCCATCATGTACTCTTCCCACATGGGCTCGTTTTCTTCTATAATTTTATACCGCTCGTAGCGCTGGAAGTTCTTTACTTCCAACTCGTCAGGCTTCAAGTAAAGGGAGTTGACAATATTGTGCTTTCGTTCACACTTAGTACCTGTAAGCGCCCAGGGCTTCTCGTAGGTTTCAATCTCGGCATCCTCAAAGGAGATAGGCTCCATCATCTGTCCGATGGTGCCGTCAGCCAAAATCATAGCGGTCATCAAATACTTGTCTGCAAGATTAAAGCCCTTAATAGTGAGACTTGCCATCTCCTGAACAGAGGCAGGGGCCAGGACGATCATTCGGTAGTCACCGTGTCCACCACCCTTGGTTGCCTGAAAATAGTCGGACTGGGAGGGCTGAATACCGCCAAGTCCGGGGCCGCCGCGCTGAACATTTACTACAAATGCGGGCACGTCAGAGCCGGCAATATAACTCAGGCCTTCGGCTTTCAGGGAAATTCCGGGGCTGGAGGATGAGGTCATAACACGCATACCTGCGGCAGCGGCACCATAGACCATGTTTATCGATGCAATTTCGCTTTCTGCCTGGAGAAATACGCCGCCGATTTTAGGCATCTTCTTTGCCATATAGGCTGCGATCTCCGTCTGCGGAGTGATAGGATAACCGAAGTAATGGCGGCAGCCGGCACGGATGGCGGCCTCTGCGATTGCTTCATTACCCTTCATAAGTACTCTTTCTGCCATAGTGACCTCCTTACTTCTCTACAGTAATGATGCAGTCAGGACACATGGTTGCGCAGAATGCGCAGCCAATGCATTTTTCCGGTGCAACCATTGCTGCTGGTGAATAGCCCTTACTGTTAATTTTGTCGGCGGCGATGGCCAGACAGCCCTTAGGACAGGCACTGACACACAGACCGCAGCCCTTGCAAAGATTTGTCTGGAACGTTACATTTGCCATTGGGATTCCTCCTTGTGTTTATTACTCAAGCCAGGAGATACTCTTCTGGTCGGGCAAATCAAAGTATTTTTCCTGCAACCGCAGGGGGAAGATGTTTGGAATTTTGTCACACAGCGCCGGAAGCAAATCCGCGTGGACTGTAGTTGCAAACACCGGAAGTCCGGAAAGCTCGCTGAGTGTTGCTATATAGTCCAGTGAGTCCAGCACCGTCTGTGGCGTGGTTTCGGATGCCAGATTGGTATTGTTGACAATATCTGTAAATGCAAGACCGCAGGCAGACTCGATTTCCCGCATCACCTCAAGAGCCTCGTCCGGTGTCCTCGTGAGCGGACGGCAAGCGTTGGCAACAAATACCATTCTGTAATTGTTTTCAGCTTTGATATATGGCACATAGCGGCCCAGCGCATAAGCACCCCGGTCATCGCCACCAATGTCCATAACGCCGTAAATACTTTTGTCCTCCACCAGCCGGTAGCTGGCTGCGGGCAGTGCGGGTAAATCTACATTGGAGTTGGCATATTGCGGGCTTATCAGCTGTATACCTGCCTGTTCCAATTCTCTGGCACTGTCGGCAGTGCGGAAGTATGGGTTTACAATGTCAAGGTCAGCAATGCAGACTTGTAAATGTTTCTTTGCCAGATGTATCGCGTAGTTCACGGCAATGTTTGTCTTACCGCTTCCGTAATGTCCGGCAAATAAGGTCAATCGTTTATGTTCCATGGTTACAATGCCTTACGAATAATTTTACCGCTGGTGGTTTTCGGAAGAGTGTCTCGGAACTCCACAATACGTGGATACTTATAGGGAGCCGTTCTGCTCTTGACATAGTCTTGGATTTCCTTACGCAGCTGGTCAGTGCCACAGAAGCCTTTCACCAATACAATGCTTGCTTTGACTACCTGTCCCCTGACCTCGTCCGGAGCAGCGGAAACGCCGCATTCCAATACATAAGGCAGTTCCATAATCACGTTTTCGATTTCAAACGGCCCAATTCGGTATCCGGAAGACTTGATTACATCGTCAACGCGGCCTACATACCAGTAGAAGCCATCCTCGTCCTTCCACGCCAGGTCACCGGTGTGGTAATACCCATCGCGCCAGGTGTCGGCAGTGATTTCGGGGCTGCCCTCATAACCGTAGCTTAAACCGCACGGCAGACCGTCGGATATGTTAATGCAGATTTCGCCGTTCTCACCGGTCGCTACCTCGTTTCCATCTGCATCCAAGAGATGTACGTCATACAGAGGAACAGGTTTACCCATAGCTCCGATTTTGTGGCTGTCACCTGTGAGATTGCCGATAATCAGCGTACTCTCGGATTGGCCGAATCCTTCCATAATCTGCAATCCGGTTGCCTTTTGGAATTGGCGGAATACTTCAGGATTCAGTGCCTCACCGGCAATGGAGGCATGTTCAACAGAACTCAAATCAAACCGGCTCAAATCCTGCTTGATAAGCATGCGGTACATAGTTGGCGGCGCACAGAACGTGGTAATGTGGTACTTTGCAAACAGAGGCAGTATCTTTTCAGCATCAAAGCGGTCAAAGTCATAAACAAATGTCGCAGCTTCACACAGCCACTGGCCATAGAGCTTGCCCCATAGTGCCTTGGCCCAACCGGTATCAGAGATGGTCAGATGCAATCCGTCGGGATTCACGCGGTGCCAGTATTTTGCAGTGATAAAGTGACCGAGGGGATACTTGTAATTGTGCGCAGCCAATTTGGGATAGCCGGATGTGCCGGAGGTAAAGAACATCAGCATGGGATCACTGCCGCAAGGCGCATCCTCTGCGCGGGCAAAGTGACTACTGAATATGGAATACTCTTCGTCAAAATTATGCCAACCGTCCCTGCTGCCGCCAACAAGAATCTTGTGGGTCAGATCGGGGCACTTTTCTGCAGCAGACTCCACTGCCTGGGCTGTATCGCCGTCAGCAGTACACAATACGGCCTTTACATTGCCGGCTTGAAAACGGTAAGTAAAATCCTTTTCCATAAGCTGATTTGTGCCCGGGATGGCCACAGCGCCCAGCTTATGCAATCCCAAAATCGCTACCCAGAACTGCCAGTGACGCTTCAGTACCAGCATTACCCGGTCACCGCGCTTAATACCAATAGACTTGAAGAAGTTCGCAGCTCTTGCAGACTCCTTTTTCATATTCTGGAATGTGAAACGGCGCTCTGTCCCATCTTCGGCTAGGTGGAGCATTGCAAGCTTATCCGGCTTGGTTTTGCCTAATTCGTCCACAACATCAAAGGCAAAGTTAAATTTCTCTTCATTTTGAAATGCAATTTTTGTGAGCTTTCCGTTTTCAACTGTGGGAGAAATGAAGTTCCGATACACGCGTTGAACCTTATCGACCTCACGTACCTCACCCAGGGAAGATGCCACAGCTGCGGCCTGCTCCCCTTCCCGGGCTGCGGAATTGGACAAGACGATGGCATAAAAGGTACAATCCTCACCATCCACTGCAATCATGCCATGTGGCGTAGAACTATCATAATAAATACAGTCGCCAGCGTGGAGCACTTCACTGTGCCCACCAATTTGAATCCGCATGTGTCCACGGATGACAATATCGCACTCCTGGCCCTCGTGTGTCGTAAGCTGTATGTCCTCATACTCTGCACCGGGGCGGTATGCAAGCTCCATATACAGAGGCAGTGCAATACGGTTTCGAAAATCAGCGGCAAGGTTGAAGCCGACCATGTGATGGGCTTCCTCGATCCGCTGGCCTTGGCCCTTGCGCGTTAATGCATAGGAGCGCAGCTTGGGGCTGCGTCCTTCTAAAAGGTCGCCCATGTCCACGCCAAAGCTTAATGTACACCGGTATAGGAATGCAATGCTTAGATTGCGGTTGCCAGCTTCACACTGCACATATTCTTCCACGGAAAGGCCTGTCCTTTCGGCCATTTCCTCCACAGTAATTCCAGTGATCTCGCGCAGCTCACGGATTCTCTGGGCCATTTCTCTGATCTTATATGTAATTCCAGTCAATTCCTGTTCCATAAAGCACCTCACTATACAAAAAACCCGTCTCAAAGAAAGATTCCTTGAGACGAGCTGAAAAAACAACCCGCGGTACCACTCAAATTGCATCTGCCTCACAGCAAATACCACTTATCAGGCGCAGACACGCCCTAAGCACTAACGCAGCTGACGCGTGGAGGCTCTACGGCAATTGCTTTCTTCCTCCCAACTCCGGAGTGACATATCTACTATATTCGTCATAGCTTGCACCAACCGCCATGTCTCTGCAACAGAAAAATAGCATCATTTCTCCATCATCGTCATTCATATTTGGAATTTTATCATTTGTGTGTGTAATTGTCAATCATTTTTTATGGCTGATTGCTGATTAATTTTCCCCGCTGGTGGTCATTGGGTAAGTAGAAAATTATGTTCGGGTATATTAGAATTCAAGTATTAAAAAAATATTTTTCCATTGACAAATTTAATGTATTGTGATTAAATAGTCTAAATTATTTTAATGACTTTGAAGGAGAATCTGCTCTTATAGGATGCTACAGAGAGCCGGTGGTTGGTGTAAACCGGTGCAGATTTTAGAGCAGTCTGGTTCCTGAGTTGGTTCTGTGAACACAATTGTCAGTAATGGAATCCGTGCACCCGCGTTAAGGGTAAGGCTTTGTTAGAAGTCTGAGAGTGATTTTCCGTGTGGAGAATAATCAGGGTGGTACCGCGAGTGTAAATTCGTCCCTGAGGTCATTATGACCTCAGGGATTATTCTTTTATGTAAGGAGTTATTAATATGATTAAAATCAGCGATATTACAATGAAACAAGTCACTGATTCTTTGGTGTTGTCTTTTAAAGAGAAAATTGAGCTTGCCAAGCTGTTGGATAAATTAGGTGTCAGTGTGATTGAACTGGAAGGTGTCGGAAACGCAAGAACGGACATTCTGCGTATTAAATCCATCGCTTCTGCGGTGACTGACAGTGTAGTGGCCGTGCCGGTAGCGTTAGATGCAGAAAGTGTAAACAGAACATGGAATGCACTGATGCAGGCCCGTCATCCGAGACTGCAGGTCTGCGCACCTGTCAGCTCTGTCCAGATGGAGTACCTGTTTCATAAGAAACCGGACGCTATGGTGGATGCAATCAAAAACACAGTTAAGGCATGCCAGGCCTTGTGTGATACTGAATTTATAGCTGATGATGCCACGCGCAGTGAGCCTGCGTTTTTATATAAAGTAATCGAGACGGCAATCGCTGCCGGTGCAGCAACCGTCACTGTGTGCGATACCGCGGGAACCATGCTTCCCGGTGAATTTGCGGCATTCATTTCCTCTTTGTTCGAACATATTCCTGCACTAAGACAGGTTACCTTGGGCGTTTCCTGCTCGGACGGATTATCTATGGCGGATGCCTGTGCAATCGCAGCTGCAGAGAAAGGTGCCGGGGAGATTAAGACAGCCGCGTATCCGGTCAATACGGCATCCCTTTCAAATGTTTCGAAAATCATTGCCGCAAAGGGCGATGCTTTTAACGCTGCGTGCGGAGTTCGTGTCACACAGCTAAGCCGAATTATGGAGCAGATAAATTGGGTGTGCCAATCCGGAAGAAGTAAATCATCCCCCTTCAGCAGCGTACAGGATGATGTGAACGGTTTGTACCTAACCGATCATGATGATATCAGTGCTGTACTGCTGGCGGTGGAACGCTTGGGCTATGATCTGTCAGAGGAAGACGGTTTGAAGGTGTTCGACGCATTCCGACAGATTGCAGCAAAGAAAGAGCGTGTCAGCATCAAGGAGCTGGATGCAATTATTGCTTCTGCTGCCATGCAGGTACCGCCTACCTATAAGCTGGATGCCTATGTGATTACATCCGGTAATACGATTTCTGCTACGGCACATATGAAACTGCATAAGCATGATGCTGTTTTGGAGGGTGTATATATCGGTGACGGTCCCATTGATGCTGCTTTCCTGGCAATTGAAAAAATCACCGGCTGCCATTATGAATTGGATGACTTCCAAATTCAGGCTGTCACCGAAGGACGTGAGGCCATGGGCCAGACTATTGTTAAGCTGCGTTCCGGCGGCAAAGTCTATTCCGGTAAGGGTATTTCTACGGACATTGTCGGTGCAAGCATCCATGCTTACTTAAATGCACTGAATAAAATCGTCTATGAGGAGGAAGAAGCATGAAGCTATCCTTTTCTACACGCGGTTGGCCTGAACTTTCCTGGGATGAAATGATGGATACAGCCCTGAGCATGGGTTTTTCCGGGATTGAGGTATACAACCTGCCGAAATATAACCCGCTCACGGATCGCAGCGGACCTTTTCATAAGTACCAGACGGCAGCCACCGTCCGGCAACTTCGGGAGAAAAAGCTACAAATCCCCTGTTTTGATACATCATTTGATATTTCCCATGACAGCACGTGCATAGAATCTCTGAAAAACCTTTTTGAAGTTGCACATAATACGCAGGTTCCATATGTAGTAGCCTGCGCAATTCTGGGTGATGAGGAGACTGTATACAATCACCTAACCGCCCTGCTTCCCGTTGCGGAGAAGCTTGAGGTAACGTTACTGCTGAAAACCAGCGGAATTTATGCGGATACTGGAAAATTAAGACAAATGCTTGATCGGTTTGCCAGTGACAATCTTGCAGCCTTGTGGGATGTGCACCACCCTTATCGTGACTGCGGAGAGGATTGCGATACCACAGTCAAAAATCTGGGTAATTATATTTGTCATGTTCACCTGCGTGATTCCGATGATTCGGGTACTTACCAGCTTATCGGAGAAGGCAGTTTTCCAATTGACGATGTTGTGGCTGCACTTTCTTCCGTTAATTATGATGGGTACATCTCGCTGGAATGGAAGCCGGACTGGCTGGAGGACTTGCAGGATCCTGAGGTCATATTCCCATACTTCGTCAATTACATGAGCCGGTATCACAACACAAGGGGTATGAAAAAATCCCTGTACTTTAACCACGACGGCACAGGTCAATATGTTTGGAAGAAGGATGAACTGATTGATTTGACATTCTCCCAAGTGTTGGACCGGATGACCGAGGAGTTCCCCGACCAGTACGCTTTTAAATACACAACGCTGGACTATACGAGAACCTACCGGGAATTTCATGAAGATGTTGACCGCTTTGCACGGGCGTTGGTTAGCCTCGGGGTTAAGGCGGGCAGCAAAGTAGCTATTTGGGCAACCAATGTACCCGCCTGGTATATTACCTTTTGGGCAACAGTGAAAATTGGTGCAGTTTTGGTCACCGTGAATACTGCCTATAAGGTACATGAAGCGGAATACCTGCTTCGTCAATCTGACACCCATACCCTGGTTATGATTGAATCCTGTCTGGATTCCGACTACAGAGGCATTATGAATGAACTGTGCCCGGAAATCGCTACAACCAAGGCAGGTGAGCCTTTGCATTGCAAGCGTCTCCCCTTCCTGCGTAATGTGATAACTGTTGGGTTCCGGCAGCAAGGTTGCTTGACTTTTGATGAGGCAATGGCGCGTTATGATATTGTCAGCGCTGAGCAGGTGGCCCGTATGGCTGCTGCGGTACGTCCCAATGATGTGTGCAACATGCAGTATACCTCTGGAACGACAGGTTTTCCCAAGGGTGTTATGCTGACGCATTATAATGTAATTAACAATGGCAAGTGTATTGGAGACCGCATGGGATTGTCTACAGCAGACCGTATGATGATTCAAGTGCCCATGTTCCACTGTTTTGGCATGGTGCTTTCCATGACCTCATCTATGACCCACGGCGCAACGCTGTGTCCCCTGCCCTATTTCTCTGCAAAAGCATCGCTGGCCTGTATCAACCAGGAAAAAATCACTTGCTTTAACGGCGTTCCTACAATGTTCATTGCCATGTTTAATCATCCAGATTACCGGAAGACGGATTTTTCCCACATGCGTACCGGAATTATGGCAGGCGCAGGATGTCCGCCGGAGTTAATGCGCCGGGCTGCACAGCCTAATGAAATGAATATGACCGGAATTGTCAGTGTCTATGGACAGACGGAATCTGCTCCCGGTTCCACCATGTCCGCCTGGACGGACCCGCTGAATGTGCGTACGGATACCGTAGGATATGCATTCCCCTATGTGCGGTGCAAGATTATTAATCCGGAAACCGGTGAGGAAGTTGGCCCGGGTGTAAACGGCGAATTTTGTTCCAAGGGTTATAACACCATGAAGGGCTACTACAAAATGCCAAAGGCCACCCAGAGTACGGTTGACAAGGACGGATGGCTCCACTCCGGCGATTTGGCCTGTCGGGACGAAGACGGTAATTACCGGATTACCGGACGTCTGAAGGATATGATTATTCGCGGCGGCGAGAATATTTATCCCAAGGAGATTGAGGAATTTATCTATACACATCCGGCAGTACGGGATGTGCAGGTTATCGGCGTACCGGATAAGCGGTATGGCGAAGAAATCATGGCCTGTATCATTTTGAAGGAACCGGATTCTGTAACAGTAGATGAAATGTCTGCGTATATCAAGGCCAGCTTGGCTCGGCATAAAGTGCCAAAGTACATTGAATTTGTTGAAGCGTTCCCGATGAATGCTGCAGGAAAGGTTTTAAAGTACAAAATGCGCCAGGACGCAGCAGAGCGCCTTGGACTTACCGGAGACGGCACGGATACTGCAAGACAGTTATAAGGTATAAAGACAGAGGGTGTGTATAGCCCCTCTGTCTTTCTTTTTTGTGCGGTTGTTCTTATGCGAGATAAAGTTGTTTACTAGAAACAGACAATATGCTATAATATTCCAAAAGAAAAAATGAAGGATGCCCTAAAAGGAGGAATTGCTATGTCTTTCATAGAACTGCAAAATGTTCGTTATACATACCAAACCCAATATCAAAAGGTAGAGGCGCTCAGAGGAATATCCTACACATTTGAGGCGGGAAAGGTATACGCGGTTGTCGGCAAATCCGGCAGCGGTAAAACAACGCTGCTTTCTCTGATGGCAGGGCTCGACTTGCCTACTGAAGGTGCGGTTCTATGCCAGGGCGTTTCTACCTCCGATATAAAGCTGGAAACCTACCGCAGGGAGAATGTGGCGGTGATATATCAGAGCTTTCGTCTGTTTCCGCTGCTGACAGTTGCGGAAAATGTCATGTATCCCATGGAACTGCGGAAGGTGAAGCCAAAAGTGGCCAAGCAAAGAGCGGCAGAGCTCATCAAGCGGGTTGGACTACCGGAATCCGCACTGGACCGCTACCCTACTATGCTCTCTGGCGGTGAACAGCAGCGTGTAGCCATTGCCAGAGCACTGGGAATGGACACGAAAATCCTTTTGGCGGACGAGCCCACCGGAAATCTGGACACAGCGAACACGGAAAATATCTTTGCAATTTTGCAAAGCCTTGCCCATGAAGAGGGGTATTGCGTTGTAATCGTTACCCATGACTTGAATCTGGCAGAGAAAGCAGACTGTATTCTGGAACTGCAGGACGGCAAGGCACTGTGTTAAGGAGGTGCTGCAATGATTTTACGTAATGGAATCAACAGTACGCTTCGCGCAAAGGGCCGTACTGTATTATTTACCCTCTTAATACTGACACTTACCGTCACACTCACGCTTGGAATGGGCATGTGGGCCTACAGCAGTCAGACCTTGGCGCAAATGGATAAGAGTTACACATCTGTTGCGCTGGTAGAATATATGGGCAATGACTATCCAAATCCAGACGCTGCCGACCCATTGGCGCGGGAAGCAATGGAATATTTGGATGTGTCGGCGCTCTCTGCAATTGAAGGTGTGAAGCAGTGGGAATACCCGGACCGTACATTGGCGGTAGTAGATGGGTATAAACGCTCTATCGGCACTGTACCCTACCCCAACAATGCAGTTTTGGAGTGTATGTCCTTTGTTCCCCACTATGTAGAGGGCACTGTCGCCTATACAGAAGATCAGTTAACAGATAGCTATTTAGCGGTCTCACGGAGTAATAATACTGCCAAACGACAGTTTTCGTGGCATCTGTCAACAGATTGGATTCCCTACTATGAGTATATTGACCTTGGAGGTGGGGAGAAAGTCTACGCGCAGCTGAACGATATCTTCGTATACGAATCTACCGATGAATCCGATCTGCCAAGCGAGTACATTGCAGGCGGTAGCTGGACCGATACAGGGGCCTATGTCTATCGGTATGTGAAAGACGGCATTATAACCGTCTATACACTGAATGTATATAGTGGCCGTGAGGTATACGAATATGATCCTGTTGAGGATTTATATTACGGAAGAGGGAAAATCATTGAGGGCTACTCTGCGCTGTGCGCCGATGTACTTTATGCTTACGGAAAAAGCGATAACCTTGCTATTACAATAACGTCGTCCGGCGATTTTGTACCGGAGGCTGGCAAGCATTACTTGCTGCACGGTACGTTCCTTGAAAGCGGAAGAAATAATGAATTTATCCTAACCGACTTCTATGAGGGTTGTGACGCTGCTCCATATCAGGAAGTAAGCCAAGAGACAGATCCTGCAATTTTCTATGAATACGCAGAATTATATAAAAACGCCAACAATGCAGTGAAAGTAGAAGCCAGCAGTCAGATAGCGGCTCTGGAAATTTTCCAGCAAAATCATCTAACCCTCATGCAGGGACGGTTTCCGGAAACCGGAGAATTCGGTGTCTGCGTTGTTACATGGGATATGGCACAGGCTATGGAACTGTCACTGGGCAGCACGATCTCCATGCTGCCTATGCACTCACAAGAAGATAACCGATACAATTTGGTTCTTGGAGAAAATAGCAGATCCTTGACAGTCATTGGAATTACAAACACTTCTCAAGAGTATTTTGGCAGCATTTGGGTAACGGAAAAGGACGGAAACTTTGGAAATCCTCTGTTTGGTTACGAACTGGGGCGCGCGGTTCTCGACAACAAATCAGCCCGTTCTGCTGCTGATGCCATTCAGGCAGTTTCCCCTGCCAATGTCCGCGTAACACTCTATGACCAAGGGTATGCTGCAGCTGCGCAGCCTTTGCAGACCATGGAAACCACAGCTATGGCTGTTACCATCGCCTCTGTCAGCGGTGCTGTTGCCGTGCTGTTGCTGTTTGCATTCCTCTTTGTTGGCAGACAGCGAGAGACAATGCAGGTGCTTATTTCTCTTGGTACCCCTACCGGAAAGATTCGGCTCTGGCTGCTCTCCGGAGCAACGCTCATATCGGGCGTGGCGGCACTGGCCGGTGCAACCATCGGCGGCAGTGTTCTGGAGAAAATCATACATGTGGCCTTGCAGATAGCTGACTCCTTGTACGCCACAGACCGGCGCTACAGCGAATCTGCTGTTGGCTATATCCAAGAGAGTGTCTTGGAGGTTGCTGTACCTATGTGGCCAGCAGTCCTTGCCGGCTTGTCCGTTTTTTTCTGTGCGCTGATTCTATGCACCCTGTTCCTGTCACAGGCAAAACGCCAGTCTGTTCCCAAACGTGGTAAGCAGTCTGTCCGCGTGCCCAAGAGCGGCACCTCTGTAGCCTGCCGTGGTGCTTTGCGGTTTGCGCTCCTAAGCACAAGACGTGGCGGATGGCGCTCTACAATCGTACCTGCTGCGACACTGGTTTTGTCGCTGTTACTGGGTATTTTGGCCACAGGCGCAGAGGGCTGGAGCGACCAACTGGACTCTGTTTATGACAACACAGTTATTTCCGGTGAAGCCGTCAGCAACAACGGCCGACAGAGCAATAATCTTGTTATTTCCACGGAGGACGCAAGGCTGTTGTGGGAATCCGGCTATCTGGATAACATTCATGTATCCATCGGCTGGCATTACTGGATGTGGGTGGACATGCCTGAATTTAGCCCAACCAGCTTTGGCCAGGAGCGAAGAATGGCGTGGATTAAAGAGCAGCCGGAATTGATTGCGATCAGCGGCCTGTCTGCAGCCAGTGTGTTTGCGCATGGCCAAGCGCCGGAAATCACCTGGCTTTCCGGATGGGATGAGAGCTTCCTAAACGAAAAGTACCCGTCCTTTTTAACTGCGGAGCATTTTTATCCCGGAAGGCTTCCTCTGCCACCGGAGTTAGAGCCGGTTATTTATCCCTGTCTGGTAAGTGAAAGTTATTTAGCAAGTCACGATCTTACCCTTGGCGGCACATATGCAGTCTCAATGCTATATAAATACGCTGTTGAAGATCGGGAAACCTATATACAGATAATGCCAGTGGGAACCTTTCAGCAGCCGGGTGCAGATGCCAATATCTATGTGCCGCTGTCGTTCTGGTGCGACTATGAACTGATTATTGGAGAAGAATATCCCTATAATGATGGAAGTCGGCCAAACAGCAAATTTACCACATATGAAGGCAGAGACCGGTACTTTTATACTTCAACAACTTTTGACACATGTTCTTTTGCGCTAAAAGAAACCAAAACGCTTGATAGATTCCGGGACTATCTGCAAGATTCGAAAATCAGTCAGGTTCGAAAACTCGCGAAAAACCGTCTGACTGTCGTGTTGCGTGACCAGACCTTTACAGAAACCGTAGAGGGCTTGGGCCGGTATATCAGCTTCAGTAAAATTCTATTCCCTGTACTATTTGCAATTGTGGGCCTGCTTGGGTTTATAATATCGTGGCTGATGGTGAACGGCAGACGCATGGAGTTTGCGATTTTACATGGACTTGGCGCATCGCGCCAGCGTGTCTTTTGGTCTATCTTTCTGGAACAGATATTACTGTGTCTGCTTGGATGCCTGCTGAGTAGTGGGGTGCTATATTTGATAAACGGCCCCGGCAGTGCCCAATGGTTCTCTGTTTTGGTATTCCTGGGCTGCTATTTAGCAGGTTGTGCCGTATCCGTTATTGTTGTGAGCAAAACCAATTTAATGCTGCTTTTATCTGAACGTGAATAAAGAATCCCCCAATTGGGGGATTCTTTATTCTTTCAAAACTGTATTTCTTCCTCAAAGGACTCTTCTTGCGGCGTTCCGTCCGCTGCTGCTGTGATCTTTTTTACCTGTAGTTCTGCTTCATCCAGCAATTTTCCGCAGCTGTCAACCAGCGCTACGCCTTCCTGGAACAGTTTTAGGGACTCTTCCAGCGGAACATCTCCCCGCTCCATTGCCCGTACGATCTGCTCCAAACGCTGCATATTTTCTTCAAAAGATTTATTCTTCTTGTTCATGCTTCATTCTCCTTTACTGCTGCAACATTGGTATCTAGAATACCGTCAGCAACCATAACTTGAATATTCTCGCCGATTGAAACCTGTTTTACCGAACGGATAACTTCCCCGTCTGTTTTTTGCGCCACTGCATAACCGCGGGTCAGCACCTTTAAGGGACTCATAGCGTCCAGCTTGGCAGTGAGTGTGACAAAAAGTTGCTTTTGTCGATGAATACATGAATTTTGTCCTTGGATCAGATTGCTACACAGCAGCTGCAGTGACTTACGCCGCTGGCTAATATAAACTTGCGGGCTTTGTAATGCAGGACTTGCTGCAAGAATTTGAAACTGCCGTCTTGCACTGCGCAGCCGCTGCTCCAATATATTCGCCATAGCTGCTGACATAGTATCCAGCGTTTGCCGCAGTACATCCTGGTCGGGCACTGCCAACTCAGCTGCGTTTGACGGTGTGGCTGCTCGCAGGTCAGCAACAAAGTCGGAAATGGTCACATCCGGTTCATGGCCTACGGCAGAAATAACCGGAATCTGCGAAGCAAAAATTGCACGTGCGACTTGTTCATCGTTAAAAGCCCATAAATCCTCAATGGAACCGCCGCCCCGCCCTACAATTAGCAAATCAGCCAGCCTGTGGTAATTCGCATAATGAATCGCAGCAGAAATTTCGCTGGGTGCTTCGGCACCTTGTACGCGCACGGGTAGCAGGCGTACCTGTGCCAGTGGGTATCGCTTTGACAGTATGCGAAGCATATCGTGTATTGCAGCACCTGCAGAACTTGTGATAATGGCAATTGTGCCGGGATATTGGGGCAATGGCTTTTTATGTTCGGGATTGAACAGTCCCTGTGCTGCAAGCTTATTTTTGAGCTGCTCAAATGCCGCATATAGGTCTCCGACGCCATCAAGAGCCATGGCAGTACAGTACAACTGATAGGCACCGTCTCTCGGATAGACTGTAATCTTGCCCATGGCAATAATTTTCATGCCGTTTTCCGGGCGGAACTTTAACTTCATTGCGCTGGAACGGAACATAACGCATTTCAGCGCAGCACCTTCGTCTTTTAACGTGAAATAATGGTGTCCGGACGGATATATTTTATAGTTGCTGATTTCACCACTGACAGCCAAACCGCTTAGTACACCATCCGAATCCATCATTGTACGAATGTATTCGCTGATTTGGCTAATTGAAAATACTTTTTGCGGCATATTACCCCTCCTGTACCCGATGAGTAAGAACTGCAACACCCATTGCATTGTCAGTGGAGTATTGGGGCTGTGCAAAGATCGGATTCAGCGGAGCTATCACACTGCGCAGCATGGAGTTAGATGCAACACCACCGGAGAACACAACCGGAAGATTGGGATACTGCTTTTGCGCGTTCTTTGTAGTCTGAAAAACGGCATAACATACACAACGCAATGCAAAAGCTGCCGTCTCTGCCGCATTTTCACAGCGCTCGTAATACTGCTGGACCTTATTCTGAACGCCGGATAATGAGAATGTCAACTCTGGACATTTCACACGGAACATTTCTTGTTCCTGTGCTTCTGTGGCCAAAGAATCCAGATGACGGCCGGCGGGAAACGGAAGCTGTAATAACTGCCCGGTTCGGTCGATCAGCTGGCCTGCGGAAATATCCGTTGTTCCTCCAATGCAGGTGCAGGCAACATTTTTGCCATCCGGTTCGACCAGAAGTAACTCTGTTGTACCGCCGGATAAGTGCCAAGCCAAATGGGGCTGATCCATCAAATCCATTCTGTCGGCACTCCACAAGGAGGCTGCAACATGACCCTGTTGATGGGAGCATGTGATGAGCGGAACGTGGATCGAATCCGCAAGAAGTTTTGCATGGGAGTAACCAACCATGAAGCAAGGCATATAGCTGCCTTCTACCGCCCTTGGACGCGTGCTGACACCAACTGCCGTTACTGATTTCACATCAACACTTGAAAATAGCCTGTCGGAAAGTTCCGGCAGGCTTTTGATATGATTAAATACAGCATCACTTTGCCGAAGTCCAAGCTCACCCTGCCGTACAGGTAGGAGCTTGGAGCAGTTATTGCCATTTACACCGTCAAAATAAGCGATGGAGGTCGTATAATTACTGGTATCAAAACCAATTACGCTCATTGCTTCACCTCTGCAGATAATTCTCTGGAAAAGGATCCTAAAATGCCATTGATGAAAGCACTGGCTTCTTCTCCATCATACATCTTGGCAATTCTAACAGCCTCAGAAATGGCTACAGCAGTGGGCACATCATCCACATAGAGAATTTCAAACATAGCAAGCTGCAAAATTGCGCGGGCCAATCTGGAAATACGGGAGATGTCCCAGCTGATTGCATATTTCTGAATCTGTCCATTCAGATCCTCGGCGTGGTTTGCAACGCCGGCTACCACGGCATCAATATATGCCCTCTGCGCACGGCTGGGACGCTCGGTGTAGACCTCGTTTTCACTAGCTAGCTTCGCATAGTACTCCTTAGCAAGGCGGATCTGCACGACTTGTTCTGGTTCTTCGCCGGTAAAATCCCGGCCATAAATTAAATGTACTGCCAGTTCTCTGGCGTTTCCACGTGTCATAGCGGTGGCCTCACTGACGGACAATACCGCATACATTGATATTGACAGCGGCAATTTTCAAACTGGCCATAGACTCCAGCGCAGTGATGATGGCTTCCTGGGCTGATTTTGCAACGTTAACAACGCTTTGTCCGTAAGAAACCGTAATGTTGCAATCGATAGAAACCTCGTTCTGCGGTCCGATGGAAACCTTTATGCCGCGAGCCCAGCTCTTTTTACCAATCAGCTCTGCTATATCAGCACCGGGTTTTACATTTAACCCAACGACGCCTTCAACCTCACCTACAGCATGAGCAACAATTGTTGCAATCACATCTTCCGAAATCATCACACTGCCGTTATCCTGCAGCTGCGTAATATACTGCTTGCTCTCTGCCATGGAAATACCTCCTAAATCACTATCATGCATTACGCATGACATACTTTTGTATATTGTACCACAATTCTTGAAAATTACAATAGTTTTCTTTCCGCAAAAGAGCCCCAGGCGAATGATTGCCCGGGGCAGTATCATTATTGTACATCCACAATGTGGATATCTTCCAGACCGTACTCAGATTGTGTCATAACGATATCCGCAATCACAGCCACATCTTCCTGCGCCAAGCCACCTTCTGGAGAAGCAACAGCGACGGAGATCCCCTCCTCCGCAATGTATGCTACACAATCGGCATATCCTTTTGCAATTACAAGACTTTCTATCTGCGCTTCACACAGTGCGGTCTGTACGATATCCTCCAGCTTGGTATTTGATTGCGCAGTCTGCGGATCCTCGCTGTAGGCCATGGCTTCCTGCAACAGGGTAACTGCACTGTCGCGGGCCTGCTGCCGGGACAGACGGACAGCGGCAAAATAATCAGTCATCGTATTATTGCTGGCATCCACAAGTGCATCACCTTCGTTACCCATAACTAGTGTATCCGCAGATAGTATTTTATCGGCATCCAGAGTATCTGTTAGGTTTGCTGTTGCTTGATCCTCGCTGTATAGCCAGTTAGCGTAGATTCCTGCGCAAACGGTAACCAGTACCGCTGCGGCTACCATGTTCTTTTTCCAAGTTTTCATATTGAAAAGCCTCCATTCACTTCATTTTTAAGACGGATATTTTGTCAGCGCCAAGTCCGGTGACTTTTGAAACGGCATCAACAATGGATAATCGCACAGTGGGACTGTCAGCTCCGCTGCACAACACGATTGCCCCTTGATAAATTGGTGGGTTAGTCTGCTTCACAAGTCCTATTTCATTGCGCTGGGCATCTGTAATTGTAACCGTATCTGATTGTGTGTTGCTGTTGCTGTCGTTCGTGGATACGGAAGCATCAGTTTGATAAATCGTCTCTGTCCCTGCGGATTCTGTTAAAAGCACATGTACCTCCCCTGCCCCCTCAATTCTGCTTAATATTTTCGCCAGTTTCTCCTCTGTCGTCTGCGTTTGCTGCAGCTGTGGGGAAACAGGTTGCTGCTTGGTTTCTTCACCCCGTTTAGCCGGTAGCATCATAAGTACGATACCGAGAAGTAATACTAGCATTACATAACGGTATTTTTTTATGAAACACAGAACCCTCTCTTTCAGTAATGTCACATCCATATCTGATTCTCCTTTGGTATTCCAAGGTTTTCTGTGATATACTGCTGCATTTGCGTTTTTAAATACGGTGAAACAGCACCTGTTATCACAACCCCATCCGGAATTAGAGCTGATGTGCTGTCAACGGATACCTCCACATCAACATCCAATCCCAATGCAGTGGCTTTGTCTAAGATATATGCTTCCGCATTTGCCTTTATGATTCCAATGGTTGCCTCCTGTGCCATTTTTGTGCCATCCAGTACAACGGCAGAACTGTTGGCAGACATGTCTTCCCAAAAGTCGGAGTAATCAGGAAATTTTAGATTGGTCCAGGGAGAGATGACCGTTAGGACCATGAATATGCTTGTCAACAATTTTATAATTGTACCATAAACTCCCTTTTTGCTCACCATCGCAGATATGCAGCCGCAAATTAACCCGGCAGCTGTAATAGAGATTATGCATTGCCGAATTGTTTCCATTAACCGACACCCTTCATAAAGCATACCGTACTGATTAAAAGCAGTAAACAAACAGTCCCTGTCATAGCCAGTACGAGTCCCATCGCAGAGGAAAAATCCTGTATCAGCGATGAAGATTGTTTCGTCCCTACAATAGAACAAATTGCAGCCGAGATTTTCAGCATAAGGTATAATACGCCCGTTTCCAGAAATGGACCGATCCATACTGCCGTGATTGCCAACAGGCCGTAGATTCCGGCGGCACTTTTCATAACGCCGGCACTTACCAAAATGGCTTCTGAGGCATCGGACAGGATACCGCCAACAACCGGTACGACACCGGAAATTGCCAGTTTTGCAGCTTTAAGCGCAGTTGCATCCGTCGTGCCGCTGACAACACCTGTGACGGCAATATATCCTGTGAATACATATAGTACGATTTTTAAGCTCCAGGTCATCGACCACTTCACAAAATCACGAAGCGATTTCAGAATCTCTTCCCCCAAGGCACTGTTGACTATACTCAGGCAAAGATATATATATACCATCGGCACAATAAGTTTGGAAATTACCGCAGTTAAAACGGTATTAAACAGGACAGTCCCTGTGTACAATGCTGCAGATGTGGCAGTACCTCCCTGTGCAGCCAAAGCTGCAGTCATAACCGGTAAAAAGAGTTTGGCATATTCACTGAGCTCGGTTACTGTGTTCATTCCCAGTTTCAACAGAGTGTCTGCAGGTTTTATAAGTAGAACTGCAACCAGCAATGTACCTGTAAGTTCCACGGCCTTGGTTGCTGTGCCGGTGAAACTATGCAATACAGACAGTAGCAAACTTGCAACGATTAATGACAGGCAAACCCCGGAGGATTCGGCAATTTTGGGCTTAATAGCCCCAATTGCAGATTTAATTACAAACCATAGCCCTTCTCCAAAGGATTCCGTGTCTTGGGGCATATAGTCCTGAGCGGAATCCGGTGCTGTCGGAGCGGTAAACTCCATGGCAGAAACAGGTATTGACAGCAGCATGAGTAATAGAACGGGTATCAGTATTTTCTTCATACTTCCCCCAAGATGTTTTCGACCAGTTCAAGTAACTGACGTAGTAGCGGAATTGACATCCACAGTATGATTGCGGAGGCAAGCAGCTGCAGCGTTTTACCCAATGCGGCATTTCCTGTATCTGTGCAAATGAGTCCCGTCAATTCCGCCAGCAGTCCGATGCCAACAACTTTTAATAGAATTCTAAACAATTCCGAATCCAGGTTTCCTGCCGATTGTAGATGCTCCAAAAAGTCCAATACCGGTTTTAGGTAATTCACCGCAACAAGCATTACCATCGTACAAACGAAAAGCGTTAAAAGAAGCGATATATCCTGTCCCTGTTTCCAGAGAACTTGTCCCATGACCAATGCAATTAAAATTCCGGCAATCGCCTTAACAAATGTATCCATTATAAATCAAACAGTGCTTTCATTAGGTCAAACAGTTCTGAAATTTTTTGTGCTACCATCATCAGTACAACTACAAGTCCAGTCAGTGTGGTCATGGTTGCTTGTTCTTCCCGTCCGGTACGGGACAGAACCTGATTTAGAATAGACACAATAATTCCAATTGCTGCAATTTTAAAAATCAAATCAATTTCCATAGATTATATCAACAAAATTGCCATCGCTGCGCCGGCACACAACCCCAGTGTTTGGTAGCTACGCAGTCGTGTGTCGCGGTTGTTATTGAGTTGTTCCAACTTTTTTCTGCAGTTATGCCGTACGGCCTCCAAACCCTTTAGTTGACCATTTAAATCAAAACGTCCAAGTGTTTTTCCCAGTAATTCAAGGGCATCATTGGTAAAGTGCGGGATAGGGCCGACGTTGTGCAAGGATGCCGTCATACAACGCTCCACATCCGGCGAAATTTGATCTTCCAATTCCATTGCAAGCCTGTGAAAGACATCTTGCAGTGTACCGGCACACTCCCCTGCAGCCTGATGGCATAACTGTGGCAAAGGCGTAAGGTGGTATTGAAGTTCACACTCCATATAATCTAGGATTGCGATTAGCTGTCGGAGACTTTTTTCCTCCTTTACGTGGCTAGTCGCCATTTTAAATCCAACACCACCGCAGGCTGCAATAACAAACACTGCTCCAATTAACTTAATACTCATATGTTCATCCTCTCCAACGTCCATGTTTTATCTGGCTGTAAAACTAATAAGGTATCAAAAATTCCACTACTGACCAATGGTTTATAAACCGGTCGTCTGAGAAAATCCGCTTTGCTGCCTGCATGTGCTGTGGCCATCAGCTTGACGCCGCACCATCCTGCGCGAATTAGTGCTTGGCAGTCCTCCTCAGCAGTAATTTCATCTACTGCAATATATTCCGGGTTCATACTTCTAAGTACCGCTACAATCCCCTGTGCCTTTTCGCAGCCGGTTATGACATCCGTTCGCTTTCCGGGAGCGAAACACATTTTATGATTGGATGTTGGAAACAACTCTCCCCGCTCATCCACAACGGCAATACTGCCGTGCCCTGTTTCGGATTTGCAACGAATGATATCCCGTAGCAGTGTTGTCTTACCACTGCCGGGTTTGCCGAGGATGAGTAAGGAACCGTTTCTTTTTGCAGCGCCCATCCCAATCCCCGGAAAATCCCGCGCTACCCGTAAACACAGTGATGTAGGCGAACCAACCGCTGTCATTTCGTTGTTTATAACGGTGGCCATACCGCATAGTCCGATTCTGTGGCCTCCAGGTGCCGTCAAGTATCCGGAGGCAGAACTGGAAGCTGTCCATGGGGAATAACTTGACGCTGCATTGATGCAAAAGAGCAGGTCATCTCTTGTCACCACCCTTTGTAACCAATCGCTTCCTGTGCTTAATACCAGTTCCGGTGGATAATCTATCCGCAATCTTAATTCCAACAAGCTATCACAGCCGAGTCTATCCACCTCCTGGCGCATCCAATGGGGTAATAAGTTTAAATACGCTTGCCACGCGCACTTCATATGCATCACTCCTGGTCAAGACTATGCTTGTACCACAACAATATGCAAAGAAAAAGCTGACAGCGTACGCTGTCAGCTTTTATACGTGCATGTTTATCGGTTTTTATGGACAATACGCAGAATGTGATGGCCGGCTGGGCTGAAGATCACATTGATAAGCAGCTCCGGCAAGAAATTGCACAGTAGCAGGATGTACAAAACATAGGTAACTACGTCTGCGCCTGCAGATGTCGCCCATACTGCCAATACATCTTTAAAGAATAAAGAAATACATGTGAGGAATATGCCGGTATTGACAACAGGACAAACTACAGCAGCGCAGAGCATCGCTACAAAGGCGTTGCGTTTATGGATAGCCTGGTATATAAGTGCTGCGGCCAAACCTGCCAAAACACTTTTGGCTAAGACCACCAGTATGCATAACACGGGGTTGGCCTGGAAAATCATGGCTCCACCGGCATCGGCACCTGTTATACAGTTGATAATTGTGACAACTGCGAACGTTGCGCCAAGAAGTGCTCCGGCACCTGCGCCATAGACTGCCGCACCCAGTACAATCGGGATCAGCACCAGGGAGATGGATACGAAACCGATAGAGGGAATTGCACTGCTGACAAACTGGAGAACAATTACCAGCGCCATCAGTAGGGCTACGCCCACCATCTTGCTAACTTTTGTTTTTTTCAAAATAATACCTCCTTGCTGTCGCTCCGGCTTTCCGGATGCGATGCAAAATTATTTCTAAAACGGGTTGTCCCCGCAATAGACCATTAGTAATCCTCGGGAACGGCATCATCCTGGGTTGCATCCAGATCATCAAACTCCATCTGCATTCCGGGATTTGCGCGCATTTGCTCCCACTGTTCTTTCGTTATGAGAATGGAACGTGGTTTACTGCCCTGGAAAGGTCCGACAATTCCTCTTTCTTCCATCTCATCAACAATTCTGGCGGCGCGGGCATATCCAAGCTTCAGACGACGCTGGAGCATAGACACGGATGCCTGTCCGGTCTCCAGGATAACATCCACAGCAGCTGGGAGCATTTCGTCGCCTTCAAGCTCATCGTGGTTAGGCTCCGGGTCAGATACTGCTGTTTTGCTACCAGTTTGTTCTGCCTTCCGCTCGATTTCCTCCATAACCTCCTGATCGTAATTGGTAACATAGTTTTCTTTTACATAGTTTGCAACTGCTTCCACTTCAGGATCGCTTACAAAACAGCCTTGCACACGCTTGGGCTTACCGTTTCCAATGGGTGCATAGAGCATGTCACCCTTACCAACTAGTTTCTCAGCACCCTGGGTGTCCAAAATGATGCGCGATTCCATAGCAGACGCCACAGCAAAAGCAATTCTTGAGGGAATATTGGCTTTCATAAGGCCAGTAATTACGTCAGCAGAAGGTCTCTGGGTTGCGATAATCAAATGAATACCTGCGGCACGGCCCATTTGGGCAATACGGCAGATAGATTCTTCCACTTCTTTCGCAGCAACCAGCATTAAGTCTGCCAGCTCATCGATGATCACAACAACCTGCGGTAGACGCTTGCCGTCTGTTTCCTGACTGTCGATGATGCTGTTGTAGGATTCCAGATCCCGTACTCCGGCATCAGACATAGCTTTGTAGCGGCGCATCATCTCTGTAACAGCCCATTGTAACGAGCCTGCGGCTTTTTTGGGGTCGGTAACAACAGGGATTAACAGATGAGGAATGCCATTGTAAATACCCAATTCAACCATTTTGGGATCAACCATTATCAGCTTTACATCGTCGGGACTTGCTTTGTATAACAACGAAATGATAATGGAGTTCATGCACACAGACTTACCGGAGCCTGTGGTACCTGCAATCAGCATGTGCGGAAGTCTTGCAATATTACCGATGATACAACTGCCACCAATGTCTTTGCCTACAGCAAAAGAGGACTTTGATTTTGCACCGCTAAATTCCTGAGAATCGATCACATCTCGCAAGGATACCGTACTTACAGCCCGATTAGGAACCTCAATGCCAACAACAGAAATTTTTCCCGGAATGGCTGCAATACGAACACCTACTGCACCCAGACTCAAGGCGATATCATCTGCAACGGTCGTTAATTTGTTCAAGCGTACGCCTTTTTCCAGTTCCACCTCATAACGGGTGACACTGGGGCCGCGGGTTACGTTAATGATATGGGCTTCAATTTTAAAGCTTGCTAAGGTTTCGTTCAGACGTTTGGTGTTCTCGCGCATTTCTGCTGTTCCATCGGTGTTAGTGTGGGCGGAACTTTTAAGCAAATCGATCGGCGGGAAACAATAAGCGGGCTTCTCTAGAGACTCCGCTTTTTCGATCTCCAGTGCAACCTCTTGGGCGGTTTCTTCTGCCTCCTGAGCTGTTACTTTTTCTGGCTTTTTACTTACTTTAACAGGTGTTACCCTTTCAGGCTGCGGGAGAGCCTCCTTTTCAAAAGTGGGCATTGCCTCGGGAATCGCATCTAATTCCGGACAGACAACTACAGGTGGTTTTTCCACAGGCGCAGCTGTAGTGGCTGCCGCAACAGGTGTCTCGACATCAATGTCGATCTGCCGCATAAGCTCAGAGGCTTTGGCGTTTTCATCGTTGACGGAAATTGCATTTTGCACCATAGGTATATCATTGTTCGCTTCAGCGGCAGCGGACTGAGCAGCCTGTCGGCGTTGTTCAATATGGGCTATCCGCTTATTGGCCAGATGGTTAACAACAATGGAAGCAGGCTCTTGCCGTACCTCTGGTTCGGTCTCCCACTGTGGACGGGGACGCTCCTGAATTGCGCGAATGATACTTGGAATTGTTATTTGCATAGCTCCCAGTAAGGTGAGAATATCAGCGAGTATCAAAACGATCCACGGAATTACAGGACCAAACAGCCAGCATAAGAATTCGGTAATACAACCACAGAGAACGCCACCTGTCGTGCCATAAATTCCACCGGAATATAGCTCATTCAAAAAGGCAAAACCAGAGGGAAGATTTTGCGGATTCATACTCAAATGCGCAAGGCAGCCGCATATCAATACAAACAGGACCAAACAAGCTGTACGCATGCGTACAGGCCGCTTACCGCTGAATGCATGAATAATAAACAGGTAAAGTAATGCCGGTATGGATACAATGAAGCCAGCTCTGCCGATCAAACCATGTAGGACTCCTTCGACCAGCTTTACCAGCGCACCTTCTGGTTTTAAAAAGATTACCAGAAACAGGATAAAAAGGCCCAAAAAGATTGCGGAGGTTACAACCCGTACAGGAATTACACGCTCTTTATGTAAAGGCGCACTTTTGGATGCTGTTTTCTTTGCGGCAGTCTTACTCTGTTTGTTGCCATTTCCCTTTGCAGCCATAACGGCCTTCTCGGCCTGAGATTTTTGCTTTTGTCCTGCCATGATTTTCTCCTTTTACGTAATCAAGTATAGTAAAAATCCGAAGAGAGCAATGCCCCAGGAATAATAGGCAAATCCCGAAAAATCCAAACGGGGTGCAATAAAACGCAGGAAACGAATCCCCAAAAGACCTGCGCCAAACGCAGCAGCAGATGCTGCTATGTAGGATAAAAGAACCAATATGGAAAATGTGCCGATGCCGGATGTAAAAACAAGAAAAATATCTACGGCGCTAATAATAACAAGCGCAGGAATACTCAGCAAAAGCGCCCAGTTAGTGGCATGCTGCTTATCTGCACCGCGGAGCACGGCATATGACAGAATCACACCGTTTCGAGAAATTCCGGGAAAAACACTCAATGCACCGCCAAGACCTATTAAAATTGCGTCTATTGCTGACATGGCACGGGCATCCTTATTGGCTTGGCGTGTGTGCTCAGGGATCATCAGAACAACGCCATTGATAATCAAAAATAACGGCAGGTAATTCCAAGGCACTTTCGCGCCCAATACATAGCACAGCAGCATTACAATGGCCATTGGAATTGCTGCGGATTTTATTAAGCGCAAATCATACCCGACGGCAGAAGCTGAAATGCGTTTTGCAGAGCGAAGATCGCGTCGTCTCACATGCCTATCCCGGAGCAAACGACCAATAGCGGATCTTGTGCTATAGCAAACTGCAAGCAAAAGCGCCATGTGAATACATAAATTGAGAAGATGAACGGTATCGTTCTGCCCGAAAAGTTTTAGCATTAGGAATTGATGTGCGCTAGAGGGAACAGGCAGAAATTCTGTGAAACCTGTTACAAAACCATATATGGCACCTTGAATGATTCCCATGTCGATTTTCTGCCTCCGTTCCCTTTTAATACGATTATATAATATCACATCTTTTGCTTAATTTCCAGTATTGATTCTTATTTTAATTTTCTTTATTCCGTTCCTTTTGCTTATCAATCATCCTGTGAAGAGCATTCAATGCGTCACTTAATCCTCCGAGCTTGTCAATCAGCCCGGATGACACTGCCTCTTTGCCATACAGTATAGTGCCAACATCTGTAGCCATCTCCCCTGTTGCCATCATATACCGCTCAAATTGCTCTTTCGTTATACCTGAATTTTCCGTTACAAAATCTGCGATTTGTTCCTGTATTCTCTGAAAATAACGAAATGTTTGCGGGGCACCGACAACAAGCCCAGTCATGCGTACCGGGTGGACTGTCATACTTGCCGTTGGCGTAATAAAGGATTTTTTTGTACATACTGCAAGAGGGATGCCGATGGAATGACCCCCGCCCAGAACCAGAGATACTGTGGGTTTTTTCATTCCCGCAATCATCTCCGCGATGGCCAGACCTGCTTCAATATCGCCTCCTACAGTGTTTAGCAGAAGAAGCAAACCGTCAATGTCATCGCTTTCCTCGATGCCCGCAAGCAGGGGCAGTACATGCTCATACTTTGTTGTTTTTGCTGTCTCTGGGAGTACTTGGTGACCTTCTACCTGGCCAATAATCGTAAGTGTGTAGATATTTCCTTTTTTGCTGCGGGTAATGTCGGAACCCAACTCAATTACTTGCTCGCGTTCCTCCTGCGTTAAATCTGCATTTTTGTGATTGTTCATAGTGTGACCCTCCTTAATTCTATAAGGTAGGATAACCTAAATCGTTTTTTTCAATTCATACTTGCGTGATTTGCTTTCATGACGTATAATATAGTTGGTGATTTAAATGGCTGTAAAAACAAATGCAGTGCGCATGGTCCAACAGGCCGGAATTCCCCTGCGTGAAGCGTTTTATCAATTTGATGAGAATGATTTGAACGGAAATCATGCGGCCAAGGCGATCGGTTTTCCGCCGGAGCAGGTGTTTAAAACATTGGTTACCCGCGGCAGTCGCACAGGAATTCATGTATTTTGTGTTCCGGTTTGTTGCGAGTTGGATCTAAAAAAAGCAGCCAGAGCTGCCGGTGATAAGAGTTTAGAACTGGTGGGCGTTAAGGAGTTGCTCGCTTTAACCGGGTATATCCGCGGTGGCTGCAGCCCAGTTGGCATGAAAAAGAAATACCCCACCTATATAGACGAGAGCTGCCAGCTCTTTGATGAGATTGCAGTCTCTGCAGGTGCCAGAGGACATCAAATGATTCTCTCACCTATAAAACTAGCTGCCTTGGTGGATGCAAAGCTTATTGATATTATTGCATAAAGAAAGGAATACACATATGCAGTTTGAATACAAAACAAAAGGCACCTGTTCTCAGCGGATTATCTTTGAAATTGAGGACGGAAAAGTTAAAAATGTCCAGTTTCTGGGTGGATGTAACGGTAACCTGCAAGGAATTGGCGCTTTGGTAGAAGGCATGGATGTGGATGAAGTTATCGCAAGGATTGACGGTATCCACTGTGGCATCAAGCCTACCTCCTGCCCCGACCAGCTGGCAGCAGCACTGAAAAAGGCAAAGGAAAAAATCTAGTTTAATTCCAAAAGAGACTGTTGCAAAATGCTGCAACAGCCTCTTTTTTGTATTTACGCCGTTACGGCGTCCATAATAATGCGAATCAGTGTGTCGCGTCCGGTTCCTTTTTCTGCGGAAAAGGGAATCACAGGACAACCCTCTGGCAGTTCCAAATCCTGTCGAATTGTTTCAAGGTTTGGGTCTATTTCGCTTTTTTTCAGCTTATCCAGCTTATTCGCAACAACAACAAATGGGCAGTTGCTGTCTAAAAACCATCTGGCCATGGTAATGTCATTGTTTGTGGGTGCATGTCGGGCGTCAACAATCAAGATTCCTAAATCAATCCTCGCAGCGGCAAAATAATCCTCCATCAGCTTTGCCCAGCGGTCTTTCTCTTTTTGTGAAACCTGTGCATAGCCATAGCCGGGTAAATCGACAAAGTAACACACACTGTCAATGGTAAAGTAATTGACATGTATGGTTTTACCGGGCTTGTCACCCACTCGTGCGAAATTTTTTCGGTTAAGGATTCGATTGATTACCGAGGATTTTCCTACGTTCGACTTACCTGCAAAGGCAATTTCCGGTAAGCGTGTCTTTGGAAAATCCTTTGATGCTGCAGCAGAAATTAAAAACGTAACATTGTTTAAGTTCATACTGCAACCTCACTGGCGGATACCGGGCTTGTGCGACTTCATCTTGACATTATCCGGTATATTCTGCAAAATTGACGGAATCATTTCGGATTTGTGATTTAATGCTGCAGACAAAACGGTTTCAATATTCTGGGCAGTAATAAAATTCAACGAATTTCGCACTATCTGGTCAATTTCTTCCAAATCGCGTTCATTGTCTTGGGGAATAATCACTGTACGCACACCATGGCGTAAAGCTGCCATGGTTTTTTCCTTCAGGCCGCCGATCGGCAAAACACGGCCTCTTAGAGAAATTTCACCGGTCATAGCAATATCCCGCCGAACACTCACACCGGTCAGCGCAGATACCATAGCAGTACAAACTGTAATGCCGGCAGACGGACCATCCTTCGGAGTTGCTCCCTCCGGGAAATGCACATGAATATCCTTTGTTTTGTAGAAATCTCCGGCAATACCCAGTTTGGCTGCGTTGGCGCGGATATAGCTAAGTGCAGCGTGCGCAGATTCTTTCATGACATCGCCCAGGTTTCCTGTTAATTCCAGTTTGCCGGAACCATCCATTACGTTGACTTCAACCTCTAGGGTATCTCCACCTACTGCAGTCCAGGCAAGACCAGTGACCAGACCAATCTGGTCACTTCCGGGAAGCCGGTCAGGTAAAAACTTGCGCACACCCAAAAACTCTGTAATATTGCTTCCGGTGATGCGAATACGTTTATTATCCTCTGCGTTCAATACCCGCATAGCTGTCTTTCTGCAAATCTCCGCCAGCGAGCGTTCCAGACTCCGTACGCCGGACTCCCGTGTATAGCACTGGATGATTTCGCGAATGGCATCATCCGTAATATTTAACTGGCTCTTTTTTAAACCATGTTTTTGCAGCTGTTTGGGTAATAGATGGTTTTTTGCAATCATCAGCTTCTCTTCATCTGTGTAGGAACCCAATTCAATGATCTCCATCCGGTCCAGCAGCGGTCTGGGGATGGTATCCAGCGTATTGGCTGTGGTAATGAACATTACATCACTTAAGTCAAAGGGCAGTTCCAGAAAATGGTCACGGTAGGTCTTATTCTGCTCGCCGTCCAACACTTCCAAAAGTGCTGCACTGGGATCACCACGATAGTCTGAACCCATTTTATCCACTTCGTCCAGCAGAAGAACCGGATTGGTACTTCCGGCTTGTATCATGGCAGTCAAAATTCTGCCCGGCATTGCGCCCACATAAGTTTTGCGGTGACCGCGAATATCGGCCTCGTCGTGGACACCGCCTAAGGCGATGCGTGCCATTTTGCGATTAAGACTTCTTGATATGGAATAGGCAACAGATGTCTTACCTACTCCCGGAGGGCCAACAAGACAGAGAATCTGCGGTGGCATTTCCGGTGCAACCTGGCGGACTGCAATTGTCTCAAGGATGCGCTCCTTTACCTTATCTAACCCAAAATGATCCTTGTTCAGAACCTTTCTCGCCGCTTCGACGTCAATCCGCTCCTTGGTTTTCTTATTCCAAGGCAGTTCGAGCACTGTATCCAGATAATTCCGTAGAACCGATCCCTCCGCAGAACCAAAGGGCTGCTTTTTCAGTCGCTCCAAATCCTTTAGGAGCTTCTGCTCGTCTTTTTGCGGCAGGTTCAATAAGAGGATGTTCTTTTCGTACTCCGAAAATTCCGAGCCTTCCTCCCCTTCTCCCAACTCCTCACGAATGGCTTTCATCTGCTCGCGCAGATAGTAATCGCGCTGATCCTGATCAATATAAGCACGCGTTTTTTCCTGAATATCAGATTCAATCTGCAGTGTCTGGATTTCCTGCTGTAACAGCCTCAGTGCAGATTCCAAACGTCGGACCGGATTCAGTTGGCACAGCAGTTTTGCCTTGTCGGCATAATCAATGCCAGAATTCTGTGCAATGGAGTCTGCTATAAAACCGCAGTCCTCAGAAGCAAGCATGCGCAGCTGTATCATTTGCGCCGGGCGCTCTATTAACTCCATATACGAAGCATATAGCGCATTGGCTTCACGTCGCAATGCACGCGACCTCAGTGCATCTGAAGGTATATGCTCTGTCACTACTTCCACAGTGCCGGCTAAATACGGTTCTGTCTGTGACATTTCCGCGATTTTAGCCCGGTGAATACCGGTGACCAAAACCCGGATGTTCTCGTTTTGGGATTTTAAAATCTGCTTAACTTTTACAACTGTGCCAATTGGGTACAGTTGGGAAAGACCCGGGTCGTCATCAATAATGCTTTTCTGGGGAACCAGAAAAAGTATCTGATCCTTTTTCATCGCAGCTTCCAATGCAAGTGCGGACTTAACCCGGCCAACATCGAAATGAACAGTTTGTTCCGGAAATACAGTCATTCCGCGCAAAGCCAGCACGGGTAACCATCCAGAATAAAATTCTTCACTCATGGTATTTTCCCTCCTTGGGTATATAAAGGGTATCCAAAAGTACAGCAGAATACCCGTATATAGCACTAGAAAGGGGCAGTTCCCTACCCCCTCCTTTGTGATTATTTAATCCGAACCTTGGTGCGCGGTTTCGTACCGCGGAGAATTTTCGGTTCTTCCCCATTGATACTCTCGGGGGTGATTACAACCTTTTGGATGGAAAGATCAGACGGGATTTTATACATAATACCCGTCATCGTGTTTTCCATAACTGCCCGCAGACCACGCGCGCCAATTTGACGTTCAATCGCCTTATCAGCCACGGCATCCAACGCTTCTTGTTGGATTTCCAGAGCCACATTATCCATAGCAAGCAATGCTTCATACTGCTTTGTCAGTGCATTCTTGGGTTCTACCAGAATCCGAACCAAATCATCCCGCTTCAAGTCGTGCAGGCACGTGATTACCGGCATACGCCCCACCAACTCAGGTATAATGCCAAACTTCAGCAAATCGTGGGGCTGTACCTGAGCCAAAAGCTTACCTACGTCACGGTGCTTTTTGCTTTCAACCGGTGCATCAAAACCGATGGCGGATTTGTCCGTTCTTGATTCAATAATTTTGTCCAATCCATCGAAGGCTCCACCACAAATAAAAAGAATATTAGTGGTATCTACATGGATCATTTCCTGCTGGGGGTGCTTTCGGCCACCCTGGGGCGGCACGCTGGCCACTGTACCTTCGAGGATTTTCAGAAGAGCCTGTTGAACACCTTCTCCGGAAACATCCCTTGTGATAGATGTATTTTCGCTTTTACGGGCAATTTTATCCATCTCATCGATATAGATAATACCGCGCTCAGCCCGTTCAATATCAAAATCTGCCGCCTGCAGTAACCGCAATAGAATGTTCTCTACATCATCACCTACGTAACCGGCTTCTGTAAGCGTAGTCGCGTCGGCAATGGCAAAAGGTACATTGAGTATTCTGGCAAGCGTCTGCGCAAACAAAGTCTTTCCGGAACCAGTAGGACCAATGAGCAAAATATTGCTCTTTTGCAGCTCTACATCGGTATTAGACGCAAGATAAATACGTTTATAGTGATTATACACTGCAACAGAAAGAGCAATTTTTGCGTCTTCTTGACCAATAATATAGCTGTCCATGTATGCCTTGATCTCCATGGGCGTAGGGAGCTGATCGGGGATGTCGTTTTGACGGATGTCCTCCCGCAGCAAATCACTGCACGCCTGTACGCATTCGCTGCAGATACACACATCGGGTCCGGCAATAAGCCGTACCTGAGACTCACCTTTCCCACAGAAGGAACAGCGCATAATTGGTTCACCTGTTTTAGCCATGAACCGGGTACCGCCTTTCTGATAACTTAGTGGCGCTCCAGCACCCGGTCTATCAGCCCAAACTCTAAAGCTTCCTGGCTGGTCATAAAGTTATCACGCTCACAAGCCTGCGTAACTTCCTCAATACTCTTACCGGTGTTCTGCGCCATAATGCGATTCATTCGGGCCTTAATGGTCTCCAAACGCTTCATGTGAATAGCCATATCCGTAATTTGACCTTGCGTGCCGGCAGAAGGCTGGTGAATCATAATCTCGGAGTTTGGTAGCGCCATGCGCTTACCCTTAGTGCCGGCGGACAGCAAAAATGCACCCATGGATGCAGCCATACCGACACAAATGGTAGCCACATCGCACTTGATGTACTGCATCGTATCATAAATGGCCATGCCGGCTGTTACGCTGCCACCGGGGCTATTGATATAGAACTGAATATCCTTATCCGGGTCTTGGGCCTCAAGATACAGAAGTTGCGCCACGATCAAGCTTGCCGTGGTGTCATTCACCTCTTCGGACAGGAAAATGATGCGGTCATTGAGCAGCCGGGAGAAAATATCATAGCTTCTCTCGCCACGGCTGGTCTGTTCAACAACATAGGGTACTAAACTCATGGTAGTGTCTCCTTTCAGGGTTTGAAACATTCTAACCATTTGCAGGGCACATTATTCCTCTACGGGAGCAGTCTCTTCCTTCTTAGGGGCAACAGCTACAGCAGATTCCACAATTACCTTGACAGCCTTACGGGTCTGCAGATTGGTCTTCAGATCATCAGCGGCAGCCAGCTCCTTGACCTTGGCAACTTCCATCTCATACTGCTTTGCCATAGCCTCGTATTCGGCCTCAACTTCTTCATCGGTCACGACAATGTTTTCTGCCTCAACGATCTTGGCCAGCGTTACATTTGCCTTAGCCTGCTTCTCAGCAGCGGGACGGAAAGCATTACGCATAGTGCTCATATCGCCGCCCATCATCTTTGCATACTGGTCCATGGAATAGCCGCTCATCTGCAGCTGGTATGCAAAACGTTCCATCTGGTTATCCAGTTCCATCTCAATTAAGCCGGCGGGCATGTCAACAGTGGTATTCTCAGCTGCCTTATCTACACAGGCCTGCTCAAAAGCGGAATCAATCTGCTTCTGTTCCCTTTCCAGAGCCTTCTCACGGATATCAGCCTTCAGAGCGTCCAGAGTCTCAAATTCGGAGACGTCCTTTGCAAACTCATCGTCCTGCTCGGGAACGTTGGTCACAGTAACCTTGTTTACTTTTACATGGAAAACAACGGGCTTGCCAGCCAGGTCTGCATGGTAATCCTCGGGGAAAGTGATGTCGATATCCTTCTCCTCGCCAGCGCTCATACCGACAACCTGCTCTTCAAAACCGGGAACGAAGGATCCGGAACCCAGCTTTAGATCGAAATTATCGCCCTTGCCGCCATTAAAGGGAACACCATTGTCGAAGCCTTCAAAGTCAATGTTTGCAGTGTCGCCCATTTCAGCAGCACGCTCCACGGTTTCGGTAGAGGCAACATTCTGAGCCATGCGGTCCAGCTCGGCCTGAACCTGAGCATCGGTAACTGTGGCTTCATTTTTCTCTACTTCCAGACCCTTATACTGACCCAAAGTCACTTCGGGATAAACGTCAGTTGTCAGAGTGATGGTAACAATGTTATCGTCGCTGATCTGCATATCGGTCAGGCTGGGACGGCCAACAGCCTTTACATCCTGTTGGGTAACGGCAAAGTTGTAAACCTCGGGAAAGATTTCCTCCAGGCCGTCTTCATAGAAAACATGTGCGCCGTACATGGATTCAATCAGCTTACGGGGAGCCTTGCCCTTACGAAAGCCGGGGATCGCAATGTTCTTACGAGCCTTCATGTAGGCCTTGTTGACACCGGACTCCATCAGTTCCTTATCAATTTCAACAACAATAGTAGTCTGGTTGCCGTTTCTTTCAATGTTCTTGACGTTCATATTTGTATCCTCCCAAATTCGAGCGGCTGTGAACAGCGTGCCCGATGTATATTTTTTATCCGAGTTATTCTACCAGAGAAAAAAGAAAAAGTCTACACTTTTCTTGAAAATTTTACTTCTTTTTGAAAAAACGTGTTATGTGTACAAATAACTGAAATGGTTTCAACCCAAAACAACAAACGGGTGAAAATTCAGTTTGTCCGCCGAAACTAGGCGGTATTCAACGCTGTCCCAAATCCCTTCCATGGCCAGCCCGTGGCTTGCTCCATGCAGATGACCATAAAAGCATTTTTGTACACCATATTTATTGAATAGATCCATAATCTCAGTGCACGTATACCCTTTGTATCGGGGCGGGTAGTGGAGAAAGACCATTTTGGGTAAATCACCGGCAGATTGCAGGGATGCTTCCAGACGCATCATTTCTCTTTTAAATACCTTTTCATCATGGGTGTCACTGCGTGATTCTTCAAAGAACCAACCTCTTGTACCGCAAATGGCCCAACCGTTGTATTCGTAATGGTTATTGTTGAGAATCCACTGGTCTTTAAACCCGTTTTGCGCGCAGAACTTATAAAACTTGGATGCTGTACTCCACCAATAGTCATGATTTCCTTTTAGAATAATTTTTCTGCCCGGAATTCTGTCTATCCAAGAAAAGTCAGCACCGGCCTCGGCTAAGTCCAAAGCCCAGGATAAATCGCCCAATAGTACTGTGGTATCCTCAGGTCCGATACATGCGATCCCCTCTTTGAGTTTATCCATATACCCTACCCATGCGCCGCCGAAAATGTCCATAGGTTTCGGCGCACCCAGACACAGATGTAGATCACCTATTGCATATAACGCCATATTTACTCCTTAGCGGCATGAAGCCGTTCCGGTAAATCTCTCTCCGGGATACCAATTGCGCTTGCCACATGTCCGGCATATGCCAGCGGAGAATTGTCGGCCAAAAATACAGTTGTGATATTCTCCCCTTTTTGCGCTCTGTAGTCTTGCAGGGATGCATATGACATTGCAGTATGAGGATCCAGAACACAGCCGCGGGTGCGGAATACACTGCTGATAACCGAGTCTATGCGCCTTGCGCCAACTACAGAAACATACAGACGATGATTCATTAATCCCGATTCTTCTGCAGGTATGCGGTAGACACCGCCTCTTTCACGGACACTTATATAATTAGCTACTGCCTCAGAACCCAGCGTTTCAAAAATCAGCCGCTCAAGTCCGATAGGGACGACAGCCTGACAATCAGCCCTATTAGCAGTAACACCAGTATTCAGTTCTCCTCTTTGAATAAAGTCCCAAACAGATCCGTTTTCACTACAGCTGCAAACAACTGTTTCAATAGGCAGACCCATTTTGCGTGCATACCACGCCGACATAGGAACCGTAAAATCACCGGCAGTTATTGCGATATCGATCTTCTCTGTCCCAGAACGAAGCAATACTCCGTACAGCCCAAAAAGTACAGCGATTCTTATAGCAACGCAAGCCCAATTTGTCGGCTTTACTGTTACACCTGCCATCTTGGCGTACAAATTCTGTTCGACATACGCATAGGTAGACGCTGGATTGTGCCACAGTTCTGCCAAAATGGTTCTGCGGCTTATGGTTCTCAGCTTGATTGGCATGCGGCCAATGCAGAAATCCACGTCCCAGCCATTCAGTTGGGAAGCAAAGAATAAATTCAGAATTTGCGCCACCGTTTCGCCGAAGGATTGATTCTCCAACTGTGCGATTTCATTTTGTTCATACTTAGGTAATTGAAACGGTACAAACATACCGCCATCCGGTGCAGCATTTTCGTGTAATGCCCGGTGTGCAGTATAAACTTCTGTCCGATTTCTAGTGCTTACATACAGCATCGCGCAATCACTCCCAATGCATTATTCCAGAAAATATTATAAACTGTACGCTCATCCAACCCGCGGGTCAAAAGACAATCAGAAAGCTTGGGATAATCCTGAACACCGCCGAAGTCGGCAGGTAAGATGCTGCATCCGTCCAGGTCGCCGCCCAAAGCAATGTGTTTCCCGTCCGGATCCAATGTAAGCAAATGCAAAACATGGTCACAAACGGTATGTAAAGTTGGTGCGTCTCCCAGGAAATCGCTATACATATTCATACCCACAACACCACCGGTTTCACAAATGGCACGGAACATGTCATCGGTTAAATTACGGCTAGCGTTCCAAACCGCTCGGCTGTTGGAATGGGTAGCTATGATGGGCGCTTCTGTAATCTTCATGATATCCCAGAAGCCATCGTCACTGATATGACTGACATCCACAATCATACCCAAACGCTGGGCTTCCCTTACATATTCACGGCCCAGATCTGTCAAACCGCCACCAGTGACATGAGAACCGGTCAAGGGGTTTTTCTCATTCCAACCAAGGGATGTGATACGAAAACCAATTTTATACAGATCCTCCAGCAGTTCCGGGTTAAAATCAAACCCAGCAGGACCTTCGATGGTCAACATTCCTGACATGATACCTGCTTGGTAGTTCTTTTCGATTTCTTTTGCTGAGTAGGCTAGACGTATCACATCATTGTTCTTTTCCAGTTCCCGCAGAATGACCGCCAATTCCCGCTCAAAGACCTGAATGGCGGAAAGATTATTGGGGTAGCATCTGTCAGATGTTGTAAAGCACGCAAAGCATTGAGCATATCCCGGAAGTGTTCCGGCTCTATCCAAGTCAATATGTAAATCATTTTTCCGCAGGTTGCCAAAGGTGTCCAAATTCCTACCTAACAGTGCCTGCGCTGTGTCGCAGTGCATATCAAATACAGGGAATTTCATTGAAAAGCATCCTCCATATGATTTATTTGCGGATTCACGGTTGCTGTGCCCTCAGGGGCATAGATTTCAATCACATCAAAACGGGGCTGTAAGTCAGTTGGGTGTTCCGCCAGATATAATGATGCCGTCGTGCGAATTCTTGCTTGCTTGGCAGCATTTACATACTCAAACGCGCTGGCAAACTTTGCTGACTTACGCAGCTTTACTTCTACAAATACCAGATACTTTCTGTTTGATACAATTAAATCGATTTCACCGAAACGGCTGCGAAAACCCGCTGATAGTAGTTTATAACGCTTTTTTTGTAAGTAAGCTGCAGCCAGCGATTCTCCCCACGCACCTGCTAAGTTATTTCGTCCCATAAAACTTCTTCAAGAAACCCATTCGGTGGATTTCACATGGACCATTTGTCTGCAAGGCGGCATAATGTGCTTTAGTACCATAGCCCTTGTGAATTTCAAACCCATACCCTGGGTATTTATCTGCCATTTCCAACATGTAATCATCACGGGTAACTTTCGCTAACACCGATGCAGCCGCTATACTGGCGCTGCGGCTGTCGCCGTGGACAACTGTTTCCACGGGGATACCGAAGTCTTTCTCCCGGTTGCCGTCAATGAGCGCAACCTCCGGCTTGATAGAGAGCTGTTTAATTGCACGCTCCATCGCTAGAAAAGTGGCTTGTAAAATGTTAATATCATCTATTTCCTTGTGGTCGGCAAATGCGACTCCGTAGGCTATTGCTTGCTCTTTGATGATTGGAAACAGTTCCCTACGCCGTTTATCAGAGAGCTTTTTACTGTCATCTAAGCCGGGGATATCCAGTTTTGGCGGCAGTATGACCGCAGCTGCACAAACAGGTCCCGCCAGGGGGCCGCGTCCGGCCTCATCAACACCACATACAAGCTTAATGCCCTGTGAAAAATACTTTTCTTCAAATTCCCACATATTATATTGATTCATTTCAGACCTCCGGCATCTCGAGAGTGAGCCGTCCCAGCTTGCCTGAACGATACTCGTCTAATAGAACTTTTGCCATCCGTTCTGTGTTGATTTCACCACGGGATAGCAGGAATCCTCGTTTACGGCCTGCCTCCTCCAGCAGCATGTAGCCAGGCGTGTCTTCCGATACATCCACCTTGTAACGGTTCTGCAGGGTCTGTGGATAATACTTCCACAGCAGCTCCATCAAGCGGCAGGCCAGTTCTTCTGTATCAATCACATTTTCCTTTACAGCACCGGTATAGGCCAGCATCATGCCAACATTAGGATCCTCAAATTTCGGCCATAAAATACCCGGCGTATCCAACAGCAGCAGGCCATTATCTACCGTAACCCACTGTTTGCCGCGAGTAACGCCCGGGCGGTTTTCTGCTTTGGTGCCTTTTCGCCCCGAAATCTGATTAATCAGTGTAGATTTTCCAACGTTGGGAATTCCGACAACCATAACACGGACAGGCCGATTCATTCCCTTTGCTGCATTTCTCTCAAGTTTTTCTTTAAGAACAGAACGGACAGCAGGCTGAAAATCCCCTATCCCCTTCCTGGTCTTACAGTCCGTTGCCAGCGCAGCCATGCCTTTTTCACGATAATAAGCCATCCACTGCTGCGTTGCAGACGCATCGGCTAAGTCCATCCGGTTAAGGACAACAATTCTGGGCTTATTGCCGCAGATAGCATCAATATCCGGATTGCGGCTGGAAATAGGGATTCTGGCATCTACAATCTCACACACCGCATCCACAAGCTTTAAATCAGCCTCAATCTGACGCCGTGTCTTTGTCATATGACCCGGGTACCATTGGATATTCATTTTCTTATCATCCATTTTAAGATAACACTCCGATTCTGCCAAAGTCGCGCTTTTCACTTACGACGTTTTTACCTGGAAATACCAGAAAACAGGCCCTGCCCAAAATTTCCCGGCGATCGATTTGCCCGATTTCCGGGCTTCTGCTGTCTTTGGAATTGCCACGGTTATCCCCCATTACAAAAACACAACCCTCGTCAACCACAAGGGGAAAATCAATCCCTTCATGTAGCGTGGTTGGGGTTAGTGTGTAGCTTTCATCCAAGGCGGTTCCATCAATGTATACGATACCGGCAGCAAAGTCGATATCCACCTTTTGACCTTCCGTGGCGATAATACGCTTAATGATTGGCTCGCCATCCCGGAATGTATCCTTCGAAGCAACGATAATATCACCCTGCTCTGGATCGTTATAAAATACATTCGTGAGAACCAGCAGATAATCACCGTTAAACAAGGTGTTGTTCATCGATGGTCCGGAGACAATTACAACTCGAAAGAGCAGCAAAAACACCAGCAGAACACCTATGAGCCAGGACACAAAGTCTCGTAAATACGAAAGTACACTTTTAGGGATATCTGCCGGTTGCTCTGGTAATGACTTACGCTCTCCGTTGGAAGAATTCCCGGTCCAATTATCCATTTACTGCCTCCTAATGCATTTTAATTGTATTATAAACCATTTTGCGTAATAAAAAAAGAGGGTTTCCCCTCTTTTTTTATTACGTTTTGAATTAGACCTTCTCTTTGACCTTGGCAGCCTTGCCGAAACGATCGCGCAGGTAGTACAGCTTTGCGCGGCGCACCTTACCCTTGCGGACAGTCTCAACACTGGCAATACGGGGAGAGTGAACAGGGAAAACCTTCTCACAGCCTACACCGTAGCTGATACGACGAACCGTAATGGTCTCGCCGATACCGCCGTGCTTGCGAGCGATGATGGTGCCTTCAAACACCTGAATACGCTCACGGGAGCCTTCCTTGATCCGCACATGCACACGAACGGTATCGCCAACCCGCATTTCGGGCAGCTCTTCCTTCATGTACTGGCCGGACAGAGCCTTAACCAAATCCATATCTTTGTCCTCCTTAATATTAGGCGTTCGTGCGGCGATTGCTCCGGCGATATGGTTCCCGGCCCCGCAGAGGACTCACCTTGATTTCAGACCCGGCTATTGTAGCACAACCAGAATGGAAATGCAAGTATAATTTTTCGTTTTTCTCGGGAATTTACGTAGATTCTTTGTTTTTTCTGGTACTTTCACGCATCACAATTTTAGTTGGTAAAACAATTTGTGGTGCTGCTTCGTTGCAGTCGATAATATCCATGAGATTGTCTACTGCTTGCGTAGACATACTGGTTTTCGAGGAAGTGACCGACGAGAGCATCAGCGGAAAATAAAACTTTGAAACAATATTGTCGAACCCAATTACAGAAACATCCTCCGGTACGCTTTTATCCATTAGCTTCAGAATATGGCAGACTTGAAGCGCGATCATATCACTGAAGCAAATGATACCAGTACATTGCTCATGTGCTTTTAGAATCATTTGAATATCTTCTACGCTGCCCATTATCGAGGTTTCAACTGCGGTCAATTGACATCCATTGCGCTCAGCGACAGCTTTTTGAATCCCTTCCAAGCGCTCTTGCGCACTTGATATATTCAGTGGTGCATGAATAAAGAGAATTTTCCTGTGATTGAGGTCTATTAAGTGCCGCGCTGAAATGTAACCTCCGTTGAAATCGTCACAAATAACATATCCTGAAGCATCCTGAGAAAATCGCCTGCCAAACAGTATATATGGTATTTTGCATTTTTGCAGAAACATAAGGTTTTTGCGGCTTTTTTGTACCGGGCACAGGAGAATCCCATCTACCTTCTTGCTGATTGCAGACACGATTGCATCATGCTCCAACTGCTCATCCTCATCAGTATTCAGGATAAACGCGTTATAGCCATATTCTCGGAGACGTCGCTCCATTTCTTTGATCATTATTGCAAAATGCGGGTTAGAAATATCACCAACAATTATGGCAACGCTTTTTGATTTTCCGGAGCGCAGAGAGCTGGCAGCTGAATTGATGATATACCCCATTTCTCTTGCAGTTTGCACAATATACTGTTTTGTTTTGTCGGATATATCCGCCTTGTCGTGCAGTGCATGGGAAATGGTATTGATAGAGTAGCCGGTTGCTCTGGCTATATCCGAGAGGGTAACTGTTTTCACGCTTCCGCCTCCTATTCATACACTAGGTATCTAAAGCGCAGGGCGCTTTTTAAGATCATTATAACACAAAAGTCACACAAATACCACTTTACTTTTCATTTTGTGAATGTTATAATGCAAACAAATAATGTAAGCTTATAACAGGAGGAAGTCTCATGAGTGTTAAACGTATCGGTGTGTTAACCAGTGGCGGAGATGCTCCCGGCATGAATGCCTGTATCCGTTCCGTTGTTCGTACAGCTATGTTCCATGGTATTGACTGCTACGGTATTCGCAGGGGCTATAATGGCCTGATTTCCGGTGATGTGATTCATTTGGATGAGAAAAATATTTCCCACACAATCAACCGCGGCGGTACCATCCTGTACACTGCGCGTAGCAAAGAGTTTTTAACAGAAGAGGGACAGCGAAAAGCGGTATCTACATGCAAGTTCCTTGGACTTGATGGGATTATTGCCATTGGCGGAGATGGAACATTCCGTGGAGCCTGTGCGCTTTCAAAATACGGCATAAATGTAGTTTGCATTCCTGCTACAATTGACAATGATATTAGCTGCACGAACTATTCCATCGGTTTTGACACTGCGGCTAATACTGCCATAGATTGTATAGACCGGCTTCGTGATACCATGCAATCCCACGAAAGGTGCTCTGTAGTAGAGGTTATGGGCCGTAACGCTGGATTCTTAGCAATGTATGTTGGTCTGGCTATCGGAGCAACCGCGGTTCTGGTGCCGGAAGAACAGATTGATTTTGAGCGCGATGTGATTGAGAAAATACGCCGCGCCCGGTTTAATGGCTTTACGCACTATATGATCGTTGTTGCCGAGGGCGCCGGGAGTGCCAACGAGATTGCTGCAAAAATCAAGGAAACTATCGATTTGGATCCCCGGGTAACTGTGCTTGGACATATTCAACGTGGCGGTACCCCCTCCGGAAGAGACAGAGTCAATGCGACAAAAATGGGATTTCTCGCCGTAGAATTGCTTTTGCAAGGAAAGACAAACCGGATTGTATGTACAGCTAACGGCAAGTTTACAGATGTAGATATTGACGAAGCGTTAAATATGCAGCGTCGTATCCAGAAAATGGAAGTTGATGTACTGGCTGCAATGACCGGCCTGTAATAACATATAGTTAATATGCTGTCATAAAACAAAAGGTCTATCGAAACTCACGAATCGATAGACCTTTATGCTTTAGGGTGGCATTTTTCATATACTGCCTTTAACTTCTGGTTGATCATTTGAGTATACATCTGTGTAGAAGAGATGTCGCAGTGTCCCATAAGTTCTTGGAGGGAGCCAAGATCTGCGCCATTCTCAAGAAGATGCACAGCAAAGCTATGCCGCAGGGTATGCGGTGTGATTTCCTTATCGATACGTGCAGTTTCCTGATAATGCTTCAATATTTTCCAAAAGCCCTGGCGGCTCATGCGAATACCACTAATATTGACAAACAGCGCTTTCTCGTCAGCGGAGGAAATCATTCTGTCTCTGACCTCACGCAAATATACACTTAAAGCGCGGAGTGCGGCAGGATACAGCGGAATGACTCTTGATTTCTTAGCACTGTTGCATTTGACAATCCCTAAATCGAGGTTAACATCGTCCACATCCAAATCAATCAGCTCTGTAACGCGCATACCGGTGGCGTACATTACCTCCAGCATGGCTTTATCACGAAATCCCTTTGCGTCAACACAAACAGGCTGTGATAAGAGTAACTCGATTTCACGGCCATTCAAAATCTGTGGCAGTTTCTTTTCTCCGCGTTCAACACGCACATCCGTCACAGGAGTCTTTTCCAAGAAACCGGAGGAAACCAAATATACATAGAAATTTTTCAAGCTCGCAAGAGTGCGGGAAATGGTGGCACCTGATTTTCCGGCACTACGCAAGTAGTCGAAATAATTGGCGATATTCAGTTGCTTTGCATCAATTACATCAATACCTTCGGTATCGTGAATCCAGTCCGCAAATTGTCGGATGTCGCGCATATAAGAAGATATTGTGTTGGTAGGTGCCTGTTTTACCTTAGACAGGTAATTTTCGTAGGCCTGAATCAAATCCAACATGAAACCGCGAACCTTTCCCTCTTGTAATGTTATCAACACATCAGTGTAGCCAAAAAAGGCGACACAAAAAAGTAATCAATACTGCCAAATAGAGCAACTGCTACACAGCAGATATAAAAATCTCTCTTCCAATTGCGTCCAACACCACCAATGTGGCGTAAACATAACCACAAGAATGGGACAAGCGAAAGAATTGCAGAAAAAAGAAAGAGAAATTGAACCAGCCATCCTGCATCACGACAGTAAAGGAATACACCCTCCGAGCAATAGCCAAAACAAAAGGCGTGGAATGATGTGACAGGAATCAAAAAGGCGGGTTTATGAAAAGCCAAAGCAATGGCAAAAAGAACAAGTGGGATCGTGCGCGAAAGACATAGACCAACGACAGATGCAGAATGTTCAAATGAGTTGGCAAGTATTGGCAGCAGCAATGCAGAGGAAATATACGCGGCACCTACTCCGGCGAGAAAACCGAAACAAAAAAACAAAGAGAAAACGATTGGGAATGTGCTGCTTCCCTTTGGCCTAGCATAGCATACATCTTTTACACACACAAGAACCATACCTCCAGTGTCTCATAGACAACTTTTAGAGTGTATGGCAGACATAATATTCACGATACACAAGTTAATGTAAACATTGCTTCAATACTATACACCAAAACAACTCTAAAAGCAAGTAAATTTGTATAAAATCACTTTTTTTGTAAATAATGCCGATTTTTATGTTAACACTGTTATGTCAACCGATGTATATATGTTGTTTTGAAATTTACCAAAATAAACTATTTTCAAGATGTAGTTGGTATTTTAAGCAACCGTACACAAGATGTAGTTCTGCATAATTTCTTGCAAAATGCTGCTTGCGGGTAAAAATTGTTTACCTACTTTGCAGATTTGTACAACTTAACGAGAGTGCTTTCTCTTTCTGTGCCGATCCTGTTTCCTTTTCGCAGGTGTTAGGCACGACAATGCGCCACCGGTAACTGTGGCTAGAACTCCCGGTACAATACTATTGAATGGTTTATCTGAAAACAGAATCCCACCGCCAATGAGCAATGCATAACAAGCTAGCCCAACGCTGCCTGCTACAATGGCGTATCTATTATTCATTCCAGCCAGTGCCGATGTACTGCCCACAAACACCGATACTAATGTTATTGCAAACACGCATGATGCAATCGCCGACTCCTGTATCCACTCATTTCGCAGTGCGGTAGTCAGTGCAGCAGCAAGAAGCAGCTCTGCACACACACAGATAATCGTTCCCTTGGCCACATTGCCCGTAATTGTTGTTCCATGCTGATTTTTATCAGCCGCATATTTTTTCACTGTCTCCCCTCCCCTTTCTGTGTTATTATATTTATCAGTTTCCTTAAATAGAACTATAACACTTAATTGCACACGCGTTTGTGATAGTGAAACCCCCTTGCCGACTTTTGCCAGCAAGGGGGTTGTAATATCAGTTTATCTGGACATTTGTATAACCATAGCATCCATTTGTTTTTGTGCAGTCTCATAATCAGAGGCGACTGCTGTATAATAGAATTTAATTTTAGGTTCTGTTCCGGAGGGCCGTGCAATAACACTGCCATACTCTCCAAGTAAGAATTCCAGCACATTTGACCGCGGCAGTTCGATTACACACGTCTCGCCGGTTAGAAGATTCTTTTCCACACCGGACCGATAGTCACGAACAACGCTCACCGTCATGCCACCGATGTTCTTCGGCATTTCTGCCCGTAAATCCGACATCATAGCTGCGGCCTTTTCCATCGCATCAGCGCCTGTAAGTTCAACGCTTTGTACGTAAGCCAGATATTGCCCATAGGTTTTGTACAAATCATCCAGCGCATTCAAAATGGTCTTTCCCTGTAATTTTAATGCTGCAGCCATTTCACACACTAGCATTGAAGCAACAACCGCATCCTTATCTCTTGCATAGGTGCCTTTTAAGTAACCACAGCTTTCCTCGAAACCAAAGATGTATCTATTCTCTTGCCCTTGTTGCTCCAGAGCCAATATTTCACCGCCGATATATTTAAACCCGGTCAGAACAACTTTCATCTCAACACCGTAGTGACGTGCAATCTTATCTGCAAGTGGCGAAGATACAATACTGCGGACTGCAATGGCATTCTCCGGAATATCCCCACGGGATGCACGGGATTTCAGTATATACTCCAGCAGCAGGCATCCAAGCTCGTTCCCGGAAAGCTTTTGATAGCCGCCCTCGCAAGGTACGGCGATGGCAACACGGTCGCAGTCAGGATCCGTGCCAAGAATTAGGTCACAAGGATTCGTGTCCGCTACCTTATAACTTTCATTCAGCGCTGCATCTGTCTCCGGATTCGGATACTCGCACGTTTTGAAATCTCCGTCCGGCTTTTCCTGAACCGATACAACGGCTACATTTACACCTATCCGTTTCAGTACTTCGCGCACCGGCTCATTACCGGTTCCGCAAAGTGGCGTGTACACTACATTCAGCCCTGCTGAAGCGATCATATCCTTTTCCATTGCTTCTGCAAGTACGGTCTGGTAGTAATCTTCCCATACATTTTGTCCAATGTAGGAGATTCTGCCTGCGTCCATCCACTGGGAGAAAGACTTTTCTTCCGGTTCAAAATAAGCGATTGTGTTGATCTTTTCAGTAACAATCGCGGCCGGTTCGTCCGTCATCTGGCATCCATCCGGACCATAGCACTTGACACCATTGTAAGCACCTGCATTATGGCTGGCCGATATTACGATACCGCAGCCGCATCCCAATGCGCGGACCGCATAGGAGAGCATCGGTGTTGGTGCCAATCGGTCATAAAGATACGTGTGAATACCTGCCTCCGCAAAAGCGACTGCGCAGATTTCCGCAAATAACTGCGAATTATGCCGGGAGTCATAGCCGATTGCAGCTTTTTGCGGCAAATCCGTTTCTGACAGCCATGCAGCCATTCCCTGTGCAGCTCTGCGCACCGTATAGCGGTTCAACCGGTTGCTGCCAACGCCCATAATGCCGCGCATACCGGCAGTTCCAAACTGCAATTCGCTTCCAAAGCTGCTCATTAATTCATCTTCGTTGCTTATAATTTCCAATAACGCCTTTTGTACGTCTTCCGGCAATCCAGCATTACACCAAAGCTGATAACGTTCCATATAATTCATATAACAAGCCTCCTATGGTTATAAAAACAGCTCAAATATTTTATTTGAGCTGTTTTGTATTTACGCTTCCGTATTTTCAGTTGTCACACCGGAGCGCTTCTCCTGCGCTTCTACCAGTGCCTTAAATTTTGTGCGGGTATCGCGCACATCTTCCAAAGAAATAGCAATTGCTTCCTCGGTACGGCGCAGTGCATCATCCATATAGTCGTTGCTAGCCTTGCGCAATTCTGCCATGCGTGCCTGGGTCTGCAGAACCATTTCTTGACACTGCCGCTTTGCTTCCTGATAGATGGCTTCCTCCGCCACCAATTGATTGGCTTTATCCTGTGCCTGACGAATCGTCGACTCTGCTTCACGGCGAGCCTGTCCGATCAATTCATTTCTGGATTCTACGATAGTACGGGATTGCTTCAGTTCTACCGGCAACTGAGCAATAATCTCGTCCAGCATATCCAAAACCTTATCGCGCTCTAAAATACATTTATCCGCGCCCAAGGGCAAGGCCCGTGCGTCCTGCACCATGTCATACAATGCGGAAATGATATCTTCGATGTTCTGTTCGTTCATTATCTGTCTCCTCCTTGGCGTATATCAGCAATTCGCTGTTTAAATATGGGAATAATCGGTTCCGGCAGGAAGTCCGAAAGGTCAACATCATAACCTCCCAGTTCTTTTACCGTACTGGAACTCAGATACATATACTGATGCTCCGCTGTGAGGAACATCGTATCTAAGCCCGGGTTAATTTTATGGTTAATTAGTGCCATTTGAAATTCATTCTCGAAGTCAGAACCGGCACGTAATCCCTTTACAATAACGCAGCTGCCTTTTCTTTTTGCATACTCAGCTAGTAGTTCGTCAGATGAATCCACTTCTACATTTGGAAGGTCGTGAACTACGCGGGAAATCAAATCTACACGCTCCTGCCGGGAAAACAGCGGCTTTTTTGCTGAATTGATCATTACGCAGACGATCAACCTGTCAAATATATTGGCGGCACGCCGTATTATATTCAAATGTCCGCTGGTAATCGGGTCGAAACTGCCCGGATAAATGGCAATTTTCATATGCACTCAGGCCCTTACGTCTTACGAAAAATTGTGATCAGTGTTTTTCCATATTTATAGTCACGTGAACGCTGAAGAGATGGATGAGACCAGTTAAATTCTTTTTCCAACGGTCTTTCTGTGACTATTATACCACCAGATTGCAAAATGTCAATTTCTGTTATCATTTTTAACGCATTTTCTAAGAAAACTTCTGCATAAGGCGGGTCCAGGAAAATAATATCAAATTTTTCATGACAGGTTTGCAAAAAAGCGGCATAATCCGACCGGATTACCTTACCTACTGAATCAAGGCGTGTACGTTTTAAGTTTTCACGGATCAAGCGGCAAGCTGTCTCTTGAGCATCCACAAATACTGCAGATTTTGCACCGCGGCTCAAAGCTTCAATGCCAAGTTGTCCGGTACCTCCAAATAAGTCCAATATAACCGCATTGGGAACGTCGAACTGTATAACGCTAAAAAGTGCCTCTTTTACTCGGTCCGCCGTCGGTCTCGTGGAAAGACCGTCGGGTGTTTTCAATATGACACCTCTTGCCCTTCCGGTTATAACGCGCATACTCTACTACTCCTCTTTTTTATTCAAAAAATAATCATGCACCGCACGGGCAGCGCTCTTAGGCAAAACACGCTCCAATTCCTGCAGCGAAGCAGAGCGGATTGCTGTTAACGATTTAAATGTTTTTAAAAGTAGTTGCTTTCTTTGTGGTCCAATGCTGGGAATAAGATCAAGCGCCGAGTATTTTAAACGCTTCCCTCGTTGCTGCCGGTGGAAAGAAATTGCGAACCTGTGGGTCTCTTCCTGAATATTGCCGATCAAAGCAAAAACGGATTGTTGCGTATCGATCCCGATTTCATCGCCATCCGGCGTCACCAGCGCCCTTGTGCGGTGTCTTCCGTCCTTTACCATACCGAATACCGGAAAATGTAATCCCAGCTCTGACAAAGCCCCTACCGCTATGGAAGCGTGGGCAATTCCACCGTCGATTAGCAGTAAATCCGGCTGTTCATCGAAACCGGCGTCCTTGCTAAGGTAATGGGAAAATCTGCGTTGTATTACCTGGTACATGGCGGCATAATCATCCTGGTCATCCATGCCTGTGATTTTAAACCGTTTATAGGCGCTCTTTTTGGGTTTTCCATCCTCAAATACAACCATTCCGGCAACAATATCTGTTCCCGAAGTATTGGAAATATCAAAAGATTCTATTCTCTTCGGCATGTCAATACCCAGCATTTTTCCAAGAACCTGCAATGTGCCTTTCGACCGTTCTTCCCGGGTCGTAATCCGCTGTGCTTCTTCCAGAGCGTTCTTTACAGCCAGCTCCACCATTCGAACATTGTCGCCCTTTTGCGGCACCTTCAACTTCGGTCTTCTTCCATGCTCCTGTTCTATCAGCTGTGCAAACAGTTCACTATCGTCTATTTTAAAGGGTAACAGCACAATTTTAGGTGCAAATCCCCGGCTCAAATAATACTGTTTTAGAAGGCTCGATACGGCGCTTTCAGGATCTTCAACCGCAGGAAAGAGTTCATAATCCTTATCCAGCAAATTGCCACTGCTAAAATGCAAGACTGTAAAACATGCCTTACTTTCCGTCTGTGCAAAGCCGATGACATCTGTATCCGCCAATGAACCAGCAGTAACAAGCTGTTTTTGACCCAAAGCTTCCACTGCATTCAGCCTGTCCCGCAGGCTAGCGGCCAGCTCAAAATTCAATTTTTCCGCTGCGTCCAGCATCTGTACTCTGATTTCATCTGCAACCTGCTTATAGTTCCCCAGCAAAAGCTGCCTTGCCTGTTCCATCAAAGCGCGGTATTCCAGCTGACTTTTTCCTTCCTGGCACCATCCTGCACATTGATTCATATGGTAGTTGAGACATACTCGCCCTTTGCCAAGATCCCTTGGAAATTGTTTGCTGCAGTTGGGAAGCCGCAGTGTCAGCTGTATTGCCTCCATTACACTGCCGGTAACACCGCGGCTGCCATAAGGGCCGTAGTACCCTGCGCCGTCGTCTGCAATTTTGCTTACCATGGTAATCTGCGGATAAGGATCCTTCATATCCAATCTTAGATACGGATAGCCCTTATCGTCTTTCAGCAAAATATTATACTTTGGCAGATACCGCTTGATTAGTGAACACTCTAAGACCAGTGCCTCAAATTCTGAAGCTGCAACGATTACATCAAAACGGTCGATCTTACTGACCATCAAGCGGGTTTTTGGACTGTGCGAAGCTGTGTCTTGAAAATATTGGCACACCCGGTTTTTCAGTTTTTTAGCCTTACCCACGTAAATCACAGTGTCATTTACATCACGCATGATATATACACCGGGTGCCATCGGCAAGCTGGATGCTTTCTCTTTTAAGGCATCAAACGTCATAAACCCACTCCTAAAATAACCGCCTCAATGCAATCTGTATGCATTGAGGCGGCAACAGATAAAATCAATACACATCCCGCTGGAGCAATGCCTCTAGGGCACTTACGGCAGCCTCTGCATCTGGGCCGGACGCAGACAGCACTACGGTTGTACCTGTGAGTATACCCAAAGACATAATACCCAGCAAACTCTTGGCGTTCATCTTGCGATTTTCAGATTCTAGCCAGATATTGCAATCAAACTCATTTGCCTTCTGCACAAAGTATGTAGCCTGCTTGTTATGCAGACCGGACTCGCAAAGAACAAGAACTTCTTTCGTGATCATATCATTTTCCACTCCTTAATGCCATACTCAAAGCAGAGTACGACTATCTACTAATATGATATCAAATCTATAAAAAAAGTCAACTCATTTCAAGACGTTTTACACAATATTCCATTAAAAAACTGTGCATGTTACCAAAAAATCAACGGAATTCTGCAATTGTTACGCCGTCTTCGCCTTCGCCATAGAGTCCCAAACGGTATGTCTTTATAAATTTATTCTTTTTTAACGACTGCTGTACAGCGGTTCGCAGCACACCGGTTCCCTTACCGTGAATAATTCGCACGGATTTCAGATTTCCACGCATTGCCTCGTCCAGATATCTGTCAAGGACACAAATTGCTTCGATACTGTCCATGCCTCGCAAGTCAATTTCCTGTGCCGTAGCGGTCATCTTCATTTCGCGGCCGGAATGGGCCGGACGGCCACCCTTTTGCTTGTAGGGATTTTCGTTTTCCAGCAGGTAAATCTCATCGGCTTTTGCTGTAAGCTTCAAAATACCGGCCTGTAGCACATAGGTACCGTCACGATTGATGGAAATAACACTGGCTTTTGTACCCAGCTTCAGCAGTTCTACTGTATCTCCTACAAGAATCTCTCTGGTCGGCTGCTGACGCTTTTGCTCTGTACGCCCGGCGCGCAGCTTTTCCTCTGCTTCATTCAGGCTCCTGCGAAGCTGTGACTGACGCTGGTTGATGCCTTGGGTATCAGCACTCTCAGAAAGCTGCCTTTTTAACGTTTTTATCTCTTCTGTGGCTGCGTTGGCTGCTCTGCGGGCCTCATCAATGATTTCCTGTGCTTCTCTACGGGCTAGTTCCATCGCCTTTTCCCGCTCTTTTTCCAGCTGCGCACTGTACTCCTCACTTTGTAACTTAATCTTCTGAGTTTCAATGCGAAGGCGCTCAGCTTCTTTACGGGCAGTCTCCATCTGCTGGCGCTGCTGCTCCAGCTGTGACAGAACATCTTCAAAATCTTTATCACTTTGCCCTACAAGGTCCGCAGCCTCCTTCAGGATGTCTTCAGAGAGCCCCAAACGGCGGGAAATGGCAAAGGCGTTAGACTTGCCGGGAATGCCAATTAGCAGCTTGTAGGTAGGCTGCAGTGTCTCAACATTGAACTCGCAGGAGGCATTGATAACGCCACTTGTACGCATGGCATACAGCTTCAATTCTGCATAATGCGTCGTTGCTATCACGCGGCTGTCCATTTTGCGGCAAAATTCGATCAGCGCAATGGCAAGGGCTGCGCCCTCAGCCGGATCAGTGCCTGCGCCCAACTCATCAAACAGAACAAGGGTCCTGCTGTCACATTGTGCAACCACATCCACAATCGTTCGCATATGACTGGAGAATGTGGATAGGCTCTGTGCGATGGACTGCTCATCGCCGATGTCCGCCAAAATCGCATCAAACGTGGAAACGCAGCTCCCGTCTCCTGCGGGAATATGCAGACCGCATTCTGCCATCAGTGTCAGCAGACCGACAGTCTTTAAAGTAACAGTCTTACCACCGGTATTCGGACCGGTAATGATCATGGTATCAAAATCAGTACCCAAACGAAGGGATACGGGGACAACCGTCTTGGGATCAATCAGTGGGTGCCGTGCCTTTCGCAGTTCTACCCTGCCCTGATCATTCATGAGCGGTTCCCAGGCATTCATGCGATACCCGAGCTTTGCTTTTGCAAAAATAATATCCAATCGCACAAGCAGGTGAAAATTCTGAACAATACTTTCCCGGTGAGCTGCAGCCTCTGCGGAAAGCTCTGCCAAAATGCGTTCAATTTCTTTTTTCTCTTTCAGTTCCAGTTCCCGCAAAGCATTGTTTGCGTTGACCGCAGACATAGGCTCAACAAAATACGTAGAACCGGTGGCAGACACATCGTGCACAAGGCCAGGCACGTCATTTTTGCACTCGCTTTTTACAGGAACAACATACCGTCCCTGGCGTATAGTAATAATCGGCTCCCGTAAAAACTTTGCATAGGCAGGAGAAGAAATTACTTTTTGCAGGCTGTCCTTAATTTTTCCGCTTTGAATCCGCATATGACGGCGTATGTCTGCCAGTTCACTGCTTGCTGTATCGGCAATTTCTTCTTCAGACAGAATTGCACCAAAAATCCGGTCCTCGAGATATTTGTTGGGTACCAGCATCCGAAACAGCGGGGCAAGAACCATCTGCGCTTCCTCTTCGGAAACGTAGCTCTTTACATTACGCGTACAGCGCAGCACACCCGCAATTGCCAGCAGTTCTTTTGGCTGCAGACTACCACCCCGTTCAGCGCGCTCCAGCGCTGCGGTCACGTCACTCAGTCCGGAAAAACTAGGATTTCCCTTATCGATGCATAGCTTGGATGCCGCCGTTGTCTCCTGTAACAGACTCAATACGTCGTCAAGGTCGGAAATCGGCCGCAACTGCAAACACGCTGCCTTGGCGGCCGCGCTCACAGCGCAATCGGAAAGCTGTTCCAGGACCTCATACAGTCCGAGCTTTTGTAGTGATTTATCATATAATTCAGACATTGTAATCTCCTAGAAATGTACAGTCACAGCTGCAGTGATTTATAGAAATCAAGGGTTGAGAACCCCCGTTCCAGCTGTGTCGTTAAATAAATCTCCGTTATATGGGAAAGCTCCTCCAGCGTTTCCGGACTCACCCGGAACGAGAATAGGCGCTTTGCATCACATGTACAGATATAGCGCATGGCTTCCAGCATACCTCGTGTTATGGGCATACGGATACCAGCCGATTCGGAATTTCTACAGGAGGAGCATTCGAGACATCCGGCAGAAATATCAAAACGGTCCGGTAAACTGTTTCCACAGCTGCGGCAGTGTGATAAATCCGGAAAATAACCGGCAAGACATGCACTGCGCAGCTCAAAAACAGCCTTCACATGGTTTTCTGCAACGGATAATTTTGATAGTGCATACAGGCAATTCAGCACCAACGACAGCAGTTCAGGGTTAGGTAAATCCTCCTGAGAAATCACTTCTGCTGCCTGCGCAAAATATGTGCCAAGAGAGAGTTTTTTTAAATCACGCCGCAGGGGCTGAAACAGTTCGATGCTATGCGCCTCATTAACTGTATACATTCCGCGGTATTCAAACAGCGTAAACTCTCCCAGTGCTAAAAGCTGACACGGAGATATCAAAGGACTGTTTTTTCTCCGCAGTCCTCTGACCTTTACTGTCAGCTTGCCATGGTCACCGGTAAGCAGGGTTAACAGCGCATCTGTGTCATTGTAGGCTGTGACCCGCAGTACCAGCCCCTGAATCGTCAAGTACATGGGATTTCTCCATCTTTCGTGCATTATTATAGAGCAGATAGTATTCCGGCACGCCAGTTTCCATAAACATCTGCCAGTAGTCCTGTGCAAGCATTTTCATCCCTCCGTAGATAGGATTTACCATACACACGGATGCTAGACATGGAAATTATTCTCTGTAACCGAAATTGCGCACCAGGAAGTCGCTGTCGCGCCAATTTTCTTTTACTTTTACCCAGGTGGTCAAATACACCTTTGTGCCCATAAACTTCTCACAGTCGACACGTGCCATACTAGAGATTTTCTTCAGCATATCCCCGTGCTTACCAATGATAATTCCCTTATGGCTGGCCCGCTCGCAGAAGATGGTTGCATCCATATCTATGATTCCATTGTCGCGCTCAGTGAACTTTGTAATTTCAACAGCTGTCCCGTGGGGAACCTCTCTTTCCAGACACCAGAGTAGTTTCTCTCTGATAATCTCCGCCATCACCTGGCGTTCAGGCTGATCGGTTGTAATATCCTCTGGGAACAGAAAAGGACTTTCAACGGCACATTTTTCGCACTCGGCCAGTAACACATCAACGCCATCACCAGTCTTTGCTGAAAGCGGAATGATGGCCGCAAACGTACTTGCCTGTGCATAAACAGAAATAACTTCGAGAAGTATGTCCTTTTCAACAGTGTCAATTTTATTGATAACAAGAACAACAGGAGATTTTTTCCCCTTTAACTGTTCAATCAGCGCCTCCTCCTGTGGGCCGACAGAGGCGATTGGTTCCACCATCAAAATTGTCATGTCCACGTCAGCGATGGACTCTTTTGTTACATTCACCATGTAGTCTCCCAGCTTTGTTCTGGGCTTGTGGAAGCCGGGGGTATCCACAAATACAAACTGGGTATCCTCGCGGGTTAAAATACCGCAAATACGGTTACGGGTCGTCTGTGGCTTGTTGGAAACAATTGCGATTTTCTCACCAACCAGATAGTTTGTCAATGTGGACTTTCCTACATTGGGCCGCCCGGCAATGGTAATCATTGCAGTCTTTGTAGCCATGCTGGTTCTCCTTTTCGTAAAACAAAAATATAGCGCAGGTAAGTATTAATGTTTGTTTTTGTCTTTCGGCACTTCAAAAGCGTTGCACACCCGGAATTTTCGCGGCAATTTCCTCTTCACGGGCGCGCATCTGCGCTTTCTGCGGTCCTTCATCCATATGGTCATAGCCCAATAGATGCAACATGGAGTGAATTGTCAGGTAGCCAATCTCACGGCGGGTACTGTGACCAAATTCCTTAGCCTGCGCAATGGCGCGCTCTAGGGAAATTGCCATATCCCCCAACGGGCACAGAGAGGTTTCCGGGTCTATATATTCGTCCCATACTTCCGGAGGATTGCCTGCTTCCAGAGAAAACATCGGGAAACTCAAAACATCAGTAGGCCGGTCAATCTGGCGGCTGGCAAGATTTATGGCACGGATGCCCTTATCGTTTGTAACCAGCACATTGACTTCACAGGGAACATTAATGTTCTCAGCCTGCAGGGTCGCTTCTATGGCTTTTCGGATAATTGATGTGACTGTAAACTGCTGCAGCGTAAAGCAGTCAAATGTCAAATTCATTTTGAATCTATTCATGTTATTTCTTCCTCTGATAACGGGCAGGACCAGATTTTGCAGGTCTTGGTGGTTCCAATCTCTTTTCTGCCCTTTCATATGCATTGATAATTTCCTGTACTAGCGCATGGCGCACTACGTCCGCCGAGGTCAGGCGGCAAATGGCGATATCCTTAACGCCATCCAACACACGAATGGCATCCTTCAGGCCGGAAATCTTATCGCTGGGCAAATCAATTTGTGTAACGTCGCCGGTAATAACGACCTTTGAGCCAAAGCCAAGACGGGTTAAGAACATCTTCATCTGCTCCCGTGTGGTATTCTGCGCCTCGTCCAAAATGATAAAGCTGTCATCGAGTGTTCTTCCGCGCATATAGGCAAGGGGTGCTACCTCAATAGAGCCCCGCTCCTGATATTTTTGAAAGTTTTCTGCACCCAGCATGTCATATAGGGCGTCATACAACGGACGCAGGTACGGGTCAACCTTATTCTGCAAATCGCCGGGCAAAAAGCCCAACCGTTCACCAGCTTCAACAGCTGGCCGGGTAAGAATGATACGGTTTACAGAGCGTTCCCGAAAGGCAGCAACCGCAGCGGCAACTGCCAGATAGGTTTTGCCAGTGCCGGCAGGACCAACGCCTAAAGTGATTGTGTTTTTAGAAATGGCTTTCATATAGTTCTGCTGGCCAACCGTCTTTGCCTTAATCGGCTTTCCCTTGGCAGTGATGCACACTACATCCTTTGCCATTTTAGCTACTTGATCATCATTGCCTTCCCGTACCAGCGTAATCAGATACCGTACCCTCTGTTCATCGATTACTTCACCCTTTGATGCCAAAGAAAGTAATCCCTCCAGCGTACGGACAGCTTTATCAACAGCCTCTCCTTCTCCGGTTACCCGCAGGTCAGTGCCCCGGTTTACAATTGAAACCTCCAGGGCTTCTTCAATACGTTTGATGTTTTCATCGAAGGAACCGAATACAGCAATTAAATCTTCAACACGTTCGGCATTGACTATTTTCTCAATTGTCTTTTCCATCTGTTCCAAGTATCTCCTCGTTTTTTGTCTGTCCAATCATCTCAAGGCAGACATAATCTCCACGTAATCTGACAACATTCTCATTGGATTGCAAGTCCAGATTGCTCTGCAAAATCTGTCCGGCAACCATCTGGCCTTTCGTGTACGTGCCAGCATAATCCGCCAGCCAGGAAAATGAATTTGTCTCCTGTGCTGCCATCTCCCCCATCTCAAACGTTGTAAATCTCTCCGATACCAACGCAATCGGCAGTGGAAAGCCTCCGGGGAGTGTTAAATAATCTACTGAATACATTTTAACACAACTTGTATCCAAAATTCCACTGTCTTTATAGAATTTTATAAGTTTTTTTCCAAGCAGCAGGCTATATCGACTTGTTTCATTCATAATACGTCCGCGATTTGCAGTAATTACAGGTGTAATTACATCTATCTGGCGGTATGTTTTGGCAAAAACCTCCCCTTTTGCCTGCGTAGCTCGGATACTGATACCGCAGTCTGTGTAACCGGATATCAAAACCTCCCCAGCTTTCACTGCTTGACCCTTCTGACATAGGGGATTTCCCTGTATAACCGTATACTCCTGAACAATACCATCACGACTTGCTATGATGCTGCTTACGCTATGTGCTTGTTTCTTATCGTTTTCCGTAACGGTTTTTTCCCGTACCTGTATGGTAGCAACGCATCCGGAAGTATTAATGCCCGCCCATTGAAGCTGCGGCATTTGTTCCAACAGTGCATTTTTCATTTTTTCACTTCTTACGGCACGTCTGGAGGCACCAAAAGAAATGCCACAGGATGCGGCTTGTTCAAGAATCTTCTTTTCTGGTATGGATATGTTTCCTTCTACTTTTATAAAATAAACCCGGCTTGGTATGTAAAGAACCGCAATAAAAAATAGCAACATTCCTGCCATAAGAAGGGGTCTGTGCACCAATGCCTTAAAACGCCAGAATGCACCCTGCTGCTTCAATATACGCATAGATTCTCCACGTTCTTGAATCAGTTTTCTGCATCCCTTATAATCACGGCGTAGAATACTTCCACTTACCGTCAATGGCCCGGTATGCATTACATTCTTAAAGCAAATACCACGAGCTCCTGCTGTGGACAGGAAACCGGCAATATCTGCACTTGTCACTTCTACTTGTAGTTCACCGGCAAAGGAATTCCAAATACCCATCCCTTACCGCCCCCTAAACAGCAAAACCGCGTCAATGTATCCCGTAATAATCAATTGTTCCTTTGTCATACATGTAAGTTCCAGTTCACTGCCCTTGATAATAAGACTTCCGTAGGATACTTTGATTTGTATTTCCTCTTGCCCATAGGCACATATACCCTGATGATTTTCCACCAAAACCCGCTTTGTCCCTGAAAGTTCTACAAGCGGCTGATTGGGACATGGTTCAGTATCTAAATCTGCTGCCCCAGCAAAACGCGTCCATAGACTCCTGCGTTGCTCCATTGCATCGTCCTCCTTTTACCATAGCTTATGTACGAGTAGGGATGAACTTCCCTGTTCGTGCATAGTTTCTTAAGGGGTGAGGACAATGAAAAGAAGGAAAGACATCCTGCGTGGAGGTCTGTGTGTAGCTGGAATGCTTGTACTGATATTGGACGGAAAAACAGTTTTAAGTGGAGCAAAAGAGGGAGTCGACCTGTGTTTGTACACTGTTCTTCCCTCGTTGTTTCCGTTTTTGGTATTGTCCGTAATGATTAACCGCATGCTTGTCGGCAAACGTATTCCCATATTAGCGCCAATTAGCAAATTATGCGGCATTCCAACCGGGTGTGAGTCTTTGTTCCTGCTGGGCGTTTTGGGAGGCTATCCGGTGGGCGCACAGTGCATTACAGACGCATACAGAGGTGGTAGGATACCAAAATCCACCGCTCAAAGGCTGCTGGGATTTTGCAACAACGCTGGCCCAGCATTTATATTCGGTATTCTCTCAAGACAGTTTACAATTCCGGGGATACCATGGTTTCTCTGGCTCTGCCACATCCTATCAGCAATGGTCGTTGGAATGTTTCTTCCGGAAAAAGAGGATAAAAGCTGTAACCTGCAAGTAGCTGCACCGGTATCATTCACGGAGGCAGTAAGTATCGCGCTGAAAACAATGGGAAACATTTGCAGCTGGGTGCTCCTGTTCCGTATTGTGCTGTCAGTGCTCAAATGCCGGGTACTGGGTATTTTACCGGCTTCCATACAGACTATAATTGTTGGTATTCTAGAACTGACAAATGGTTGTGTTGAACTGAGCGCTATAGCGACACAGGGTGTCCGTTTTGTCGCTGCCTCATTTTTATTGGCTTTTGGTGGGCTTTGCGTCGGTATGCAAACCGTGTCTGCAACCGGCAATTTAGGGACCGGTTTATATTTCCCGGGAAAAGTAATCCAATGTCTTTGCAGCACTTTGCTTGCCGGATTGCTTCAATTTACGGTTTTTCCAAAAAACGCCCGTTGGAGTATACCATTTTCCCTGTACCTTATTCCTATTTGTGTGTGCGCTCTCTACATCACTTTCGTACAAATTCAAAAAAAGCATTTGATTCCAATGAAAAATCATGTATAATGACATAAAGAAACATATAAGGAGGCATATTATGCTATTCCGAAAGAAACTACCGCGGTCATGCAGTTATTGCAAATGGGGCACTGCCATCCAGAATGACCAAATTCTCTGCACAAAACAAGGCGTTGTTTCTGCATTTTATTCCTGCAGGAAATTCCGGTATGACCCCTGTAAACGCACGCCGGCAAAAGCCATGACGTTGGATTTCCAAAAATATAAGGATGAAGATTTTGAACTATAAAAACAGCGTGTGCATCATGTCAAATGTTGCACACGCTGTTTTTAACGGTAGAAGCTATTGCCGCCGATAAATTCTCTGACTATGCTGGTTGGCGGGATTTCATCATCCACATCTGCTTCCAATACGTAGTTGAGAACTTTTACAATAGCACGCACTTGTTCGTAAGCGGGGTCCTCCGGTTCTACTGCCGTTAGAAGCGGAAAAATATGCTTTTTCAAGACTGCTAATTCATACAGTGTTGCACTGTTGAAAATCAAGTCTGCATTTTCCTGGAACGGAAAAATCCACTTACGTTCTCCCCTTCTGACCGAGTCCCACATGGAGATTGTTTTTTGAACCGACGCGCCTCTTGTCTCATAATCCCGGACAATACGCCGTAGCAGCCGCAGGTAGCTGGCAGGAATCCAGTTGTGGTCATCCAGATTCAATGGCAGTAACGGGCAAACGTAAAGTTTAAAAACCAACGCATTTTCAATATTCTCGGGCAATAGTACAGGGTTTAATGCATGTAGTCCCTCAACAATGATAACAGAGTCCTTTGACAGCCGCAATGTGTGGTTTTTCCACTCTCGTTTTCCGGTCAAAAAGTTGAACGACGGAATTTGAATGGATTCTCCGGAAAGGAGCGCAGACATGTGAATACGAAAAAGATTCGTATCAATGGTGTTTATATGCTCTAAGTCCTGCTTACCGTCTGGACCTACGGGGATTTTGTCCCTATCTATGTAGTAATCGTCCAGACTCATTAATATAGGCTTTTTCCCATAAACCCGCAGTTGGGTTGCCAACCGGTTGGCTGAAGTTGTTTTTCCTGACGAGCTGGGGCCTGCTAGCATTACAGCCTTTGCGTTTTGTTGACAAACCCTATCCGCGACTTGTGCAAAACGCTTTTCATGGAGCGCTTCGTTTACGCGAATCAGCTCACGAATTTTACAGTTTCCTACCAAATCATTCAAGTCCGCGATGTTTTCACAGTCCATCAAAGAACGCCAGCGCTCACATTCACGGCTGACACTGAACAGCTTAGGAAGCTTTTGATAGGAAGCAATCCGGTCCGGATCATTATCGTCCGGATATAAGACCAGAATACCATTCTCCGCTTCCAGCACATCCCACACTTTCATATAACCTGTGGAAGGAGCTAATTCACCATAATAATAATCTGCAAAATCGCCGTAAGTGTAAACATCAAAATAGGTTTTTTTTCGCCAGGAGAGCAGATTCGCTTTATCCTGCTGGCCTGTTCTTTGGAAATAAGCAATTGCATCCCGTGTGGTCATACGCTGGCGAATCAAAGGAATGTCCTGCTGTACCAAATCCGCAATCTTGCGCTTCAATGCCTGCAAAGAAAACTGTGTCACATTTGTTAGCTCCACGAAAATAGCTGAGCCAATCGTACAGTTCATCTTCGCCCGCGTATCCGGCCACAACTGCCGTAATGCCAGCGATAACACGAACTGGACTGTTCTGCCGTATACATCTCTACCGCTAGGGTCGCTGCATGTAAGCAGGTGGACATTACCGCCGGAAGCCGCCATTGCCCGGCGAATAGAGGTTCGGTCCGGAGAAACATCGACGTTCCGCAGTGGAATATAGTTTAGGTTGAATACTTCACCGGCAATTTGTGCCGCAATGGGCCGTTCTGAAAGCTTTTGGCGATCAAGTCCGTGTGCCTTAATGATGTCACCAAGGGTTTGTCCTTGTTTCGGTATGACATGCAAACCATCAATACACAATTCCATAGATACACCTCCAATTCTAAAGATTAACCGCTTTTACAATTACTGTGACACCTACTGCAGTTGCCGCAACAGCCCTTCTTTTTTCTGATAAAAACACAGTATGCACAATATGAGACGATGAGAACTGTCAATGTAATATCCAGCCAATTCACAGCAGCACCCCCACCTGATAAACAACCAATGCCGCAATCCAGGCCACAACACATTGTGCCAGTACTACCAGCAGTGTCTTAATGTTTGAACCAAGCTCCCTGCGAATTGTTGCTACAGCCGCCATGCAGGGTGTATACAGCAGACAGAAGGCAAGAAAACTGCTGGCAGAAGCCGGTGTAAACAGTTGATGCAGCGCCATCTCCAGTTGTTCTGTGCTCACGCCCAATATAACGCCAAAGGTACTGACAACGGCTTCCTTGGCAGTAAATCCAGAAACTAATGCTGTTACCATTCGCCAGTCGCCAAAGCCAAGGGGCGTAAATACCGGTGCAATCCATCGGCCAAGCATTGCCAAAATGCTCTGCGAGCTGTCCTCTACCACATTAAAGCGTATGTCAAAGGTCTGCAAGAACCATATCAACACGGTTGCTACAAATATGACCGTAAAAGCCCGTTGCAGAAAATCAACTGCCTTTTCCCACATAAGCTGCGCGACACTTCTGGCAGAAGGGAAGCGATAATTCGGCAGCTCCATCATAAAAGGAACAGGTTTGCCGCGAAATGCGGTGTTTTTTAAGATGAGTGCGACTAGTATGCCGACAACCATGCCTCCGAAGTACAGTGCTATCATCACCGGTAATTCATGCCCGGGAAAAAATGCAGCCGAAAACACGGAGTAAATGGGGATTTTAGCGGAGCAGCTCATATACGGCGTCAACAGAATGGTCATCTTTCTGTCTCTTTGGGAAGATAGGGTTCTTGTTGCCATGATACCGGGCACTGTGCAGCCAAAACCAATCAGCATGGGCACAAAGCTCTTGCCGGAAAGACCGATTTTGCGCAGTAACTTGTCCATCACAAAGGCAACACGCGCCATATATCCGGAATCCTCCAGAATGGAAAGAAAGAAAAACAGTACGATAATCAGCGGTAAAAAGCTAAGTACACTGCCTACACCGGAAAATATACCATCTATAACCAGACTGTGCACAATCGGATTGAGGCCGTATTCTGTGAGCAGGCGGTCTGCAAGCAACGTCAGACCGTCAATGACATAGGCAAGTCCATCAGAAAGCAGAGCGCCAAAAACGTTAAAGGTTAAATAAAATACAAGGCCCATGATGGCAACAAACAGCGGAATTGCCAAGTAGCGGTTTGTCAAAACCTTGTCAATGCGCATACTACGCAGGTGCTCCTTACTTTCCTTTGCCTTGATAACACAGTCTGCGCACAACTGCTCAATAAAATTATAGCGCATGTCCGCCAGTGCGGCATTGCGGTCAAGGCCGGTCTCATACTCCATTTCAATGACCGAGTGCTCGATCAATTCCTTCTCGTTTTGACTTAATTCCAGCTTTTCAAAAAAGCCTTCCTCTCCCTCTATCAGCTTAATGGCGCAGAATCTGCGGGAAATGTCAATACGGCTGGCGTGATCTTCAATAATGTGACTGACTGCATGGATACAGCGGTGAACAGGTCCATCCGGGCAAAAATCCAATACTTTTGGCAGATTTTTTCTTTTGGCCGTCTCTACAAGGATATCCACAAGCTCTGAAATACCCTCACCCTTAATAGCACTGATAGGCACCACCGGGACACCCAGCAGTTTTTCCATTTCTTGAATATTCACACTACCGCCATTACCAGTTAACTCATCCATCATATTCAGCGCAATTACAGTGGGAATTCGTAACGCCAAAAGCTGAAGGGTCAAGTAGAGATTACGCTCGATGTTCGTAGCATCCACTATGTTCAATATAGCATCAGGTTTTTCGTTGAGAATGAAGTCTCGTGTGACAATTTCCTCCATGGAATAGGAGCGGATAGAATAAATTCCGGGCAAATCAACCACTTGATGTACAGACCCACGGATAGTACCGATCTTTTGATCAACCGTCACACCGGGAAAGTTGCCAACTCGCTGATTGGACCCGGTCAGCGCATTAAACAGGGTCGTCTTACCGCAGTTCTGGTTTCCGGCCAGTGCAAAAATCATACCGATTCCTCCCGCAGAGTAATTCTCCGAGCATCTTCCCGGCGAATGGTCAGTTCATACCCTCGTACTTGAATTTGAATTGGATCCCCCATAGGTGCAACCTTTTGCAATAATACTAAGGTGCCCGGAATCAAGCCCATATCCAAAAAACGCAGACGCAGTGCACCGTCACCGCCAACAGTGGCGATTGTACCGGTTTGTCCAATTTTCAAATCGTCAATTGTCATATTATTCTCCAATCTGGTTAGCTTACGCTAACTATAGACATTATAGCACTTTTTGCCATTCTTGTCAACATTGTATAAAAGACTCCCGCCAAGAATTGACGGGAGTCCAGATTATTCGCCAATAGTTTTAATATCAAAGGGTGTGGTCTGATAAACAAAATAGTTCAGCCAGTTGGAAAATAGCAGATTTGCATGCCCTCTCCAACGGACAATAGGCTCTTTCGTATCATCATCATCCGGGAAGTAATTTTCCGGTACACGGATTGGCAATCCCTGATTTTTATCCCGGAGATACTCTTGCAGCAGAGTATCAGGGTCATATTCCGAGTGTCCGGTGACAAAAATCTGGCGGCCGTTCTTATTGAGTGCAGCATAAACACCGGCTTTTTCCGAAGACGCAACGATTTTCATTCCCGGAATCGCTTCAATGTCCTCACGGCGTACTGTAGTGTGTCTGGAATGAGGTACCCAGAAGGTATCGTCAAAGCCGCGCAGCAAAATAGAGCGCTTGTAGTCTGCTTTATGTTCAAATACACCGAACATTTTCTCATCCATCGGATATTTTTGGATGCCGTAATGGTAATAGAGTCCTGCCTGTGCGCCCCAGCAGATATGGAACGTACTGTGAACGTTTGTTTTGCTCCACTCCATAATCCGACACAGTTCAGGCCAGTAATCTACCTCTTCAAAGGGCATGTTTTCAACAGGCGCACCGGTGATGACCATGCCGTCAAATTTTCTGTGTTTCAGCTCATCAAAGCTTTTATAAAACGTCAGCAAATGCTCCTGTGACACATTTTTGGAGACATGAGAGGTTGTGTGCATCAGTTCCAGCTTTACCTGCAGGGGCGTATTTCCCAGCAATCGGCTAAGCTGTGTTTCTGTGGCAATTTTGGTGGGCATCAGATTCAAAAGTACAATTTCCAACGGGCGAATATCCTGGGTGGTTGCCCGATTCTCAGACATAACAAAGATGTTTTCTTGCTGCAGAATATTGGCAGCAGGCAAGTCGTTGGGGATTTGGATAGGCACAATAATACACCCTTTCTGTAATTTCCCCTATTCTACCTAATATTCGACGTTTTGTCAAACATTTCGGTATTGCTCCAGTTGCGTACCGGGATAGTAATAGGAAAGAATTTCTTTGTAACCACTTCCCTGCACCGCCATTGCCTCCGCGCCATATTGACTCATCCCTACACGGTGCCCAAAACCTTTCGTTGTTACAGTAACCGTATTCCCTACCGGCGTGATTACAAAAGCCGTGGAGCGCAGGGAAAGCTTCTGGCGAAGGGTAGTGCCTTTATATATTTCTGACCCAATTTCAATGGTATCCACGCCGCCTCCATCTGTATAGGTAATCTCGCCCAGCCAATCTCCTGTCAGCGTGACACCAAGTAATTCACAAAATTCCTGTAGTGAGAAGGAAACAGTTTCCATAAAGTGTGCTGCCGATTCTTCTCCCGGACTGTCAACTGCCTGCAGGTACGGTATCTCCGTCCCCCATACAGCCAAAGCATCCTCCGTCCTACCTCCGGAGCAGGAAAAGTATGTAGCTTCAATTAAAGACCCGTTATATGTGAGCACCTGGCCCTTTGTATTCGCTACAGCATTGGAGACTTTTTCAAACATTGTGACGGATGCCTCATTTTTTATGTAGTTATCCTTAGAGGTATAGGCTTGACAGCAGGTTGAATCTGTACAGACCGCAGCATTTTGATGTTTCCAGTCGGTTTCAAAGCGTTTTAATGTGTATGTTCTGGCCACAACCGCCTGCGCCATCAAGGCTTCCAGTTCAAATTCAGCTGGCATCTCTGCCAATAGCACGCAAGTCACGTAATTTTCCAGATCCATAGGAACAACATTGCCATCCGGCATTAGTACTGGCAGCGTGTTGTTTTGCGTCTCAACGGCAGTTGTCACTGTTTGCACAGGATCAGCAGTTGTTACATCCCCTTTATCGTGGTCTGGTCTTCTCTGCAATAGAGTGAAGAAAACAGCCGGGAAAACGATGCCCAGCAGCACAGCAAGATACAGTTCATGGTACTTTCCTCTCATGTATATCACCCGATGCTATTGTAGCAAAGGAGCAAGTATCCATATGTCGGTTTTTGTTGCTTAAATTTTAAAGTTTTTTCGAATACTTGACATAATTCCGGGCTAGAAGTATAATTTACTATGTATTACACAGGAATGGAGCACAAAATGAAACGAGCAATTAAAATACTACTCCCAATTCTGCTTTCGCTGACAATTTTGATCTGCCTTGCTTGGTATTTATTGATATATGACCGGGAATTTACAAGAGATATGCTTTTAAGCAGTGCCCGATACTTTGAAAGTCAAGGCAACCATAATGTTGCGGCGTGGTTTTATGACCGAGCCTATGAACAGTCTGGAGACAATGATGCAGTTGCCATAGAATTGGCCCAGCAGCATAAAAACGCGGGTAATTACACACGTGCTGAATATACTTTATCTCGTGCAATTGAGGACGGCGGCGGCATCGATCTGTATATTGCATTGAGCAAAACCTATATTGAGCAGGATAAAATTCTGGACGCAGTTAAACTGCTGGATGGTATTTTGAACCCAGAAATACGGAGAGAAATTCAATCACAGCGTCCTGCTGCACCTGTGGCTTCTCCGGAACCGGGATTCTATTCCCAATATATATCTGTCGCTCTGCAGGCACAGACCGGTACAATTTACGCAAATAACATAGCGCAATACCCATCTATCCACGATGCCCCCTATTCCCAGCCCATCCCGATGGTTGACGGAGAAAATACCATATATACTGTGGCCATTGCGGATAACGGTCTTGTCAGTCCCCTATCTATTTTGGGATATACCATTGGCGGAGTCATTGAAGAGGTTTCTTTTGCCGACCCTGCAATCGAAGCACAAATACGGTCACAACTGTCCGTAGATGCCCAAGCTCCGCTCTACTCCAATGACCTATGGAAGATTCTCTCCTTTCAGGTACCTGCCGAAGCAACCAGTCTTGAAGACCTGCGCTGGCTTCCGTATCTAAATGAATTGGTAATAGCAGACGGAATTTCCGGACAACTGCACAATCTATCTGCGCTTACAAACCTTACGACCCTTTCTGTTACCAACACTTCGGTCAGCACTGACGAACTGGCAGTAATCGGAAACCTTCCCCAGCTTACAAGGCTAACGTTAAACGGCTGTGGGCTTTCTACTACAACCGGTCTGGAACGCGCGGTGAACCTAACATATCTCGATTTAAGCAATAATACCATACGTAATATTCAGGCGCTCAGCGCAATGCCGCAGCTTCAAGAGGTCTATTTGCAGCATAATGCGTTAACAAGCCTAAGCGCACTGGCAAGGCTAACAAATGTTACGAGCTTGGATGTTTCCTACAATACGCTGACAACACTGGCTCCTATTGATTCCCTTGCCGGACTAAAATGGCTGGATGTAAGCAATAATCAGTTGACCGATCTGGCGCAACTTAATCGAATCAGCGGTTTGACCTATTTGGTTGCATCCTATAATCACATTTCTGATTTATCTGCGCTGTCTGCATGTACAGGGCTTATTCATTTGGATGTTTCAAATAACGCTTTAACCGATATTTCGGTTGTCTCTGCAATGCCAAATCTGACATCGTTAAATTTCTCCACGAATCAGGTAGCGGAGTTACCGTCCTTGTCAGCAGAATGCATGCTGATTGCCATTGATGGCTCTCACAATCTTCTGTCGGACCTGAATGCTCTTTCAGGGCTAAAGCAGCTGAACAATGTGTACATGGATTACAATCCGGAACTGACATCTGTAGAACCTCTGGCGTCCTGCCCTGTACTTATACAGGCAAATGTTTACGGAACAAAGGTTACCGATGTATCTGCCTTAACCAGGCAAAGTATCATTGTAAACTACGACCCCACACAAATGGAATAACACTGAGATAAAAGAAGCCAAGAGCACTTTAATTGCTCTTGGCTTCTTTATGGCAGCTGAGAAAAAATATCACCCATCGAATCATGAAACACCAAATTGGCGCGACTGTCGTACTGTGTTATATCCCTGTTAACTAGCACCAACCGATTGCCGGTGTAGTACTCCACGAGACCTGCTGCCGGGTATACTGTCAGACTCGTACCAGCAACAATCAGCAAATCCGCATTTTGAATAGCCGAGATGCTCTTCTCTACAGTCTCAGCGTTTAGCGGTTCTTCATATAGCACAACATCCGGCTTGACAATTCCTCCACAGTCGCAACGGGGTACCGTGGTACTACTCTTTACAAACTCTGCCGGGAAAAACTTTCCGCAGGCAGTACAGTAGTTTCGCATTGAACTGCCATGCAGTTCATAGACACGTTGGGATCCTGCCCGCTGATGGAGTCCGTCGATATTTTGGGTCACGATCGCCGTCAGTTTCCCCTCCTGTTCCCAACGGGCAAGAGTTTTATGGGTAATATTAGGTGAGAATCCAAGTGGTAACATTTTCTCTCGATAGAAACGGAAAAAATATGCCGGGTTTTCCAGATAAAAGCTGTGGCTGATAATCCGCTCCGGTGGGTAATCAAAGCTTTGACTGTAAAGTCCGTCTGTACTGCGAAAATCGGGAATCCCAGACTCGGTGCTGACACCGGCACCGCCAAAAAAGACAATACGCTTACTCTCCTGTACCCAATTTTTTAGAGTTTCCAGCCTCTGCATTGTCCTCAGCCTCCATCTCCCGCAACAGTTTTTTGTCCTGTTTACTGCTTAAATCAAGCTTCTTGTACATATCGGGTCTACGCTCCCGGGTTCTACGCAGAGATTGCTTCCGCCGCCATTGGGCAACTTTTTGATGATTACCGGACAGCAAAATCTCTGGTACTTCCCTGCCGTGCCACACCGCAGGACGACTGTACTGTGGGTATTCAAGCAGTCCGTTGAAATGACTCTCGTCTTCAAAGCACTCGGGGTCTGCCAGCACGCCCGGCACCATCCGGCAGATTGCATCTGTCATAGCCATGGCAGCAATCTCACCGCCAGTAAGCACAAAATCACCTAAAGACAATTCCTCGTCCACACATTCGTCAATAAACCGCTGGTCAATACCCTCATAGTGACCACAGACAAAGATCAAATTCTCCAGCTTGCTTAAACGAATGGCATCAGCCTGTCGAAAGGTCTTACCGCAGGGTGACAGGTAAATGGTGTGCACCGGACCACCGGCCTGGTCGCATACAGCTTCCCAGCACCGATACAATGGATCTGCTTGCATAATAGCACCCCTGCCGCCGCCATAGGGGTAGTCATCTACCTGGCACTGCTTGCTGGCCGTATAATCCCGAATCTGGTGGGCTTCAATGCGAATAAACCCACGATCCTGTGCTCTTCCCAAAATACTCTCGGACAAAACATCTCCCATGGTATCCGGAAACAGCGTCAAAATATCAATTCTCATCGGTACGCATCCCCTTAATGAGCTTGACATGCATCTCATTATTTTCAATATCTGTAGAGAGAATAAACGCTTTTACTGCAGGAATCATGTACACACTTTTATTTTGGTTGGTTCCCACTACGTATACAGCATTTCCGGGATAATCCAGCACATCTGTAATATGGCCAATATTCTCTCCCTGGCAAAAGACTTCAACGCCCAGCAGTTCTGCAGCAAAAATCACATCACTGTCGATATCCTCACGGTATAACTGCACAGTCATTCCGCGCATAGCCTGTGCAGCCTCCATAGTGTCAATGCCCTGCAGCTTTAATAAGTTGCAGGTCTTTTGCACACGGCAGTCGATTATCTTATATTCTTTTCCGTCAATACGGCAGCGTTCAAATTCACAAAGCATTTCAGGGCAATCCAGCCACGGCATCACTTTTACTTCGCCGCGGACTCCATGGGTCGTTACGATTTCCCCTGCATCGATATATTCCAGCCTCATATACTCCTCCAAAAAACGGAAAATGCGTGGCGCCAAGCGTCACGCATAAGCCGTTAATCCACGATTTCCACCGTGATTTTTTCGCCGGTGCGCTGGGCAACGGTTTTAACAATGGTACGAATCTCTTTCGCGATTCGACCCTGGCGACCGATGACCTTACCCATGTCCCCGGGGGCAACATGGAGTTCCAGCACTTTACCTTCCTCATCGGAGGCTTCGGTGACTGTCACCGCATCAGGCTCGTCCACTAGATTCTTTGCCATATACAGCAAAAGTTCTTTCATTGCGCTACTCCTTCGGGGAATTACAGCACGCCAGCCTTCTTCAGCAGACCGCGGACAGTGTCAGTGAGCTGTGCGCCGTTCTTGGTCCAAGTCTGAGCCTTTTCGGCATCAACAGTAATGACTGCGGGCTCGGTCAGAGGATTGTAGGTACCAATCTCTTCAATGCAGCGGCCATCGCGGGGGCTGCGGGAGTCAGCGACAACAATACGGTAGTAGGGAGCCTTCTTTGCACCCATTCTTCTCAGTCTGATTTTAACCATGAGTTTCACCTCCAAAAATATTTCTGTTTTCTATATCGCAAAGCAAATTGCTTTCAGCGAACCGTTTATTAGAAGCCGGGGAATCCGCCAAAACCGCCGAATCGACCACCCATTCGCTTCATCTTTTTTCCTGCGCCGGGACCGGAAAACTGCTTAATCATTGCTTTCATCTGGTCAAAGGATTTTAAAAGACGATTGACATCTTCTACCTTTACGCCCGCACCGTTAGCTATGCGCTTTTTACGGCTGGCAGCGATGATGTTGGGGTTTTCTCGTTCCTTTGGGGTCATAGACAGGATGATTGCCTCTGTCCGTCCCATGGCTTTTTCATCCAACTGGACGTTTTTCAGTCCCATACCGCCGGGCATCTGGGCAAGTAAATCCTGCATGGAGCCCATGGATTTCAGCTGAACCATCTGATCGTAGAAATCCTGCAGGGTAAACTTATTGGATTTCAGCCGCTCTTCTATTTCTGCAGCCTTCTTGGCATCATATGCCTTTTCAGCTTTTTCAATCAGTGACAGCACGTCACCCATTCCCAAAATCCGGGAAGCCATTCTATCCGGATGAAATGGCTCAATATCCTCGAGCTTTTCACCCATACCGGCAAACTTAATGGGTTTTCCGGTAACCGCACGGACTGAAAGAGCAGCACCGCCTCTGGCATCGCCGTCCAACTTGGACAGGAGAACAGAGTCGATATCCAACCACTCATTGAAGTTCTGTGCCGCATTCACTGCGTCCTGACCGATCATGGCATCTACAACCAGCATAATCTCATCCGGTTTTACCGCTGCCTTGATATTCTTCAGTTCTTCCATGAGTTTATCGTCTATATGAAGCCGGCCTGCGGTATCGAGAAATACCATATCATGGCCGTGCTGCCGTGCATAAAGCACCGCTTCCTTTGCAATCTGCACCGGGTCTATCTGTCCCTTTTCAAACACGGGTATACCCAGCTTTTCACCGCAAACCTTCAGCTGCTGAATAGCGGCTGGACGATAAATATCGCAGGCCACCAACAGGGGATTCTTTCCCTGACGCTTCATAAGGCCTGCTAGCTTACTGCCATTGGTAGTCTTACCGGCACCCTGCAAGCCAATGAGCATCACTACCGTCGGTCCGTTGGGGTTAATGGTTATGTGTTTGATATCGCTACCCATGAGCTTTGTGAGCTCTTCGTTGACGATTTTTACAATCATCTGCGCCGGACTCAAGGCTTCCAATACATCCGCACCAACACAGCGCTCTGTAACAGACTTTGTAAAATCCTTGACAACCTTATAGCTTACGTCCGCTTCTAAAAGTGCCATGCGAATCTCGCGCATAGCTTCCTTTACATCGGCTTCCTTCAGGCGGCCTTTGCCCCTAAGCTTTTTAAAAGTAGCAGATATTTTTTCGGTCAAGCCTTCAAATGCCATAATCTACTCCTCAAGACCTTTCGTCGCGGCAACAATTTGCCGTGCAAGGTCACAAATCTGCATATCCTGATGTTCCGTTAGCTGTTCAGCCAACCGTCGGATGGTCTGTGCGGCCCTACGGCACTGCATATCCCGGCGAACACAGCCGGTTTTTTGTTCCATGTTTGCAAGCAACGCTTCTGCACGGCTTAAATTGTCATGCACACCCTGGCGGCTTACCTGTAACTCCTCCGCAATTTCAGTCAGAGACATATCCTGGTTGTGCCGCAGATCGAAGCACATACGCTGACGATCCGTGAGCAGCTCACCATAGTAATCAAACAGCAGCGTCATCTGCAAAGCATCCATAGAGACCTCCCTGTCAAGTTTTCTCCTTGACACCTAGCACATAATACACTATGCAAAACTATTTGTCAAGTGTTTTTCCTTTACAGACTATAAAATTTGATACCAAGTGGATATTTCTGCTGTCTTAATAAAACCCAACTGAGAATATAGCTGAACAGCTTTCTTGTTTTCAGACGCCACCTCAAGGCTCACTTCCTCTCCGGAAAGCGCATGGCACAATGCCAGTACAACATCGCAGCCACCTCCGGGTATTAACGAAGCTACGGCATCAATTTTCTCACCGGATGCCATCCCGATGCCAATAAGCAAGTCATCCCTGTGAATAAAATAGCCGTCTCCTCTTTCCAACATCTGCCGACCTTTCTCCTGCGTCATATAGGCCGCATTGTGGACCGTACGCATTTTCTGGTTGTATATTGAGCGCCACTGCTCGACGGACTGCTCAGTTACAGGGAACAGAGCTGCATCCGTGTCCGGTAAACCTTCCAGAAGTCGGGACATCTTCCAAATACTGGTATATTTTGGATATGCAGTCAAGCTTGAATGACCGGTGGTGAAAACACGCTCGGCGCCGGCAGCTCTGCAAAAGTCACGGCATTCTTCAATGAAAGGTTCCGGTGCTGCACTGTCCCGGATAATCACATACGCTACGCTTCCATATGGAATTTCCTGAAGCACCAGTGATGCGACACCGTTTTCTGTTGTAAATGCGGGCAAATCTTTCATTTTTATCCAATCCTTCGTTTATCAGTATAGTGTCGTTATCCCAAAAGCTTAAAATTTTACATATATTTTCATATAAAAACATCGTCATATTTTATGATAATTCCAATCTTTTGATTATGCAACAAAAATAAACAAAATTTCCTTGAAATTTGTGAACTTTCATTTATACTTAACAGGTAATCTGCAATCACCTAGGAGGCTAATATGAAAAAGATTATCTGTAAGAAGGAATACGATACGGAGGTTTCCACCTTTATCGCCAAACGTACCTTTGGTTTCTATGGAGATCCCGCCGGCTATGAGGAGGTCTTATTTCAGACTCCCGGTGGCCTATATTTTCTGTATGTACATGGTGGTGAGGCTTCTCCCTACCCCGATGAGGATATCCTACGTCTTGCAAAAACAAAAGTCAAGGCATGGATGGAAAATCAATGAACACACAAAAGGAGACTGCATTTGCAGTCTCCTTTTTCTTGACAGACGTGGTAAACTTATATATAGAAACAATGTTTACGTTTGGAATGATTAATATGAAAAAGCTGATAATTCTTTTCACTCTGCTTTTGTCAATGAGCCTGTTCAGCAGCTGTGCCTCTTCTGCCGACCGCGGACAAATTGCTACAACAACGTTACCAGTATACGAATTCACGACTGCACTGTGTAAAGGCACAGGTATCTCTGTTACCCGACTCGTGACTGAAGAAGTCTCCTGTCTTCATGACTATACACTGCAGGTATCCCAGATGCAGGAAATTGCTTCGGCGCAGGTAATTATCCTTTCCGGCGCCGGTCTGGAAGCATTTTTGGAGGATGCTTTAACCGAGGCCAATATGCTAATTGACGCATCAAACGACATATCTTTATTAGACTACGACGACCACCACAACCACGAAGAACACAATCACAATCACCACCATGAGCAAGACCCCCATATCTGGTTGTCCCCTGTCAACGCAAAAAAGATGTGTCAGAACATTTCTCATGGCCTTATCGCGTTATATCCGCAGCATAAAGACTCATTCCTGGAAAACTTAGATTCACTTCTGGTCCAATTGAACGCCCTGCAGGACTACGGCGAACGCGCTCTTGAAAATTTATCCATCCGAGATATGATTACCTTTCACGATGGCTTCGCATATTTGGCCCAGAGCTTTGACCTGCATATTTTAGAGACGGTTGAAGAGGAATCCGGCAGCGAGGCCTCAGCTAAGGAATTAATTGAACTAACCGAGCTTATCCGCACCCTCCAAATTCCATCGATTTTTGTAGAGCGCAGCGGCAGCACCTCTGCTGCTGAAATTCTCTATAGAGAGACTGGTGCAGAAGTTTTTGTGCTGGATATGGCTATGGCAGGTGATAGTTATTTTGATGCCATGTATCACAACATTAACACTTTAAAGGAGGCCTTGGGATGAACATTGGCACACATGGCGGTAGCTGTGGACACTCCTGCTGTCTGCGGATACAAGATCTATCCATAAAAATCGGCAGCGATACCATCCTGCAGAATGTGAACCTTCATGTTCACTGTGGAGAAATGGTCGCCCTTATTGGCCCCAACGGTGCGGGAAAAAGCACACTTTTAAAAGCCATTTTGGGACATCGCGAGTACGAGGGCATCATTTCCTTCTCTGTACCCGGTCAGCGTAATCGGAAACCCAAAATCGGCTATGTGCCCCAAAGCCCAAATTTTGACCCCAGCGACCCGTTATCTGTTGCAGATCTGTTTGCTTGCTGTATGAGTAAACGGCCTGCCTTTCTGGGGCTTTCAAGGGCAATGCGAAAACAGGTGCTCAATTGCCTTTCCCGTGTCCACGGAGAGGATTTGATTGATAAGCGTGTAGGTACACTCTCCGGTGGCGAATTACAGCGGGTTCTGTTGGCACTGGCATTGGAGCCCATTCCCAATATCCTAATATTGGATGAACCCCTCTCCGGTGTGGACGTAGAGGGCATGGAAACGTTGATGGATATGCTGGATGAGATCCGACAAATCTATGACCTTTCTATTTTAATGACTACCCACGATTTCGGCATGCTGCCAACTTATGCAAACCAGGTTGTGCTTATTGACCATGGTATTGTCTGCCAGGGCTCTCCCCGCGAGGTACTGAACTCCGAAGCCTTTCGCAAGGTATTTCACCGCAAGGGAGGCAGCCTATGATGGATACATGGTATGAGATTTGCGATGCATTTCCGTTAGAGATGCTTCACTGGAATTTCATGAAAAATGCTTTTCTTGCAGTACTGTTAATGGGGCCCTTGTTTGGTCTTTGCTCCACCATGATTGTCACCGGGCGTATGAGCTTTTTCTCCGATGCACTTGGCCACTCCGCCTTCACAGGCATTGCCATCGGCTGTATTTGCGGGATTGCAAGCCCGACATGGGTGGCTGTTTTGTTCGCAGTGGTTTTTGCGCTGCTCTTTTCCTATGTCCGCAGCCGCAGCAATCAGACAGCAGATACTTTGATCGGTGTATTTTCAAGCACAGCTGTTGCATTGGGGATTTTTATTGCAACCCTAGGCGGCGGTAGCTTTACCAAATACAATAAATACCTGATTGGCGACATTCTCTCAATCGCTCCCGGAGAAATTGGAATGTTGGCCGGTGTTCTGTTGGCCGTTATTCTGTTTTGGCTTGTTTACAGCAATCGGCTGACTTTGATTTCCGTGCACCCACAACTAGCATCCTCACGCGGTTTTTCACCCGGTATTTTGCAGGCTGTATTTACAGTTGCCATCGCAGTGATTGTAACCCTTGCTATTTCTTGGGTGGGTCTTTTGATTCTCAACTCCCTTTTGGTGCTACCAGGAGCGGCTTCAAGGAATATATCCAGGAATTTACGGCAGTATCACGGTTTTTCCGTGCTGTTTGCCCTCCTTGCCGGCATTGCAGGCCTGTGCCTTTCGTTCTATCTGGGAACTTCCGCGGGGGCTGCAATCAGCTTAGCGCTTGCTCTACTGTTCATCATTACCTTTTTCCTTAGAAAGGTGCGGTCATAATGGATGCCACTATACATGCCATTGCCAGAATGCATTCTGACTTTCCAACAAAATTCGGAATTCCCCGGCAAAGCGGGCTGGTAGATGCACTACGGTCTACCATCGTTTTCGAACCGGAATATCGCAACGCAGATGCACTGCGCGGTATTGATGGGTATTCCCACTTATGGTTAATTTGGCAGTTTTCCGAATCTGTGCAGCAGGCTTGGTCCCCCACCGTACGCCCTCCCCGGTTGGGTGGGAACACACGAATGGGTGTATTTGCCACCCGCTCCCCTTTCCGCCCTAACAGCCTGGGGCTCTCCAGTGTGAGGCTGCTGGGAGTGGAGCAAACCGCCGACTGTGGAACTGTTTTACACGTTGCAGGCGCGGATCTGATGGATGGTACGCCTATTTTTGATATCAAGCCTTATATTCCATACAGCGACTGCCATCCTTCTGCGACAGGAGGCTTTACGGACTCCGCAAAAAAATTTATCCTTACTGTGGATTTCCCACCACACTTACTCTCTCTCCTGCCGGAAGAAAAGCGTGACGCAGCATTGGGAGTTCTCTCCCATGACCCTCGCCCCTCCTACCAGAGAAAACCCGATCGGGTTTACGGCTTAAATTTCGCGGATTTTGATATTCATTTCACGGTGGAAGACAATGTCCTTCACGTCACAGAAGTAAGGAGAATTCTATGAAAATATTAATTTGTAATGTCGGCAGCACATCATTAAAATACCAACTGTTTCACATGGATGCAGGAGAGAAGGTGCTCTGCTCCGGCGGTGCTGAACGGGTAGGTACAGAAAAAAGCCTTTTCTACCACAAGAATCCGCTTACAGGAACATCCCTACGGGAAGAGATTCCCTTTCCTACCCATAGGGAAGCAATCACCGCTATGCTGGACGCCTTGATGAGCGACTGCATTTCCTCCCTGGATGATATTTCCTGTGTAGGTTTTAAGGTGGTACACGCAAAGGGTGTGACTGGTGTGCAGTATTTGACTGAGAATGTACTGAAGGCTATGGCTGATTTTAATTCTGTAGCCCCTGCACACAATCCGCCCTATATCGCAGCCATCCGGCAGTTTAAGGCGTTAATGCCGGAAACACCTTTGATTGGCTCTTTTGAGACAGCCTTCCATGCAAATATGCCTCCAGAGGCTTACCTCTACCCCATTCCGCTGGAGCTGAGTAAAAAGCATGCAATCCGCCGTTACGGCTTCCACGGTGCATCCCTGGAATACCTCTCCACATGGACAGCTAAAGAGATGGGTCGGGAGGATTTGAAACTGGTGTGCTGTCATCTGGGCGGCAGTGGCAGTCTATGTGCAGTGAAAAACGGCATCAGTGTGGATACCACCATGGGTATGGGTTTGCAGTGCGGAGTGCTGCAGAACAACCGCATCGGTGATATGGACCCATATATCATCTTCCATTTGGTAGAGGAATGCGGCATGGAGCTGAGTGAGGTAAAAACCATGCTCCAGAGCAAGAGCGGACTGTACGGCATGTCTGGCGGTATTTCCAATGATCTGCGTGATATTCAGGAAGCAGCAGACAAAGGTAATGTGGACTGTCAGAACGCTGTGAAGGCATACGCCTATGGCATCAAAAAGTACATCGGTGCCTATACGGCTGCCATGGGCGGTGTAGATGCCATCGTATTCGGCGGTGGTATTGGACGCAACAGCGATTCCGTCCGTGAGATGGCACTGGAGGGCTTGGAATGTCTCGGTGTACAGCTGGACAGTGACAAAAACGCTAACGCCAAGGGTGGCGATGATATCTCTACGGAGGGCAGTCGGGTTCGGGTGTATGTTGTTGACACAAACGAAGAAATCATTGTTGCCAGAAAGGCAAAAGCACTGCTGGAGCAATAAATATATAAAGGGCGCGTTGCAAAATGGATGCAACACGCCCGTTTACGTAGTTGGTTTACACCAGATAGAAGGGTGTGGAATTGCAGATCCAATGCTCGTTGAGCCCTTCCACTTCCACACGGACAAAGCGATCCAGCGTTGCGCCCTCCAAAGGCACCTTGATATCTACAGTACCGTTCTCACTGCCGGCGTGGGTGAAGATCAGCTCCGGACCGGAGTAGACACGCACCTGACGGATAGGACCGCAGCGTGTTATGGCAAAGATAGAGACCTCGCCTGCTGCAGCTTCTTCTGTGGGAACATAGTCGCCGGGTATATAATCACCCAGACAAATGTCGCACTCGGCAAATCCACAGGCAGCAATGGTGTGACCGTTCCGGATGGCCTTGGTAACGCTGTCCCGGCAGGGTAACTCGCCCTTTAAGTAAAGGAAATTGATAGCAGGATTGTCGATAGCACGTCGAGGGCCGTACAGGTCAACAGAGTTCATAATGGGCAGCCGATGCCCATCCAGCCAGCTCTTTTCAATCTCGGTGCCGGCCAGAGGACGGGCAGGTTCCTTATCAACGGCATCGTAGTCGTAGTCACGCCAGTAATCAGTGTTGGGGTGGGTGGCGCAGGCTACACCGCCGTGTGCGTGGATGTATGCCAGTGCTTCTTTCAGATAGGCATCTACTTCCTCGTCGCCAAAGAAGCTGCAGGTGTACTTTGGGGTGTAGGCATTCGGGTCGATGCCGATGGCCAGAATGTGGTAGGCATTGTGGGACAGATGTTCAAAACGGTCCTCCCAGTTAAAGGGATGCAGCTCCTGTCCATCCAGGAATAGGACCTTATCGTCAGAATACTTTTCCGTGCTCAGTCTGCCCATATAGGGATTGACATCCTTCACAGCCAGAGAACAGATGTCCCAACCCATATAGCGCATGATAGCATTGATAGTGCCGGGATGAGAGTCGGCACCGTACCAGTCCAAAGAGTGCATGTGGGTGGCCAGTTTGTAGTTCTTCTTGATAGGCAATGTCTTGGGTGCCTCCGCCGGCAATTCCTCAGATTCACCGTTCTTGAAACGGATCAGATAGGCAAACATGTTGTGAACATACTTCTTCCAGAACGCAAGAGCCCGCTCAGCCTCAGGATCCAAAACTTCGGGGAACAGAACCTGGTTCAGAAAGTACATGCCCTTGCCGTAGCTGCCCTTCATGATCAGAGCGCCATCCCGAACAGCGCAGTCCATAAAGGAACCAAGGATCTCCCAGTTTCCCTTCTTGGGGGTGAGGAAGCAAGATTTTGCTGTGGTCCGTACAGGGGTGGCTTCCAGACTGGCGGTACCATGGGTGATGGTGAAGGTATCCACACCCAGCTTCCAGTGAAGCATCTCGTCGGGAGTGATTACATTAGGCTCGCTGAACAGTCGTTTGCCGGGATTTTCCACCCAGGGCATTAGGTAGGTCATATACAGGCTGGGATCTTCGGTATAGGTGGAATCCGCGGCGCAGGTGAAACCGTCGATGGTCTGGATATACCGGTGGATCAGCATGGTATCGCCCAGATCACGGGGCAGGAACTGGGGCACCCAGCGCTGATAATCCTGATGCATAAACAGGATGATACCGCCCCGCTTGACCCAGTCTTGAATGTAGGGCTCGTCGTTTTCAATGTAGTCATTAAAGCCGTGCTGCTCAATAATGGCTACATCGTAGCCTTCCAGATAGTTCTTGGAAGCGTAGTTAATTTCGGAGACCACAATTCCTTCTTCTGCCAGAAAATCAATAAACTGGTAAGGGGGACGGTGCCAGTGCTTGAAATAACCGATTCTCAATGCTTGCGCCATAATGATTCCTCCTTCGTAGGTCAAATTGTAGTATGGATGATAGCTTCATTATACAGGATTGCTATGAGCATTCCATATAAAATCTGCTATAATATTTATAATATTGGCACCAGATACAAGAATAGGCGCGTTGTAAAATACGAAAAAAACATATCGGCTGGCCACAAAAGGGGTTGGCTGATGTGTTTTTACAATCATAACCACCGGCCGTGCCGGTGGTATGCACAGGCCCCCTTAGGGCCTTTTACCAGCCGGGCCTATAGGCTCATCGAATTTTCTTTCTCTTGCGTGTAGTGCCCCACCACCGCAGATGCGGTTAGGTGCGCACTAAGGCCCCCTTGTGTAAAGGGGGCTGTCACCGCACAGCGGTGACTGGGGGATTGTCACTACGAGTACAACCCCTCCGTCACGGCTTAACGCCGTGCCACGGCAGATTGTCAACCAAGTGCAACACTTTTTTCTAAAATTTCAGCAGGAGTTTTCCAGTCAAGACACTTTCTTGGGCGGTTATTGATAAGGTCTTCAACAAACTGAATATCCTCATCCGTAACCGTCCTGAAATCGAAGCCCTTCGGAAAGAAAAATCTCACAATATCGTT